>CAIPYC010000086.1 GCA_903869185.1 uncultured cyanobacterium | reverse complement strand
TACTGACAGCCGATGGAGAGTTTACCAGGACAAAAGTTTTAAAACTTAAATCAAAACTCAAGCTATTGATTGTAATGGTAGGGGTAATAACATTTGCCAGCACATTAGGCGTTGGTGTATTACTAAATTCTATAATAAACAATCGCAAAGATATAGTTGATCATATATTCCCATTTTCACTCAGCATTCTTGCCGTAATTTTGTCATGGTTAATGATAACCACTAAATTTGCAATTTATTATTGTCGGCTTTTCTATGACGTTCAGGATGAAAATGGTATCCCTTTTGAAGGTGGAATGCGTGGAGGCTTGATTTTTCCAGGCACCAAAGTTCCATGCTATTTAGACTTTTTCTATCTGGCATTTACTGTCTCTTTAGGGTATTCTGTAAGTGATGTAAATGCAAATAAAACATTGATGAGAGGAATCATTATAGTTCAAAGTCTTTTTTCGTTTATTTTCTTCTCAACTGTTTTTTCAATATTCCTAAATACAATTATCAGTCTGGTTCCTTCTTAATCTGGTATCTTATGAAATGATCAAAGTAGTTTTATCATTGATTTGTTCTTACCAATAAACATATTCCGCTTCCAATTATTTGCAACCTTGAACTGAAATATTATAGGATTTACCTGTAGATTCTAAATCTCCTACAAATACGTTTACTTGATAAGGTTCTTTACTCATACGAGGCTTACCTGTTATAAATAATGGTATTTTAGGCGATAATACAGGCTGATTTTTGTAGACCTCATCAGCAGTACCATCACTGTATTTAAGAAACATTTTAATATCATAACTTCCTTGAGTTTGCGGTGTTAGAATTGCATTAAATTTTTTATACTTAACTTCACTTTGGACTGAAAAATCAGTGTTCCAGTCGTCACGTTTCAAACGTAAAAAACCGACAGGAATACTAGGAAGAGATACAGTTTTGTGAACGTATGTTTGTCCAGGTTTGCCACCAACTATTCCTAATGGAGTACAAGTTTCAGCCGAAGATGATTGATGACTTAGAATTAATGTTGAAGATAAAGAAATTAAGAGATTTGTTACTAAGAATATTGATTTTTTCATTGAAATATGTGCTTGTCTTTTTATCTTATGGTACTAAATTAGCAGTCTTGCAATGTTTTTGTCAACCCCAGGTTGCAATTGCAGGTCAATCGAGGATTGGGAGAGATTAAAAGTAAGCATAATCTAAGTAGCTCGCTTATTGCAAAGCCAAAATACTATCTTGTGTCAATTTTGAGTAATAGCTTCTTGAAGTTGTTTAGGAGTTAGAGAAGGGAGAATATGCAGAGGTAGCGGATCTTTACTGAGCGTAGAGATGGCTGTCGGATTTAGATAAAGTTGAAATTTAGTCTGATTCTTGAGATAAGTATTAAAAAAAGCTAAGCTTAAAACTTGAAGGTAAAAACGTGCTAAAGCAGGATCCGGTCCGACAATGATTGGGGGTAGATTATTTGTTCCTTCTAAGAAGGAAAGATGCGTACTATTGCCAACCAACAATAGATACTTATCTGTTTGAGTTAACCAAGTAAAAGGACGAATTTGTTCAGGGATAGCTGGAGCAAAAATATCAGCACTACCAGAGATCATGGAAGAGCTGATCAATATCAGCAAAGAAATAGTCGCCTCAGATGCCGAAGCCAAAAACTTGGGCTTGAGTGATTTTGAATATGCCTTCTATAGCGCCGTAGCCAATAACGAATCTGCCAGGGAACTGATGCAGCACGACAATCTGCGAGACTTGGCAGTAGTATTAACCCAGAAAGTCAGGGAAAATACCTCAATTGACTGGACAATCAAAGAGAGCTTCAAAGCCAAACTCAAGGTGATTATCAAAAGAACCCTGCGTCAATTTGGCTATCCACCAGATATGCAGCTTCTAGCTACCGAAACAGTATTAAAGCAAGCCGAGATGATCGCCAGTGAATTAGCGATGCAGTGAGCCTAAAAACAGAAGGGCTAACAAAGTCAGCGCAATAATTGACAATCTTGTATTAATTATGATAGTTTTAGTATAGAAAAAGTAAATTAGAAAAAGTCGGTATAATCTAGGGAATGTTGAATAATAATGGGATCTTCTACTAGTTCAGGTAACGAAAAAAAAATTTTTATCAGTCACAGTAGCAAAAATAAGAATATTGCTACAAAATTACAGGCATATTTATGCAAACATTTAAGTATCGCAGAAACTAGTGTTTTCTTGTATGAGAATATAGCTCCTGGGGCAAAATGGAGCCAAAAAATACAAACAGAATTACACAACAGTTCTGTTGTTGTTGCCCTGATTACTAAAGAAAGTTTATCTTCTGAACCGTGTAAAGTTGAAATTTATTACGCGTGGGTAAGTTCCAAATTAGTGCCTGTTCTATTTGGTTATATTACCCATAATAATTTAGAAAAATTATTTAAGCCATTGTCCTTGGTTCAATGTACACAACTAAATAAGAATGATGCGGGCTTAGATGAAGCATTAGTCAAGCTTATTGATGGTATACTTGAAAAACTAGGTGAAACAAACCATATTAAAAAAGTAGCAAAAACATCATTGCGGAATGCTCTTAAGACATCAATCCAAGATTATAACAATACTCTTAGAACTTTATCAATAGGAGATTATAAACTAGTCCTAGAGCAAAATGGAAAACTGGTTCTTTGTGAAAAAGACAGTACAGTACTCTGGACACCAACGACCGAGGAAGCGCGTGTAGCTATAATGCAAGATGATGGAAATTTTTGCTTATACAATAAAGCTTATCAAGAGTCAGAAGATAGAACAGATAAAAAACATTCGCACAACTGCATATGGGCTTCAGATACTTGGAGATATCCCAATTCTCCCAATGCTTATTTGCGTCTAGACGTAAACGGACATCTAGCAATTGTAGATAATACAACTCATAATTGTTTAAAAATGCTTCATCCCGAAGGGAGAGAAGGTAGCTATGATCCAAATGCAGCACATATCTCACTTTATCCTAAAAATACGATGGAGTTACCTCCAGAACAATGATTATGTAATTACATATTGGCTAAGATAGCCCAACGCGCCAAAAATATACAAATATGTTCTTTCTGCAATTCAATTTTTCTTGAACACTGTTGATGCTGGTTCTAAAGGGCTGGCACTGTCATTGCTCCAGCTATGTCTGGCGCATTGCAGCAATAGGCATAATAAGGTTTTGGACCTGTTCAACCTACAAGAGAAAGTGTATCCGCAACTTTCGAGCCTGAGCAAAAATCCTCAAAACACTACATTTTGCGTTGTGAGCCTCGAACTCTTGCTGGCTAAAGCTTTGATGCCTCTTTGGAAAATGCAAAACCTCAAAAGGGGGATAGTTGAAAGCAATCTGGTCAGCAGCCAAGGCAGGAGAGACAATTAAAGCTGATAAAATTCCCAAGAGAAAATGAGACAAGTTTTTCAGCATTATTTTAAGATTAACTAAGTTCGAACATCAGTGCTATTTATATTTCGTTGCTAAGTTATAGATTTCCTACCCCATTTACCATACTCCATAATCTGAAACCATTTTCCGTCCCTCTTTACGGGCTTTCTATCATTAAAAAAGCCCGATTGCTAACTGGTTACTCAGAGACGCGATTATTCCTCTGACTCTGCTCAAGTTTTTGAATATCGGCAGGTGAGAGCTTCGGTCGATCAATCGTCAATACCAGTTTATTCAGCTGGCCATTGAATTGGAATGGTACCTGATAGTCTTTGTCATCTACCGAGGTAATCGTGTCTGCACCAACATCAAAATTCTCGTCCCATGCCACAGTAAACGGTACAGTGTGCTCCATTTTCTGAGTGGCGACGGTCTTTTCATCCACTTTTAACACACCTGTGCCACCAGCACCAACACCACTGAGCTGATTGAATGCTAATGTTTCTGCACCTAGTCCGTCATAGCGGAAGTCGAACTCCAGGGTATGCTTGCCTGGTGGTAATGTTTCTGTACCTTCCCAGCGAATGCGTTTAAGATTGAAGAGGTTCCAGACAAAGACTGGTTTGCCTTTCAACATGTAGAAGCCATAGCCACCAAACCGACCACCCTGAGTAACAATCATGCCATCGCCACCCTCTGAGGGAATATCTACATCGGCTTTGAAGTTATAAGACGAGTCAAGGATGTTGGGTGCATCGCCATGAGGAGTTCCCGTGATTACTCCAGAGTAGGTAAACACATTGCGACCAGCAGCAAGGCTAGGACGTGGAGCCAGCAATCTGGTAAAAACTGTATTGTCCAGCGGTAGTACTTGATATTTCTCCGCTTCCTGTAGGAAGAGATTCTGCAACTCTTTAAGCTTGTCAGGATATTTGTCAGCGACATTCTCATATTGTGTCCAGTCTTCGGTGATTTTATAGAGTTCCCAGGGATACTTAAGCGGTGAAGGAGCTGGCTTAATCGTTTGCCATGGTGGACGGACGACTTTAGTACTGGCAATCCAACCATCATGGTAAAGAGCGCGATCGCCAAACATCTCAAAGTATTGGGTTTTGTGCTTTGATGGGATGTTGGTGTTCGACTTATCAAAGGTGTAAGCGAGACTAATCCCCTCAATTGGGCTTTGTGAAATACCATCTACCACATCTGGTTGATTGATACCTGAGACTTCTAGGATTGTCGGCACAATGTCAATGACGTGGTGGAACTGATTACGGATGCCACCCTTGTCTTTGATGCGTGCAGGCCAAGAGATTGCCATTCCTTGTCGTACCCCGCCAAAGTGTGAGGCAACCTGCTTGGTCCAAGAGAAGGGAGTATCAAATGCCCAAGCCCAGCCGATTGCCATGTGTGGGTAAGTTTTATCAGATCCCCAAGCATCATAAAAGTACTTGAGCTGATCTTCCACGGGAACCTCAACCCCGTTAAAAATGGCAACTTCATTAGGGGTCCCTACCATTGTGCCTTCAGCGCTGGTACCGTTATCTCCGTTAATATAGATGATTAGGGTATTCTCCAGTTCGCCCATGTTCTTTAGTTCCTGAATCACTCGACCAATTTCGTGATCGGTGTAGGCAACATAAGCTGCAAAAACGTCTGCCTGGCGAATGAACATTTTTTTATCATCAGGAGTGAGCTGGTCCCATTCCTTTAAAAGATCCTTAGGCCACGGAGTTAACTTAGCATCTTGAGGAATCACCCCGAGCTTTTTCTGGTTTTCAAAAATTTGCTCACGTAGTTTGTTCCACCCTTCGTCGAACAGATGCAGTTTGCTAATCTTGTCGATCCATTCTGGGGTAGGGTGGTGAGGTGCATGGGTTCCACCAGGCACAAAATTAACAAAAAGCGGTTGATCTGGATTCGCTGCGCGAACTCGTCTCATTTGTTGGATCGCGTCATCCGCCTGAGCTGTGATCAAATTCCATTTGGGGTTGCCAACATAGGGATAGATGGCAGTTGTATTACGAAACAGGTTGGGTTGCCACTGGTTTGCATCACCACCAACAAAACCATAAAAGTAATCGAAACCCATGCCAGTAGGCCACTGATCAAAAGGACCCGCCTGACTTGATTGAAAAGCTGGAACGTTGTGATCCTTGCCGAACCAAGATGTCCAGTAACCATTATCCTTTAGAATTCTGCCGATAGTAGCTTTGTCACGGGTGATAATCGAGTCATAGCCAGGAAATCCTGTGGATTGTTCTGAGATCACACCAAAGCCCACCGAATGGTGATTGCGTCCAGTGAGTAAGGCGGCACGGGTGGGAGAACACAGCGCCGTGGAATTGAAGTTTGTGTAGCGCAAGCCGTTTTGGGCAACCAAATCAAGGGTAGGAGTGGGAATCACCCCGCCAAAAGTGCTGGGAACACCAAAACCAGAATCATCGGTCATGATCAACAAAACATTAGGTGCCCCCTTGGGTGGTACCACTCGCGGTTGCCAGTAGGGTTTGGACCCGGTAGCGCTGGGCTTGATCACTCCAGCAAATTTTCCAGGTGGGGGTGGTAGTTGTTTCCCATTAATAGATATCGTGGCACTGGGGGAACCAGGAGTACCATTGATTTGTTGGGCGATTGCTGGACCAAATCCAATGCCAATTCCGATCAATATCAACAGACATAGAATACTAAGTTGGAGCGGTTCCAGTAATTTAGAAAGCAGTCGTTTTAACATAGATAGCAGATAACTAAGTACAATATTTAGTTTCGTATAGTTGTCAAAGGAAAACTATGTCAAGGGTAAAATATGGCCACATCCAGAAGACAGAGAAGTAAATATTTCTGGAAGAATGTTACGGGGGCTAGGTGACAGCCATGAAAAAAGACAACTATAGTATAGCTATCCAAATTAAAATGATTAGACGTAAACTATACCTGGTTATGTTCCAAAGTCATAATAAAATTCGGAGGAAATTCTACTTTTTCAAGATTAAATAAGTATATTTCTACTGCATTGAGATTAATCTATTTTTCACCTATCATACATAGGTTGATGCGTTTAACTAAGCCTTTACAAGAATATTATGGCAATAAAGAGAATCAAGGCACAATGCCTTACACTCAGGACATTGGTTAGTCTTATACTAACCAGTCATTCAATCAGCCAAGTGCAAGCGCAACCAATTGAGAAAAGTATACAACCAGACAGTTTTAAATATTCTACCCCTATCCAGCCTGGTGTAGCGATACCTAACCAGCTTGATACCTCTGTCGGTACGCTAAACCTGATCGATGGCTTTCCATTGCCTGACACCGTTGAGAAAATCTATGACAATCTTGATCGTTCACGTGCGCTGCAAGCTTATCTATTGGCCATCCCCATTGTCAACCAGGCGGGCATGCGCGATTCGATACGCAAGTTCGGACCCGATAACAAAACCAACGTGATCTGGGAGAACTTGGTTGATCCCAGGACTGTGGAGTTAACAGCTAACGACAATACAGTTTATAGCTTCATTTGGATCGATACAAAGAAAGGTCCGTTAGTTGTCGAAGTTCCTCCCAAGGTTTTAGGAGCTATTAATGACTTCTACTATCGCTGGGTTGCCGATATCGGTATCACGGGCGCTGACAGGGGTAAGGGCGGCAAGTACCTGATTCTCCCACCAGGCTACAAAGGAGAAATCCCAGAAGGTTATTTCATCGTACGTCCGAAAACCTACGGCAACTGGATGTTCTTTAGATCTTTTCTCGTTAACGGTGCAACCGAGCCTGGGGTAGAGTCAGTCAAGAAGCACTTGAAGATCTATCAACTGTCAGAGACCAACAATCCGCCACCGATCAAGTTTGCCAATGCCTCAGGCTTACCAACCAACTTTGTTGCTCCAGGTGACTATTCGTTCTGGAGCTTGCTGAACCAAGTGATTCAAGAAGAACCATCAGAAGGTTCCGACCCCACCACGCTT
>CAIPYC010000085.1 GCA_903869185.1 uncultured cyanobacterium | reverse complement strand
TCTAAGATCGAAACTCCTTTTAATATTGGTAATGCTATAGAATTAACAGGTTTTAAGCAAGCAGAAGTTACCCCCTTATTAAGAGGATTAAAAGACAAATCAGATCGACCGGATATAGTTTTACAAGAAATACTGAATTGGACTTCCGGGCAACCGTTTTTAACCCAAAAAATCTGTCATCTTATTGCTCAAGGATCAGGAATAATAAAAAAAGAAAAAGAGAAAGAATATGTAGAAGAGTTGATCACAAATCAAATTATTAAAAATTGGGAGGGGCAAGATGAACCGGTGCATTTGCGAACTATCAGAGATCGTATTCTTTTCTATCAAGATAGAAGCAGTAGTCTTCTTGGGCTCTATCAAAATATTCTAACTCAAGGAAGTACAATAGCCCAAAATACTCAGCAAGAGAGCGAATTGAGATTATCTGGCTTGGTAGTTAAACAAGAGAATCATCTGAGAATATATAATCGAATCTATCAATCTGTATTCAATGTAAAATGGCTTGAGCAGGAATTTCAAAAACTCAGACCATATAGTGAAAGTATAATTGCTTGGCAAACTTCAAATTTTCAAGATACTTCACGATTATTGCGAGGAAAAGCTCTAGAAGATGCGGAAAATTGGTCTAAAGGAAAAAATCTAAGCGATTTTGATTATCAGTTTTTAGCAGATAGCCGTAAGCTAGCCTCTCAAGAAATTCAAATTGAACTAAAGAGTCAACAAAAAGCAAATAATATATTACAAAAGGCTAATTTACAAGCTAAACAAATACTTTTTGCCAGTACGGTATTTAGTGTTTTATTGTTGATTCTATCTTATTTTATATATAAAAAACAACAAGAAGCTATTGAGGGCAATCAACTAAATATAGAAGCTCAAAGGGCATTAAAAGAATTTAATTACGATCAGATACAAAGCTTAAAGCTTGCTTATAATAATGCTCAAAAACTTTACGAGATAGTAAAAGATGGTCGTCCTCTGCAGGAATACCCGGCAATTGCTCCCATGCTTACATTGAATAGTATCTTGACAAGATTAAGACAGCTATATCAAATAGATGGCTATTTTGACAATGTCAACAGTCTTGCCTATAGCAAAAATGGTACCCTCCTTGCTACTGCCTCTAGTGATGGAACCCTCAAAATAATAAACCTAGAGAATAAATCTATTAAGACCATTGTCAATAAAAATGAAAAAGATCCAATCTATAGTGTTAGCATCAATCCAAAAGATAATAGTATAGTTTCAGCAGATCGCAATGGAATAGTGAGAATCTCGAATGCAGATGGCAAGGGCAAGCCGCTCAATATTTTTAAAGCGCATGATGCTCCCATCAATGAAATAAATTTTAATTCTATTGGGGATCACTTTGTTACAGCTTCTAGAGACCATAATGCCAAGATATGGGATCGTCAGGGTAAGCTCTTTATTATATTAAAAGGTCATACTAAATCCATCTCTTCAGCCGTATTTGCGCCCAATACACCAGAAATAGCGACTGTATCGGCAGATGGCACAATAAAAAGATTTGACCTCAATGGCAAACAAAAAGGATCATTATCTCTCAATATTCCTATCAATGATGTCAACTATAGCCCAGATGGCCATTGGCTGGCAGCTGCTTTAAATGATGGGAGCTATATTCTGTCAAATTCAAAAACAAACCAGTTAATAAGAAAACTGAGAGTACATAAAAGTGCTATAAACAGTATTAAATACAGTTCTGATGGAAAATCTATTGTTACTGCCTCTAGAGATGGTTCGGTGAAAATTTGGACAACTCAAGGCGCTTTACTGCAAAACTTTCAAGCTCATCAAGATTCTGTCAATGACGCTAGGTTTTCTCCTGATAATCATTATTTGGCTACAGCCTCTGATGATAAAAATGTAAAAATCTGGTCATTTTCACAATCTACCTCTTTACTTAGGACAGATGAAACAATCACCAGCAGTATCTATAATCCAAAAAGACAATCTACTGCTATTTCTACCAATCTAGGTAGAATTTATATACTCAATAATCAAGGTAAATTGCTACGAATTCTACCTGAAGATTCTCCCGAATGGCTATATGCTATTGACTGGAGTAACGATGGTCGTTATCTGGTAACTGCATCTATCAATGGAGTTGTCAGAGTGTATGATTATCTATCCAATGGCAAATTGATATTAAAATTGAGTAACTTTGCTCAAACAGCCTATGCCGTAAAGTTTAGCCCGAATAATAAAATGTTAGCAGTTGGCTATCAATCCAAATCCAAAGGCAATGAAACCCAAGTTGATATTTATCATTTCGTCAGGTTGAAACTAACCAAAATCAAGACTTTAATAGTCGAGAATGAGTCTAATCCAATTTACAACCTGAGTTTTGATGCAAAAAGCCAGCAGATTGGACTGTCTACCCAAAATGGCTCTAAAGGTTCGGGATTGGCAATAGTATGGGATATTCAGGGAAATTTAAAATATAAAATTGTAACCGCTCAAAAACTCCTTTACCAAATACAATTTAGCCCACAAGATGATGACACGATTGCCACTGCTTCAAGAGACGGTCAGGTTAAATTATGGACAAAAAAGGGGAGTCAATCAATAAGTTTAAGCCAAGATGAAGACTTTTTACCGGTTTATAGGATGGCATTTAACTCAGATAGTCAATTCATCGCCACCGGTTCCGAAGACGGTACAATTAGATTATGGAAAAAAGATGGTAATTTGGTAGCTGAATTTGCTGATACTACAGATGCGATCTATGGGCTTTCTTTTTTTAATAAAGATCAAGACTTGTTGGCTTTGACCCGCAATGGAATGATAAAGGTTTGGCCAATCGGTAATGTCAATGAGCTCAAAGATCTCCTCAACCAAGCATGCCGAAAGATTCAGGAATACTCTATCGGCGCTAAGAAAATTTCTAATTGTCTTGGAAACCCCTAGAATCCTATTGACAATTTTTATCTCTATTGGGGTTGCAAGGCGGCTGCGTCTGATAAGTGCTATTTCCCAATCTATTAGTAATTGGATTATTGGTGGCCAACACTTGCGGGGCAATCAAGACAAAGGCGAAAATCAGACTACTGAGAAATCGGTTGTAAAGCATAGGGCATCGCTAATTGATATTGTTTACAAATATAAGGATATGCTCTCTTGAAGGGAGATGTCAGTCCCATCAGCAATGGCTTAAACATGGAAAAAAATAGAATAGTTTAGATTTACTATTTATCTTGATATTTGCTTGGGAAATTCAATCGCTCTTCTAAAGATTGATATTCAAAATGGGTTATTGGCTTGAGCCCATGGGCCATAATAGAGTAATTGCAAATTTTTAGCTTATCTTGAATATGGCTTTGGCGCTTTTGGAACCAGTTTCCCAATGGCTCATCCTGCAAATCCACCAATAGCTGATAGGATTGTATTAAACCTGTTTTTGGGGTTGGATAGAGATGGCAAAAAAGAGCTTACAGATCCTATTGCATCTTGTAAGGCTAAAAATACTCATGCGTACTTTTATAGAAGACAATAAGCCAACTATATAGTACAAGCCTCACTTATCAATACAATTTTGAGTGTATTCTAGCGTAAAATATAAAGACAAGCAAGTACTTCTACGAAAGTATGAGAATTTACAAACAATCTGAAGAAATCAGGACTATTCAGCAGCAGAAAAATATAACTCAAGCCAATTCTAGTATTGCTAACAAAGAGCATCCCAATCCTATATTTAATATTTCTTTTTTTAAAGCAATGTCTCAAATAAGAGATATTTCAGTAGGAAGTTTAGGAGAAACATTTGTTGGAACTTTACTAAGGACTTTGCCTGATTCATGGATCATGCTAAGCAACGTACTAATTCCTACCACAAAAGGAACATCTACAGAAATTGATCGTCTTTTGATTGGAAATACTGGGATTTATTTAATTGAGATTAAGACCTGGAAAGGTTCTTTTTCCGTTTATAGGGATAAATGGAAAAGACGAGAGGGCGCAAAATGGATTCCATTAGAAAAAAGTCCAACTGAACAAAGTATGTATCATAAACGTATATTTTCTTCGTGGCTTTCTTCTAAAAATCTTAATATCCCCAATGACTCAATAAATGCCCCAGTGATGTTTCCGGTTGCCCAATGGATAGGCGCAAAAGAGTGTTGCGTACCAATCTATACACAACTTGACGATTTGTTTAAATTGCTTAATAATAACAAAATCGTGTTATCAAATGATTTGGTCTCAGTACGGGACAAAAAATGTAGAAAAGAGTTGCAAAGATTACAGG
>CAIPYC010000084.1 GCA_903869185.1 uncultured cyanobacterium | reverse complement strand
CCATATTGGGCCATTTGTAGCGCTTGGTGGCATTGTATATAGTTCCTCCGTTTTGGCAGATATATCTTAATCCTGAATTTCTGGTGTCCCCTTGGGCAATGGTGTTAGTGGCAATCAATCCCATCGCGCCATTTTTACGCAACAATTCAAAAGCACGTCTGAAAAAATAGGCAACTAGATCGCTATTGCCGTGAGATTCCGGGTAAACCTCTTTGAGCCATTCAGGATAACCACTGGCATGACTATTGATCAAAGTATTCTTGCCCATAAAAGGAGGATTGCCCACTATCGCATCAAAACCCCTCTGCTCCCTGGCAAAAACTTCCGGGAATTCCAGTTCCCAATGAAACGGGCTAAAAACCAAAGCATTGGACAAAGAAGGATCTAACCTGAGCCTATTTAAAAGCTCTATTCGTTCTTTCTTTTGTTTGCCATTAAAAAACGCGCTGACTATCAGATTTCCTTTTTCTTTTACCTCAAGCGAGAGAGAATCTGCCTGTTGATTGAGTTCATATTTGCGGTCGTAATCCCCGTCATTTAAACAGGAAATAGAAGCTCTTTTATCTATTAATGAATCCAATTGTCCGCCCAAAAGTCCGCTTAGATCATCTTGGGGAATCCAGGTGAAGTTTTGGATTTGCGATTGCATCAGACCAACTAGAGAATCTCCGCACTTGATGGCATGATCTACAAAAGTAAAGGGCTGCTCTTTAGATAAAGTGATCAGCCAGAGCGAAAGTTTGGCTAGATTGACAGCAAAAGGATTTTTATCAACCCCGTAGAGACAGCGCTGGGCAACTAATCTGCGCGCGGACAGTAGAGGATCTTCGAGTTCTAGTGATAGTTCATGATGTTCCCAGGCTTTAACTAATTGCTCGGAAAGAAACCTGCAACATTCCACCAAAAAAGCGCCAGAGCCCATCGCTATATCACATACTTTGATACTCAATATTGCCTCAGGACTGGGATGATCTCCCAATTGCCCCAAAATAGGGTTAAGAGTATTAGAAACTATAGGACCAGTCAGCTCCCTAGGGGTATAGTGAGAGCCGCTTTTTCTTCTTTCCTCCCCTGGCTGTAAATAGAAATCGCCCCTAGCAAGCAGGTTGGGGGTACGATGTGATATTTTTTTACCAATAGCGCTGAGGAGATCATCGATAGTTACTGATTCTTTAACTAAGATATTTTCTTTGGGACTGAGCTTACAAAGAGCGCTATCTTGAATGAGTTTAGCTCTTTCATTGGGCTTACTGGCCAGGATAAATTCTACATCTATTACTATATCTTTGGGTTTAAGGGCAATCGAAAGCCCCTGAGCCTGTTGGATATCGTAGCCCATGATGGCTTCATAAACAGAGCCAATCTCTTCTACATCCAGGCTTTTATAAGAGAGCCTTTCGGTATCTAGAATCAAAAGGTTTTCTAGAATATTGTAGATAGAACCATCGGCTACAAAAGGAGTTTCCCCATCTCCTTCTAAAAAAGGATATTCCCTATAGTCAAAAAGCTGGCCGTGCCTAGCTGGCATATAGCCTTCCATTCCCTGATAGACCAGACGAAAGAGAGCCAGTAGATGACCCCAGGCTCCGTAGCGCACATCCATGGTTTCAAGGTGATTGACATTGTCTTCCTTGAGCTTTTCATATAATCCGGTGACCGCGTAGTTCTGCTGATAGATCGCATCATCCGGCATCAAGGAATTATCCTCGCTATAGAGCAGGAAAACCAACCTCATCAAGGTTGTAACCAGTCCGCCATAGATTTTTTCTGGTTCTATTGTTTCAAGTAACTTACCCTTGGAGATATCATTGGCATTTTGAAAACCCCTGAGCAATTGCCAGAGAGCATCGAGTACCTGATTGGCCAGCTTGGTAGAAACCAAAGCCTGAAAAGCTCTACTATCGCTTAGGAGTCTGGGTAAGCGGCGATCTGTGGGTACATTGAAGAGCCGATCTGCTCCCACCATCATATCGAGGGCTCCGGCTACTGGACGGCCGCCTATTTCCTGCATCACATCGATAGGAAAAACCAGAAAACCGGCAGATTCTCCCCTGGGCGCGTAAATCAAGCGCAGTTCTAGCCCATTGAAAATCAAACCAATATGAATCTGGCTCTCCCGGATCAATCTTTCCAATTTATCTTGAAAACTAACCCGCCAACCCTTGGGATCTATAGCATCTATAGATTGGCCTGTGGGTAATTCTTGTACTAGTAAAATGCAAGAGCCAGTATCGAGATCCTTGATAGTATAGCTAGGACTCAATAGCTCATTATATTCGGGCAGATAAAAATCTATAGACTCATCCCGGCTGAGATCTTCGGGGAGCCATTCGAGAAAATCAATGGCAAAAGAGGCAAAGTCGGCAAATTCCCCTTGTGATTTTAAACGCTGCTGGAGTTGAATGGATTTTTGGCGATTGACAAAGGCCCCTGCTTTGGATAGGGCTGGCGGAGAAACCACCAAACCCACCGGCTGCACGAGCCCAAGCCATTCTTTATGTTGATAGAGCTCCTGATCGTATCCCATATTGACCCAGAAATAATATTTCTATATTAGATCAAAAGGTCTTGTTTGG
>CAIPYC010000083.1 GCA_903869185.1 uncultured cyanobacterium | reverse complement strand
CCTGACTTTAACAAGATAGAACGATGTTGGTCTTGGCTTAAAAGTCGCATTCGTAAATGTCTTGATCAATTTAATAGCCTTCGAGATGCCATCGAGCATATTCTTATGGTTTCTTCTCTATAAGCTCTGGCTATTGCTATAATACTCGTAATATCGGTTCAGACTAAATCTGAGTCATTATTTTTGATTTAGTAAATTCTGATTATTAACAAGGAAAGTGGACCTCAAAACATGAATATCTTAAGTTCTTCGGTATTGGCTCAGGCTAATCCTGTGGAAATGATTAATCCCGCAATCAGTGAAGTTACCAAGGGAATTAGTACTTATTTACCTAGTATTTTGGGTGCTGTTGCTATTTTGATTGTTGGCTGGTTAGCTGCTGTCATTGTTGCCTCGATCGTTGGTGGTCTTCTGAGAAAAACCGACTTTGATAACCGGCTTGCTACCTGGCTAAGTGGTAGTGGCAGGGGAATAGATAGATCTATCCCTATAGAAAAATGGGTCTCTACCGCTATTTTTTGGCTAATCTTTCTCTTTGCCATCGACGCTTTTCTCAATGCGTTGCAGTTGCCCGCAGTTTCAGCTCCCCTAAACTCTTTCCTGCAAGAGGTGCTTGGCTACCTGCCACGCATTGTCAGCGCAGCAGTGACTTTGGGCATTGCTTGGCTTTTGGCAACCTTGGCTAAAAAAATAGTAGTAAGAGGAGTGGGTAGCTTTAATCTAGAAAATCGTATCGCCCAAACAACTGGCACGGCTCCTGAGGATAACCCTTTAGCGCTTAATGAAACCTTTGGCAATGCATTATATTGGTTTATTCTGCTGTTTTTCTTACCTCTGGTATTGGATATCTTGCAATTGCAAGGACCCTTGCAACCAGTACAAAGTCTCCTCAATCAAATTCTCCTAGCTATACCTAAGATACTTACAGCTGCACTAATTGGGATAATCGGCTGGTTCATTGCCCGGATTGTCAGAATCATAGTCACTAATTTTCTTGCTGCGGTGGGAACTGACCAAGTTGGCTCCAAGTTTGGACTCAGGCAGAGTAGAAATACTCTAGCTCTATCACAGATATTGGGCACCTTGGTTTACGTGCTGATTTTGATTCCTACTGCCATTGCTGCTCTCAATGCATTGCAGATAGAGGCTATCTCAGCCCCTGCTATAGGAATGCTTGGTCAGATTTTAAATTCTCTGCCTAAGATATTTACCGCAGCTATAATTCTGGCAGTATCCTATGCTATAGGACGTTTTGTCAGCGACTTGGTGACAAATATCCTCACCAGTATAGGCTTTGATGATATTTTCAATTGGCTTGGCATCCCCAAAGAGCCATCAAAAACTTCAGAATATGTCGGTGCAGGTGGTGGTTCTTCTAAAGTTATCCAACAAACTCCATCTCAAATTGCAGGAATTATAGTGTTAGTGGGTATTATGCTCACTGGCGCGGTTGCAGCAGTTGAAAAACTGGAATTTGCCGCTCTTACTCGAATTGTAAATGCTATCTTAGAAGTCTCTGTCAATGTTTTAGGTGGGTTGATAGTTCTAGCTATAGGACTTTATCTAGCCAATCTTGCCTATAACGTGATCAGCCGCTCCGGGGTTGGTCAGGTCAAAATATTAGCTCAGACTGCCCGGATAGCAATCATCGCTTTTTCGGCTGCCATGTCCCTAGATCGTATGGGTGTAGCTTCCAATATAGTAAATCTGACTTTTGGTTTACTTTTAGGTGGCATCGCTGTTGCTATAGCACTAGCTTTTGGTTTAGGTGGTCGTAGCGTGGCTGATGAAGTGCTGCGCGAATGGCTAGCTTCTTGGAAACAAAGAAAATAAACCAAGTGAAAGCTTGTTAGACAAGTTAACTAGATGATAAAAGAATCTTCCGCCATACCTGTAATTAGATTGATGGTGGAATTTTCAATGCGTTTCTGTGTGATAGGATGAGATGACTGCAGAGCTTACATTTCATCGACTTACTTGTAAGTTGTGTATTGGTGTTGTTGTTTTCTGTAAATTAACTTGTTCCTCTCAAAATCACTTTTCAGGTTTTCTTCTTTTCGCTTTTACCCCATACTTGCTAGCTCTTGGAAATCTAAGACTGTTAGTTCTCCATTGCTACGTCAGTTTCAGGTCGGCTCTGTGATTTTGCGTTTTATAGGCATGAAGTTGTGGGATTTTTTTAGTAGAAATCGTACTTTATCAACCCGTAAACAACGCGCTCGATGGCTAACATCTCAATTTCTCATTCTAGGTCCTACTTTTATTAAAATTGGCCAATCACTTTCTACCAGAGCAGATCTGATTCCTCCAGAATATATAGAAGAGTTTGCTAAACTACAAGACCAAGTTCCCTCTTTCCCCTTAAAGTTAGTTAGAAGTACTATTGAACCTCAGTTCGGGATAAGGAATAACAGAAAAAGGGGCGGACAATAAGCTGAAAATAAAGTAAAGCAATAATCAGCACCAAACCCCTATGTCTATTTTAGAGTCTTTGTTTTGCCATATCGATGATTTCTGCAAGTGTTTTGAACCTCAGTG
>CAIPYC010000082.1 GCA_903869185.1 uncultured cyanobacterium | reverse complement strand
GTTAATTGATCACGAAATTTTCGTGGGTAGATTACTGTCATGATGGCAAAAGTATGTAGTTTTGTTAATGATCTTATTCTAGAATAGTTTTCTGGGAATGTCCCCTTTGGTATGAATTGAACTTAGAGAGCTATGATATTGTGAGTTATGAACATTAAAAATATGGGATATAAAGCTAAAAAATGAGGTTTCCCTTAGGGTTATTTGCTTTCCAATTTCAATCACCTGGAGCAGAACTTTTGCATTGGGGACCTTTAACTATCCGCTGGTATGGGTTTCTTATTGCCACGGCTGTTCTTTTGGGAGTTAGCTTGTCTCAATATCTTGCTAAACTTCGCAATATCAACCCAGATCTTCTTGGAGATCTAGGGATTTGGCTGGTGATAGGGGCGATTCCTTGTGCCAGGTTGTATTATGTATTGTTCCAGTGGCAAGATTATCTACGACATCCAGAAGATATCATTGCTATTTGGAAAGGTGGTATTGCTATTCATGGAGCAATTATAGGTGGAACTATAGCTACAATACTCTTTGCCAAGTGGCATAAAATTTCGGTTTGGCAATTAAGCGATCTTGTCGTTCCCTCTCTAGCGTTGGGGCAAACTATAGGACGTTGGGGAAATTTTTTCAATTCTGAAGCCTTTGGATCTCCTACCGAATTACCTTGGAAGCTCTTTATCCCTCGTATAAATCGTCCTGTCGAATATTTGCAATATAATTATTTCCACCCAACATTTCTATATGAATCACTGTGGAATTTGATGGTTTTCGCTATATTGCTATATTTATTTTTTTGGGGATTAAAGCATACTAACACCTTAAAGGTTGGCACACTTTCTTTGATTTATCTGCTATCTTATAGCCTTGGTCGCTTTTGGATTGAAGGATTGCGTACTGATAGCTTGATGCTGGGACCATTGAGAATTGCCCAAATTGTTAGCTTGGTTCTTTTCTCAATAGGTTTTTTAGGACTACTTCAGATCTACATTTTTAAACGTTCTTTACCGGATATCACATATAGTGAACAGTAAAATACACTTAAAACCCGCTGTATATATCATCGGAGCTGGCCCAGGCGATCCCGAACTGCTGACAGTCAAAGCAGCTAGAATTCTGGCTCAATCTGATGTAATTCTCTATGCGGATTCACTAGTTCCTAAGCAAATCTTACAAGATTGCAAAGGTAAGTTGATTGCAACTGGCAACAAGACCCTTGAGGAGATCATTCCCCTGATGAGCCAAAGTGTCAGAAATGGTCTTTCAGTGGTGCGTCTTCATTCTGGTGATTTAACCCTATATAGTGCAATCTACGAACAGATGCAGTCTCTAATCGCCCAGGAAATTCCTTTTGAGCTGATTCCCGGTATTTCAGCCTATCAAGCAGCTGCGGCCAAAATCGGCGCAGAGTTAACGATACCCGATTTAGTTCAAACAATAATTCTTACCAGAGTCAGCGGGGAGGCCTCTTCAGTTCCCCCTCAAGAAGAGCTTGCCTCGTTAGCCGCTCACCGGGCGAGTCTTTGTCTTTATTTGGCCGCGCGCCATATAGAGAAAGCTCAAAGCCAACTACTAGAGCACTATCCACCATCTACAGCAGTGGCGATCTGTTTCAGGGTAGGTTGGCCTGATGAAAAGTTTTGGTTGGTTCCTTTAGATCAAATGAGTAGAGTAAGTCAAGATAATAGGCTGATTCGTACTACCCTGTACATTATAAGTCCGGCCTTGAATACATCTCTATCCAAGCGTTCACGCCTCTATGATCCTCAGTTTAATCATCTGTTCAGGCCTACATAATTCTAAGCTTAATATGAAAAATTTATCAATTTATCAACAGCTGGGAAACAAAAGGCTAGACCAATTAGATGGTTTAAGAGGGATTTGTTCCTTGGCTGTTGTTCTGGATCACTCACTTGATATTCCTTATACATATGGACCGTTAATTGGTCAGGTTCGTCCTGAATTGATAGGAATCCTTCAAGCATGTGGGGGGTTAGCTGTCATGGTTTTTTTTGTTCTTTCTGGATTTGTTATAGGCTATACAACTCCACTAAAATATACTAAAGAGGAAGCTAAAAATTATATTTTAAGAAGATTAATTAGGCTTTATCCAATTTATCTATTTGCTTTGTTTTTGACATATCTTCTTTCAGATAAAACATATTCAATTAAAAATATATTAGCTCATATTTTCTTTATGCAAAATTGGCTTGTACCAATTGCAATTGGCAATGATTCTTTGTGGACTTTGCATTATGAATTTACTTTTTATCTATTGTTTTTATTGGTTTGGAAATTTAACTTAAAAACCAAAACATGTATCTTAATGTGTTTTTATTGTGCAATATTATCTATTTTTTTTGCATTTCATCCAATAGCGATATTAGGATATTTCACTCTCTGGCTTGGAGGCTATTGGTTATCTCACAATATTGATTATCTTAATTTAGTTGATCATGATCTACGTACAGGACAAAAATTGAAGACAGAGAAGGAAGTCATTTTGTTTTAGATCCAGATCAACAAAAATGGAACGCAGAAAATCAAGTCCATAACGAAAAATACTTTTTGCTGGTCGACCATGCTTTTTTATTTTGATG
>CAIPYC010000081.1 GCA_903869185.1 uncultured cyanobacterium | reverse complement strand
TGATTTTGTATCTCAAGAATTGAGAGCAGCAGAAGATCCAGAATTTGAGACCTTCTATACTAAAAACATTCTCCTAAACGAGGGGATGAGAGCCTGGATGTCGCCCCAAGATCAGATTCACGAAAGATTTGTCTTCCCTGAGGAGGTACTGCCCCGTGGTAACGCTCTCTAATTTAGGTATCGCAGGAAGTGGACGTGATCAAGTTTCTTCCGGTTATGCATGGTGGTCAGGCAATGCTCGCTTGATCAATCTCTCCGGTAAATTGCTTGGTGCTCACGTTGCGCATGCGGGTTTGATTGTATTCTGGACTGGAGCAATGACCCTATTTGAGGTAGCTCACTTTGTTCCTGAAAAGCCAATGTATGAACAGGGTCTAATCCTTCTGCCTCACCTGGCAACCTTAGGCTGGGGCGTTGGTCCTGGCGGTGAAGTGGTTAATACATTTCCTTATTTTGTCGTTGGTGTATTGCATTTGATATCTTCGGCAGTCCTCGGATTTGGTGGTATATATCACGCTCTTCGTGGTCCTGAAGTTTTGGAAGACTATTCCAATTTCTTTGGCTACGATTGGAAAGATAAAAACCAAATGACCAACATCATCGGTTACCATTTGATCCTTTTGGGGTTGGGTGCACTGTTGCTGGTCTTCAAAGCCATGTTCTTTGGTGGTGTCTATGACACTTGGGCACCAGGTGGTGGAGATGTAAGGGTAATCAGTAGTCCTACTTTGAACCCTGCAACTATCTTTGGCTATCTTTTGAAAGCTCCCTTTGGTGGTGAAGGCTGGATTATCAGCGTCAACAACATGGAAGACATCATCGGTGGTCACATTTGGGTAGGTTTGATATGTATCGGTGGAGGAATCTGGCACGTTCTCACCAAGCCTTTTGCTTGGGCAAGACGTGCTTTGATTTGGTCAGGTGAAGCTTATCTTTCCTATAGCTTAGCCGCCCTTTCTCTGATGGGTTTTATTGCCTCAGTATTTGTATGGTTCAATAACACCGCATATCCTAGTGAATTCTTTGGACCCACTGGAATGGAAGCTTCACAATCTCAAGCTTTTACATTCTTAGTCCGTGACCAAAAAATGGGAGCCAACATTGCTTCCGCGCAAGGTCCTACTGGTCTAGGAAAATATCTCATGCGCTCTCCAACTGGTGAAATCATCTTTGGCGGAGAAACTATGCGTTTCTGGGATTTCCGTGGTCCTTGGTTGGAACCACTACGCGGACCAAATGGTTTGGATCTCGACAAGTTGAAAAATGATATTCAGCCTTGGCAAGTTCGCCGCGCTGCTGAATACATGACTCATGCACCATTGGGTTCTCTAAATTCAGTCGGTGGAGTAATTACAGATGTTAACTCCTTTAACTATGTTTCTCCTCGTGCCTGGTTGGCAACTTCTCACTTCTTTCTGGGCTTTTTCCTCTTGGTCGGACACTGGTGGCATGCTGGACGCGCCCGTGCTGCTGCTGCCGGCTTTGAAAAAGGTATCGATCGCGAAAGTGAGCCTACACTAAATATGCCTTATCTAGACTAGATTCTAGATTATTTAGGTTTAAAATTTTCCAGAGGGATTATCTCTCTGGATTTTTTATATAATGATCTTTGGCAAATATTGCTATCATTTTGTGAGCAACAAATATGGATCCACAGAGCCGATGAGTTTTTTTTATCGCGATATCCCACTCAAAAGTTTGGGTGAGAGTATTCTAAAATCTGCCTATGATGAATTTCCTTCTATCAGACCTGAAAATATTGCCATAACCTGGTTGATTTATGACGATCCAGTGATAGTCAATACTGGCGGTGCCCTTTCTAGTGCTCAGTTTTGGAACCACCCCATCCGCGGTTATTCTTTTAGGGGTTCAGAGAAGATCTATCCAGCCAGCCTGGTTAAGTTATTTTATCTGGTAGCGGCATTTGAATGGATCCAGGCAGAAATGATTGCCGACTCTGTTGAATTACAAAGGGCGCTCAGAGATATGATCGTAGATTCAAGCAATGATGCTACTAGTTTTGTAGTCGATCTTTTAACTGGTACAACTAGTGGTCCGGAATTGACCTCAGGACCTATGCAGACTTGGCAATACCAGAGAGATATTATTAATCGTTATTATCAATCGCTCAGTTGGCCCGAATTGGAAAAGGTTAACCTAAATCAAAAAACATGGTCAGATGGTCCCTATGGTAGAGAAAGAGCATCGGTAGGTGAACTGCGGACCAATCGGAATATATTAACAGCAGACGCTATTGCTCGACTATTTCATGCTGTTGTTGGCGGTGTAGCTGTCTCTCCTCGTTCTTGTGAGACCATGTTGAGTGTTTTGAATAGAGATCTCAGAAATATTGCCCCGACTCAAGAAGATAACCAAATTACTGGATTTTTAGGGCAAAATATAAATCCCGATAGTCATTATTGCTCAAAAGCAGGCTGGACCAGTCAGGTTCGCCATGACGCAGCCTATATTGAAAGCCCGGGAATCCAACCCTATTTGTTGGTTGTTCTCACAGAGGCGGCAAACGATCAATTCGAACTAATTCCTTTTATCTCGAAACAGATTGCCACAGCCATGGAAAATTTGCCCAAATGGGAACATTAGAATTAAAAGCATGGGATATTACCATCTATAATCTAAGATCTGTATTATTCATAAAGTCGTGATTTCTCTGCCATGAAATTTGTTTGGTTCTCATCGCTGGTATTTCTTTTGGGTTTTTCCAATATGCAGAAATCCTTTTCGGTAGTACTCAAAAAAAAGACGCCCATTTCTAAAAACAGTAGTCACGTTTCTAAATATACTTCCCCTCCGTTGGAAATCAAAGTCGGAGTAATAGTTGATGTATCTTCGACAATAGTGGCTACTTCAAAGATTGCCTATATCTTAGATCGCAACTCTCATCCCTTGAGGTCGATTCCGGCTAACCAAGCAATCACAGCCCAGCCGAGATCCAATGGACTCTTACTCAACAACCAAAATCTCCCTGCTGTAATTTTCATACAACCTGAATCAGGTGGCTTCGTCTATATTGGCAATAAATGGTACAGAGGTAAGGTCTTATTGGTTTCCCAGGGTTCAACTCTTACGGCAGTTAACTATGTAAATCTGGAACAATATCTCTACAGTGTAGTAGGTAGTGAAATGGATCCTGAAGAACATATAGAAGCGCTCAAAGCTCAGGCCATAGCAGCTCGTTCCTACGCTATTGTACATATGATTCGTCCTGCTAATCGTTGGTTTGATTTAGGGCGTACAGAGCGCTGGCAAGCCTATAATGGTCTTTCCAAAGAATTTAATACCACTCAAAAGGCTGTTGAACTAACATCCGGACAGATCCTTAGCTATAAAGGTGGTGTCGTTGAGTCAATCTATGCTGATAGTGATTATTTAGTCGCTACCGCTCACCAAGGTCTTGGAATGAGCCAAAGAGGAGCGTATCAGCTTGCGGCCCAAGGTTACAATTATCAACAGATTCTGGGCCGTTATTATCCTGGCGTCAGCCTTGCTCGTTTAGTTATAAGACATTGAACCAATTAATATTAACAGACTTGTCAGAAAAAGTTGCTTAAATCAATAGATTTACCAGATAGAAAGGCTACCATTGAACTAGGTAAATTCCTGGGAACCAAGCTAACTGCCGGAACAGTAATACTGCTTAAAGGGGATTTAGGCAGTGGCAAGACAACTTTGGTGCAGGGAATCGCTGCTTCTCTGGGAATCACAGAACCTATTTTAAGTCCAACTTTTACATTGATTTGTGAGTATTCAGAAGGAAGAATACCGCTATACCACATAGATCTCTATCGTTTAGAATCTCAACAGGTATCAGAGCTTACGCTAGAGAGTTATTGGGATGGAGTAGAGGTGGAATTGGGAATTATGGCCATTGAGTGGCCTGAACATCTTCCCTATTTACCATCTTCACCTATTTTGCATGTCAATTTGTTACATAATAAATCCTCTAGAATAGCTATATTGTCCTTTACTGACTTGATTTTAGATATTTAGCCAATGGGCAACCGTTGGGGGGAGAGGCAATAAGATCATCACTAACAAGACCAAAGCTGCAAATCCCAAGATATCTCTACCATTGTCGAGTTCTGAAACATCATTGAGTGCCGGTTGATCTGCCAAAGGAAAAAAGAATAGCAAAATAGCCCACAACAACAAATCAGAGCGAGATAACGCCAAAAGAAATACTAAAATCCTTGTGATTTGCCCTATAGTTATAGCGATTCTCTGGCCAAACATAGCATGGACAATGTGTCCACCATCTAA
Source organism: uncultured cyanobacterium (assembly GCA_903869185.1). Lineage (GTDB taxonomy): Bacteria > Cyanobacteriota > Cyanobacteriia > Cyanobacteriales > Microcystaceae > CAISPN01. The sequence continues at coordinate 3,152 of CAIPYC010000081.1, read as the reverse complement.
CTGTCCTACCGGTAAAAGATTCAAGGCTGTGATAATAAGTCCAATATAACCGGCTATAGCCAGAGGATGCATCACAATTGATTTACCAGCTATCAAAACAGAGCCCATTGCCAGCTTGCTCAGCAGAGAAAGTAGAAAGGAAAAACGCGGATCAAGTGATTGAAAATCAAGAAGGTTGCTGCTGGCTGATTCGCTTACTGTTGTAGAAAGAGTCAATCCTAATATTAGAATTGGAAGGGTTATGACAAATCCAGCAATAGGACCAGCAATAGCCACATCGAACAATGCTCGACGGTTAGGTACAGAGGAGCGCATCTGAATAAAAGCACCAAAAGTACCCAGGAAAAATGGCAGTGGTATGAAATAGGGCAAGGTTGTTTTTATTTTGTAGCGAACTGCGGTAAAGTAGTGCCCCAGTTCATGGGCACCTAAAATAGCAATCAGTCCCAAGCTATAGGGCAGTCCAAGCTTAAATAGAGCAAGATTGTGCTTTAGATCGATAGCACTGACACCAACTAGCCTTATGCCAATGACTGTTGTCGTAAATAGGGTCATCATCAGCAGGAATAAAGCAAAAAATGGACGATTGAGTGGCTCTTCATTCTCCATTTTTAACTGAGCCGGATTGGGAATCAAAGCAAAAAATGGACCCTTTAAACTATCTTGGAAAAGAACCAGAAAACGTTCACCAAATGCCCTTTCAATATTTGATTTGATTGTCTTATAAGCTTCATCAGAATTGGTTCTAAGTCGTCCTCGACAGAGAATAGCCTGTGGTTTGTAATCTAGATTCTGAAGATAAAAGATCGTCCAGGGAAAACAATTGCGTAATCTGGCCTCTTCTCCAGCCTCAATAGGCTTAATTTCCCGCTCGGATGACTTTAATTGTTGAACTTTAGGTAAACTATTAGAATTGCCAGATGAGGACATCAGCCAGAGCGAAGAGACCAAGGAAAGCAAAAACAACATAAATACTATGTTCCTTGGAGGAGGATTGTTTGGTCCGACAAGAAACATCCAGGCTGTCAGAAATAAAGCAGGGGTCATCAAAATCCACCAGAAAATCCAGGCTGGAGTATTAGTAGATGGAGCAATACGCCTTTTGACAAGGTTCTGGATGAATAAACCAAGAATAATTAGGAAAATAAACCATAACAACATAGAGAATATAACTGTAGTCCTAGTCTTTGAGAATTGGTTATTTTAAAATGGCAAGCCAACCGACTAACAAAACACCACGCCAAATTCTGGCAGGAATTTATGCTTTCGACCCGAACCGAGAGACACTAGGGGCCCTCTCATATCTCATTGTAGAAAATACTGGCAACATCTTGATAGATTGTCCACTTTGGGAGGACAAAAATCGTCAGTTTTTAGTCGAGCAAGGTGGGGTGCGTCGCTTGTTCCTGACTCACCGAGGAGGTATTGGTAAACAGGTTAAGCAAATGCAAGATTTTCTTTCCTGTGAAGTCATCATACAAGAACAGGAATCTTATTTGCTTCCAGATGTAGTTAAAACTACCTTCGAAAATCAAATCGAAATATTTCCCGGCTATTTGGGACTCTGGACACCAGGACATTCTCCCGGTTCTGCCTGTCTGTACTACAGGAAAAGCGGTGGGGTTCTCTTTAGTGGCCGTCATCTTCTACCTAATCCAGAAGGAGAACTCGGTGCATTGCGCAATGAAAAAACCTTTCATTGGCCTAGGCAGCTCAAAAGTGTTGCATTTCTAAAAGAACGATTCAGCCAGGATGATCTTGCCTTTATCATTCCAGCTGCAAATACAGGTTATCTAAGGGGCAAGGGCTACTTTGACAATGCCTACAATGCTCTTGTTAAGCTTGGAAATCCTAGCGTAACATCAATTCGGGATAACAAAGAGAAGAAAGACAGTACAATTATAAGTTAATAGAAGGTTTTTTTGGGCTGATTGACTGACAAAACTCAACAAAAATAATCGAAAATGTCTTTTTTTGTGAACTGCTACCTTCATCCTAATCTTCGCCTAATAACAGAGATAGATCCAAGGATTTATATATCATCCTCAAAAAAAGAAATCTAGATAATGCCGTCTAGAAAGAATGGAATACTCAGGATTCTTCTCTCGATGGTTCTAAAACCCGGAATCTATCGCTGTTTGTCAATGGGCTACGCGAGTCAGTGGAAGGCTCAGCAACAGAACTCAAAAATAAAGGGTTAATTGAAAATGCTCTTAAATATTGCCTCGGTTTTAATCGCAATAAATAGCAAGGAAATTTAAACACATCATGAAACTTAAAGAATCAATCACTCTGGGTTTTGTCTTTGGTATAGCTTCAGTACTGGTTCTGGTGCTGCAATCACATTTATTTCAAGAACCCCTGATTCCCTCAAGCATGGCTACTGGTGATCTTGATAATTGGTGGTCTAACGTCTTTTCTCCTGCAACATATGTTGTCTTTGGCCTTGGAATAATAATCAATTTGATTTGGTTCATCAAGGCATCAGTTTCTAGATATAAACATTCTAAGAGCGCTCTGAGTGCTCAAGGATTATGGTGGTTGCTTTTTTTTATTTACCTGATTGTAACTCTGGTGGTTTTTGCTGCTTTTACCCATTTTGCTATCGATCCAGATAAACCTATCAAGGGTATTTTTGAAGCCTCATGCTGGGCTGCCAACTTTTTGATCCTAGATGTTATTCTATTGTTCTGGTTGCCCACCGCCCTGGCTACTCCTAGAACATTGAGATATATTCCCCCCTTTTCTATGTCCCTACGCAAACTGATAGGAGATTGATAATAATGCAAAAGATTTATGCAATAGGAATTGGAGGCTCTGGAGCCAAATGTGTGGAAGCGGCAATATTTCTGCATTCTTTAGGAGTTTATGGTGATAGTCATTTAGGCGTCCTCTTGGTAGATGCCGACTCGTCCAATGGCAATTCTCAAAGGACTCAAATCAATCTCAGGAATACACTCAACTGTTATGAAAATTTTCATGGAATCTCTGATAGTATTTTTATGTCAAAAGGCTACGTACAGGACAAAAATTGAAGACAGAGAAGGAAGTCATTTTGTTTTAGATCCAGATCAACAAAAATGGAACGCAGAAAATCAAGTCCATAACGAAAAATACTTTTTGCTGGTCGACCATGCTTTTTTATTTTGATG
>CAIPYC010000080.1 GCA_903869185.1 uncultured cyanobacterium | reverse complement strand
CATCAAAATAAAAAAGCATGGTCGACCAGCAAAAAGTATTTTTCGTTATGGACTTGATTTTCTGCGTTCCATTTTTGTTGATCTGGATCTAAAACAAAATGACTTCCTTCTCTGTCTTCAATTTTTGTCCTGTACGTAGCTGATTACCATAAACAGAGCCAATCCTGAAATATTTCCCATCGCATTCTTATCAATTTTGAGCAATAAAATTTGAGTGAATTTAAAAATGAAAAAATGAATAAGATATAAGCTGTAAGAAATTTTACCTAAAAATTGAGTAAAGGGATTAACAAGGAAATACCAATTATGAATAGCTAGTCCCAGAATTAAAAAAATAAAAGCTGAAGAAGACAGCATTAAAGTGCCATTATCATAAGGAAAACTAAAAATAAATATAGCAGAAGAATATAAAATTAATATGATTGAAATAATTTGGCGATTCTTTATATTTACCTTTGAATAATTAATAATATTCTCTCTTTCTTTCCATAATTGATAAGTGAAAATTCCCATACAAAATATTGGAAGCTCTATTGGAAAATATCGAACCGTAAAGTATTCAGTGAACGCAGGATAAAAATCGGCTAACTTCCAACTAATTGGTATACAAACAAAAATACTTAAAATTAATAACAATATTGATTTTTTTAAAGAATTAAAATTTGAATATAACAATGGAAATAGTATATAAAAGCTTGACTCAACAGCTATTGACCATCCACCTTTAGCAACACTGTTAATTGAATGGGGATTAAAGCCATTAACAAAAAGAAACCCCGAAATTATATCGTAGGTGGTCAATTTATCTTCTGTTAAACGTAAATGCGTAAGTTTCGTAATAATTATATTACCAACTATAGCCAAGTAATATAGTGGCGCAATTCGGAAAAACCTTCTTATAAAAAAATTGTAAGTTGGATTTTTTTCTTTATTTTTGCGATTATCTGTAGAAAGAAATAGCGTAAATGCACTTAAAACATAAAATAGCTGAACACCTCTTTGTCCAGACAATGTCAGTTCAATTACATTAGAAGGTTGATGACTGAGTTCAGATGCATGCAAAATCATCACCCCGAGAATTGCAATACCCCTTAAGGAATCCAAATAACGAAAATGCATAATTTTAGGGACTTAAAACCATGAGTTTGATTCGTTATAAATGTAACACAATTCTTAATGAGTAGATTAAGACATAGCCAACATTCTTTCTATTGGTTTGTAGGCTAATTCTCTAATGTTTTCTGCCAAGGTTATTTCGGGCTGTTTATTTTCCATCGCCATATAGATCTTCTCGAGAGTATTTAATCTCATATAAGGACATTCATTACAAGCGCAATTATCTATTGGGGGTGAAGGTATGAACTGCTTATCTGGCGATAGTTTCTGCATTTGATGAAGTATGCCGGATTCTGTTGCGACAATGAAAGATTGACTTGGGCTCTGTTGGGTATATTTCAAAAGTGCGCTTGTTGAACCTATAAAGCTGGCATATTGTAAAATCACCTCTTCACATTCAGGATGAGCAATCACCTGAGCTTGGGGATATTCTAACTTCAATTCAATTAGTTTACGCTGGGAAAAAGTTTCATGCACTATGCAGCTGCCATCCCACAATCTTAATTTTCTACCTGTCATCTTCATCACATAACGGCCCAAATTGCGATCCGGAGCAAAGATTATGGGCTGATCGCCGGGTATTTGTTCTACTATTTTTACAGCGTTAGAACTGGTGCAGATGATATCGCTCATAGCCTTGATTTCAGCGCTGCAATTGATATAAGAAATTACCAGATGATCACTATAAGTGGCCTTAAACTGAGCAAATTCATTCGCCGGGCAACCCTGAGCCAGCGAACAACCGGCTTCCAAATCGGGCAAGAGAACCAACTTACCCGGATTGAGGATTTTGGCAGTTTCCGCCATAAAATGAACCCCGGCAAAGACTATCACATCGGCAGTAGTAGCTTGGGCTTGTTGAGAAAGTCCTAGAGAATCTCCCAAATAATCGGCAACATCCTGTATATCTGGCTCTTGATAATAATGGGCAAGGATTACTGCATTTAATTTCTTTTTGAGATCTTGAATAGACTCTATAAGATCTATTGCTTTGTAATTGGGCACATTGCTCTCTAAGACAGCTTTCAACACCTATACGTAAATCTCCGTTGAATTATGGTTAAAATTACCAAAAGTAGCTATGGAGATCGTAACATGTTTTTTGTATTGGTAAAAAGAGAACTCTGCCAATAAAGGAATAAAATTGAAATAATCTCGATACCTCAACAAAGATCATGCCCAATAAGTTCCTCAAGTTAGACGATAATCTTTACCAATATCTCCTTTCGATTTCCTTGAAAGAAAACGATATACTGGCCAAGCTTAGACAAGAGATGTCCACTCATCCTCTAGCCGGAATGCAGATAGCGCCAGAGCAGGGACAGTTCATGGCAATGTTATTGAAGCTCCTAGGAGCCAAAAAGATTCTAGAGGTTGGCGTTTTTACTGGCTATAGCGCTCTGGTGACGGCTTTAGCTTTACCGGATGATGGTAAATTAGTAGCATTGGATGTCAGTGAAGAATTTACAGCAATCGCTAGGGGTTATTGGCAATTGGCCGGGGTGGATCACAAAATAGATCTGCGGATTGCCCCTGCCTTGGAGAGCTTAGACAATTTGATTGCCCAAGGAGCCAGCGGTACTTTTGATTTTGCTTTCATTGATGCTGATAAGACCAATTACTATCATTACTATCAAAAATGTTTGGAATTGGTCAGAACAGGAGGACTGATTCTGATTGACAATGTCCTCTGGAGCGGACAGGTAATCGACCAAAGTGTTCAAGATACAAGAACCAAAGCTCTTCGGGCTTTCAATGAGAAACTGAGCCAGGATAGTCGAGTTTTTCTAAGCACTCTCCCCGTCTCGGATGGAATCACTATTGCCCTCAAGCTCTAAATGACAATTTTTACAATCCTGCTCCATTGCTGAAATAGGAAAACCACAGGAATAGCACATCTTGGTAGATCCCTCCTTTAATCCCATCTTGAGAGCAACCCTATCATCAAAGACAAAACATTCTCCTTGCCAAAGGCTTTCTTGAGCTTCGACCTGCCTTAGATACTCCAATATTCCTCCCTTTAAATGATAAACTTGTTCAAATCCATGCTTGAGCATGAATGAACTGGCCTTTTCACAACGAATCCCACCAGTACAGAACATGGCGATTTTTTTGTGTTTTTGAGGATCCAGGTTTTTGCGCACATATTGCGGGAATTCACCAAAAGATTCGGTTTGAGGATCGATTGCTCCTTTAAAGGTACCTATTTCTATCTCATAATGATTACGGGCATCAATCAACACTACTTGGGGATCTTCAATCAGTCTGTTCCAATCTTGGGCATCAACATAGGTACCAACCTGCTCAAGTGGATTTATCTGTTCTTCGCCAAAGGTTACTATTTCACGCTTGATCCTGATCTTCAACCTTTTAAAAGGCATTTTCTGGCTGGATGAGCTTTTATATTGAATATCTCTTAAGAGGCTTTGTTTGGCTCGCATACATTCAAAAACCGCTTCTATATTGCCCGAGAGTCCAGCAATAGTTCCATTGATTCCCTCAGGGGCTAACAAAATAGTACCCAAGATGTCATTGTTTTTGCCACATTGCAAAAGAGATTCCTGTAAAGCGACTAGATCTTCTAAGGGGACAAATTTATAGAAGCTCGCTATGAAGATTTCGGACATGCTCAAAAAAAGACTTGATTATCTTGGTTATCTATGTGTATAATAGCAAAGCTAGTGCTATCGAGGGGGTTTAGCTCAGTTGGTAGAGCGCCTGCTTTGCAAGCAGGATGTCAGCGGTTCGAGTCCGCTAACCTCCATAGATAAATAAACGTAAGTCCAAAACTCTCTGTTCCGTAGCTTTTGCTTTACATGGGGACAGATTAGACTTTGAGGATGTTATCAGTACAATCTAGGGTTACAACCATTTGTTGTCTCACCATTGGACATGAGAATGTATTGGCTCATTCCTAAATGTTGCACCGCAGAGCAGCGGAGAATTGCGAGTGAGAGATTAAATTTTTATGCAATTTATTATGAAGATTATACGAGATATCAAACTTCTTATACACAGACACAATTAGTTTTTTTTAGGATTGCTATTAAGTGATTAGCTCGTCTAAGTACGTAAGCTTTGAATACAACCTTTATTTTTGCACTATGACTATAAATCTTTCCACACTAATGTTTACAAATGGATCTGACATCGTCCCTGCCTCAGGGACTGCCGAAATAATCAATACATGTATCGCCAATACCCTTGATGGTAATGATCAAATCACAGGTACTGATACTGGGGATGGCTATGGCATCAACAACTACGCTAACGCCACTCTCAAAATGGGTAATGGTGATGACATAATCACTGGCACTGGTTTCTATAGCGGCATTGACAACGGTGGTACCATCAAAATGGGCAATGGTAATGACATAATCACTGGTTCTGGTAATTCACAAGCTCGCGATGGTTTCTATAGCGGCATTGACAACAGTGGTACCATCAAAATGGGTGACGGTAAAGATGCACTCACTGGCACTCCTACTTACTCTTACTACGGCTATAACGGCATTGACAACAGTGGTACCATCGAAATGGGCAATGGTGATGACATAATTTCTGGAACAGGAACCTTCTTTGGCCCAATAGGAGGCGTCGCTAACACTGGCACAATCACTTTGGGCAATGGTAATGACACAATCACTGGCTTTGGTATTGAAGGCATTTACAACAGTGGTACCATCAAAATGGGCAATGGTAATGACACAATCACTGGCACTGGTCGTCAGAGCAGCTTCATCAACGATGGTACCATTAATTTAGGTAATGGTAATGACACAATTACTGGTGCAGATGTTGGGGGTTTTCCCGGTGGACGCGGTATTTACAATAACAGTACTGGCATCATTAATTTAGGTAATGGTAATGACACGATCGCTGGTGTTGGTACTTATTTTGTTTGGAACGGCTTCAACAACGACGGAACCATAAGAATGGGCAATGGTAATGACACAATCACTGGTGTCGATGGCTTTTACAACGGTGGTACCATCAGAATGGGCAATGGTAATAACACAATCGCTGGCTTCCAAGGCATAGTCAACAGCGGTACCATCGACATTGGGAATGGCAACAACACAATTACTGGTTCTGGTAGTGAGGGTTTTCGGGGTTATACCGGCATATCCAACAGTGGTACCATCGACATTGGGAATGGCAAAAATGTTGTTGATGCCCTCACTGGTGGCTTTGGCGGCAATGGTACTATCAATCTGGGAAATGGGGATGATCTAGTCAAAGGATTTGGTACTGGATACTTTATTGGAGGCAAGGGCAAGGACACACTACTTTTTGGCGCAGGTACCTATAAAGTCTCAGAAACTACTGATTCTAATGGTTTCTATACAATTAACAATGGAAGTACAAGTATGCTGGTTAAAAACTTCGAGTTAATTGGTGACGCTAATAATACTAATAATACTTTTAGTTTCTCTAGTGTTATTGGTGGAAGTTCCTTTACCTTTACGTAATGAACTAATTTCTATAACTGTCAATCTATCCCCTAAACATTCTAGTGGCCACATCAGGATTAGCTTCAAAAGCACTCAAGAAAAGAAAACTAACTAAGTAACCTCAGTTCGGGATAAGGAATAACAGAAAAAGGGGCGGACAATAAGCTGAAAATAAAGTAAAGCAATAATCAGCACCAAACCCCTATGTCTATTTTAGAGTCTTTGTTTTGCCATATCGATGATTTCTGCAAGTGTTT
>CAIPYC010000079.1 GCA_903869185.1 uncultured cyanobacterium | reverse complement strand
TTGCTAAGAGTCCATCCGAAGGTTATCTTTAAATTACATTTTCATTATGTCTGATTTTCCCAAGATGAACTCGAGTCGAATTATCAGCAAGGTTCTCTCGCCTGCTCTACAGCTTTGGTTGCGCTCCCAGGTAGAAGATGTCGATAGTCTTCATTTGGAAATCCAAGGTGAAGATCGTCAAATCCTGGGCGGATATATACCAACTATCTATCTTTTGAGTAAATCGGCAATCTACCGCGGACTACATTTGGGCAGAATAGAAATTCTCTCGCAAAATATCCGTATTAATATACGACAGATATTGCGTGGCAAGCCATTTCGCCTACTAGAACCAATTCAAATCTCTGGTAAGGTAGTCATAGATGAAATGCAGCTTCAAACTTCACTTGATTCGATAATCTTTTCCAATGCCTTGAATGATCTATTGTTTCTACTTTTAGAATCTAATGGAGTAGAGCAATTTAAAGATATTGTGACTCAAGGAGATTTGATATGGCAAAAAATTTCCTTAGATGAAGAAACTTTCCGGTTGCAGGGAATCTGGAGCAAGCAAAATCACCAAACCTATCCCTTTGACTTAGTATGTAAGATGAATCTTCTACCTCCAGTTACACTGGAACTGTCTTCAATCAAGTGTGCAGGGTTACCATATCCCTATGAGATAACTTTAACTGAGTTAACCATAGATCTTGGAGCGAATGTTGAACTTTCTCACTTTGCCCTTACTAGAGAAAAGCTAATGGTTCAAGGCAAGGCGCTGATTCAAAATTAATACTTTTGTGAACAGAAAAATAATTGGCATTACAGGAGGATTGGGAACAGGCAAGAGCGCTGTTTCTAATTATCTGCAAAAACAATACAATCTCATGGTTCTAGATGCGGATCTCTATGCTAGAGAAGCAACCGAAAACGATTCTGATATTTTAGATAAGATCATAAATCGCTATGGCCAAGACATTCTATTGGAATCAGGGCAACTCGATCGCTCCAAATTGGCAAATATTATCTTTAATCAGATCCAGGAGAGACAATGGCTGGAACATTTAATACATCCTTATGTCAAGAAGAGATTCACTCAAGATCTTCAAAGCAGTAGTGAGGGGATCATCATATTTGTGGTGCCTTTATTTTTTGAGGCTCAAATGCAGGATATGGTAGATGAGATCTGGCTGGTTACCTGTGGCTATGAGCAACAGATTCAACGGGTGAGCAAGAGAAACAATCTTTCCCAACAGGAAGCTATGCAGCGTATTAATACTCAATGGGACCTGGATACCAAAAGAAATTTGGCAGATATCGTAATAAATAATACACAGAATCTAGACTATCTGTATGAACAGATCAATAAAGCCATAGAACAGTCAGAAATATACAAATTTTTATGAAACAATTTTTAAAACAGACCACAGCCAGCATTATTGGTACTTTCTTGGGATTATGTATTTTTTTGGGACTCACTTCTGGAGCTCTTCTTTTGCTGGTGATAAATTTAGCATCTCATCAAGCAAGTCCGCTTAAAAACAAAGCGATCTTAAGTTTAAATCTCAGCAATCTAGTCAGCGATAGTTCTTCCAACAAGAGTATCAACCAGATTCTCTCAGGGGATTCAACAGGAGAAATCAAGCTCCGGCAATTGGTTGAAGCTATCGAGAGGGCAAGAACTGATAAAAATGTCAAAGCTATTTTTCTTGACGGTAGGAATAACAATAATATCAATGGCTACGCCAATTTAAGCGAAATCAGAACTGCTCTGGCTGAGTTTAAAAAATCTGGTAAAAAAATAATCGCCTATGCCAATGATTGGACGGAAAAAAACTATTATCTAGCTTCTATTGCCGATCAAATTATCCTAAATCCAATAGGTACTTTTGAAATCAATGGACTCTCTAGTGAACCGGTATTTTTTGCCGGAGCGCTCAAGAAGTATGGAGTTGGAGTACAAGTGGTGAGAGTTGGCAGTTATAAATCTGCAGTTGAGCCATATCTTCGTTCAGATTTAAGTCCTGCAAATAAAGAACAACTACAAAAATTACTATCTGATATCTGGCAAAATTTCCTCAATACAGTTGGCAATAGTCGTCATATTGAAAGTCAACATCTCCAACAAATCAGTGAGAATTTAGCAGTATTAAATGCTGATCGTGCCAAATCCGAGAAATTGATCGATACCATTGGCTATTACGACAATGCTATAAATGTACTAAAAAATATCGACAAGAGCAAAGACAAAAATTTCTCTCCTCTGGATATGGAGAGTTATATTGACACCGTCAAGAATAAAAAAGATAGCTCCAACAAGATAGCTGTTTTATATGCTGAGGGAACAATCAGCGATGGGCAGGGTAATTCCGGTGAAATTGGCGGAGAAAAATTTGCCAAAGAGATTCGCAAACTCTCGGAAAAAAAAGAGGTTAAAGGGGTAGTGCTTAGAATCAACAGTCCCGGTGGTAGCGCTACTGCCTCTGATGTGATCTTGCGGGAAATTAAACAATTAAAGCGACAAAAACCTGTTGTTATATCGATGGGCAATACTGCAGCCTCTGGCGGCTATTGGATAGCTACTGGGGGACAATATATTTTTGCCGAGAATAGCACTGTTACCGGTTCAATCGGTGTATTTGGCATATTATTAAATTTGCAACATTTAGCCAATAATAACGGAATCACTTGGGATGTCGTAAAAACCGGAAAGTTATCTGATATCAATACTACAAGTCGTCCTAAAACAGCCCAAGAGATAGCTATTTACCAAAATCAAGTCAATCACATTTACGATCTTTTTCTTGATAAAGTTTCCTCATCTCGCCATCTTGATAAAGAAAAGGTTAAAACTATCGCCCAGGGAAGGGTATGGTCAGGGCAGCAGGCCAAAAAAATCGGACTAGTAGATCAAATCGGTGGATTAAATGAAGCTATCGACTACACGGCCAAGCTTGCTAAATTGGGAAACAATTGGCAATTGCAAGAATATCCACAGGTAACAAACTGGCAAAATATTTTTCTTCAAGCAATCCCCAAATCTACCAATACTTCAATTGATGCCTTTGCCCAGTCTTGGCAAGTATTGGAAAAAAACTGGCACTTGTTGACTCAATTGAACGATCCAAAGGGTATCTATTTATATATGTCCTACGATCTCAATCTCAAGTAGCTACTTACCAGATTCGCTAGAAGCTCATAGAGTGAGCTGAGCTGTCTCTGGGGATCGCACATATTAGTGGCTTTGGCTCTTCCAAACGATGCCAGTTTCAGTCTGATAGATGGATCAACGATTAGCTCAGCCAAGGTATTGCTTAATGATTCCAGATTACCTGATTGCACCAGACGCCCGCAAGATTCATCGGAGATCTCCAACGCTGCTCCAATGTTTGTAGTCACTACTGGTAGTCCACTATAGAGGGCTTCTATAAGTGCAATGCCAAAAGGCTCTGGTCCTGTATTGGGTTGACAGTGAATATCGGCTGCCACCAGTAGATTAGCCACATCAGATCTCTGTCCCAGAAACAAAACCCTATCGCCAATACCCAATTCTTGAGCTTGATTTTTTAGCTCTTGGAAATAATCATTTTCTTCTGTCTTTTGCACTCCACCGGCAATCCAGCAGATCCAATTAGGTAAATCCCGCAATTGACCAAGTGCTTCAAGTAAAAAACTCTGTCCCTTCCAGCGCTCAAGGCGAGAAGACTGGATAATGACAACAGCATTTTCTGGTGTATTGAGATTGTTCCTGATAGTATTTCGAACTGCCTGTTTATCTTGGGGGACATTAGCGGTAACCGGACAGTAGAGAACTTCAGATGGTGTTTTGGGATAGAGTAAATCAATAGAAGACTGAGTATAGAAGCTATTGGCAATGGTCAAATCTGGCGGGGTCAATTTCGCCAATTTCTCTACTAGGTGCTTTGCTTGAGGTGTATCATGGCACCAGAAAACTAGGGGAATATTATTGCTCTTGGCAACTGAACCAAAAATAGCCTCAGGCCAGCAGCCATGACAAATAACTACATCAAAATCGCTTTTTCTGAGAATCTGTTTTAGTTTTACTCTAGCTTTCAACACTGTCCAGGGGCGAGACATTTTAACATTTCCCAACTGAAATACCTCTGCGCCCGATTGCTTAAGCTCATTGGAAAGTCTTCCCTCAAAGCAGAGAGCAAAACTGTGTTGCATCTGTGGAACTAAATTTTGTCCCCTGGCTATTGTCAATAGCAGAGTTTCAATGCCCCCAAAAAGATTGCCCGAATATACATGAAGTACTTTCAAGCTTCCTCATCGCAATAGGGTATCAAAGATTTTATTCTTTCTTGGTTTTTCGAGCCGTAATACTGTGCCAGAACATCATTATAAACGCTAATGCTTTGACTGGCCATAACCATGTGATTGAATTGGCTCGCCCTTTTTCTCGATCCCTCTACCAAGTTTGAATACAGTCTGTCATCCTCCAGCATTCGATTGGCAGCCTTGGCAAGCTCATAAGAATCGTTGACCGGAACTGTAAGTGCCTCTATTTCATGACGACTTACCCATGATACGCCACTACCAGGTATATCTGCGTTAATCACAGGGCAGCTGCTAGCCATAGCCTCCACCTGAACCAGTCCAAAAGCCTCACTTCTGATATTAGAGGGGAACCAGAGTGCCTTGGCTGCGTGATAGGCGCCGACTAGCTCATTTCTGGAAATATTGCCCAACCAGACAATACGATCATCTACTCCAAGCTCAATAGCCAGAGATCTCAAATTCCTCTCCAAGGGGCCAACTCCAACTATTACTAGAGTACCTGGGACATGACAGAGAGCCTCAGTAGCCAGATGAATAGCTTTGTAGTAGACTAGCCTGCCGACCACTAGCCAGATCGGACCGGGATAGTTATTGCGTAGATCATCCCTAAAATTCAGTGCATCCTGGTTTGGTCGCACAAATTCTTCAGTGTCTATACCAAGTGGCAAAAAGCGAACCTTGTCTTTATAAATATTTAGAAATTTGGACCCATCTAGGTAATTGCGACTAGTTGCCAAGACCATTGAACTTCTGCTATAGACTAAAACCTCAAAAGGTCGCAGGACATATTTTAAGAATTTCTGCTTTACTATATCGCTGTGGTGCGTTATGACAAATGGCACACTCCTGAGAAGATTTGCCAAAACCAAAAGCATCATGGGATTGGGTGTGTGTAGATGCAACACTGTGTCACGACGCGATCCAATTTCAGCTACTCTGGCGACAAGTTCAGGGCAGATATCAAACCGAGCCATAGTTGCTACGCGACCCAAGCGGGTAATGGCAACATTTCTATCGTACTCACTTACTGTCTTGGTTTTATCAGAATACTCACCATCTTCGTTATTCCCATTGACACAAATCACCTCAACCTTGTGTCCCAGTGAAGCTTGTGCCTGTGCCAAGGCTTGAACATGGGTTTCAATACCTCCTTGGTAAGGCGGATAGTATTTTGACAGATGAACAATATTGAACTTTTCTTGTGTTTTCATGTCCAAAGAAATAGTATGGCCAGTAGTGGAAATTGCCTAGAACCTAAAATACTGTGGATTGTTTTAATTTTTGAAGATTCGCCATATCAGACAGCCTTAGATCGAGAATATTCGACCTCGTACATCATAAATCAAGACAATTATGGTACCCTTCCATTGCATTTATTATAATTCTTAAATAGATAAATTGTAGTGTATCGCATCGTTTTTTCTGTGACTTAAATCACTATGTTTCTGTACTTATGGCAATTCCCCTGATGCGAATTTACTTACAAAGATAGATATCTGGCAAAAAAGTAGATAATGAACGTTGGTGAATAATTAAGACTCATCAATGAATATCTTTAGACTGGTCTTTCCTTTTTTTGATCCTGATGTCCAGAATTGGTCTACAGAAGCTAGACTTCTGCGATGGTTGACCTGTATTTGGGTATTGGTGGGATTGGTTGTTCTTTTTTCGGCTTCCTATGCAGTTGCTGATGTTGAACAGGGTGATGGATTGTATTACTTTAAGAGACAACTGATTTGGACCTGGGTTGGCTTAGTGGGGTTTAATACAATAGTGCGAACTCCTCTTGCGAATTTGTTGAAGGTCTCAGGTCTGCTTCTTTTTGTAAGCATGGGACTTCTGTTGTTGACTCTAATAGGGCTTGGTTCTACCGTAAATGGAGCTACGCGATGGCTTTCTGTTGGGCCTATCCTGCTGCAGCCTTCGGAATTGATGAAACCTTTTTTGGTTTTGCAGGGGGCCAGAATATTCGGTAACTGGAATCGTTTTGGTATTGGAGCCCAATTAGCTTGGCTGGGAATATTTGCCTTGGCTCTGGTGGAAATTCTATTACAGCCCAATTTGAGTACCACGGCTCTTTGTGGAATGACTCTTTGGTTCATTGCCATAGCAGCGGGAATGCGCTGGCGTGATTTGCTTGGTGTAGGACTCCTTGGTGTATTAACAGCAATACTTAGTATCAGTATCAAGTCTTATCAGCGTCGCCGTATACTTTCTTTTATGGATCCCTGGAAAGATCCCAGAGGAGATGGTTATCAATTGGTTCAAAGTATATATGCCATAGGTTCTGGTCGATTAACCGGAATGGGCTATGGACTTTCCAAGCAGAAGCTCTTTTATTTACCCATTCAATATACAGATTTCATTTTTTCAATCTTTGCTGAGGAATTCGGTTTTCTCGGTTGCGTTCTGTTCCTGCTGCTGATTCTTTTTTATGGAACTATATCGATGATAATTGCTCTCAAAAGCAATCACCGTATATATCGACTGATCGCAGTTGGATCTATGGTGGTGATTGTCGGACAGGCATTGCTCAATATTGGCGTTGCTACTGGCGTACTACCCACTACTGGACTACCTTTGCCTCTTTTTAGCTATGGTGGTAGTTCGTCACTGGCTAGCTTGTTTTTGGCAGCTTTGATCATTCGTGTAGCTAGAGAAAGCAGCCAAGTGCAGGCGATCTCCCTGGGATCACAGCCAAGTTGAGATCGCCTTTGTACTAAGCTAGTTTATGTTAGAATAGGGCAACCGAAACTTAACTTTATGCGGAGTTCAAAAGATTTATGCCCTTAATAGGAGATCGGATAATATCCACAGATCTAGGTCAAGAAATGTCCCGCTCCTATTTAGAGTATGCTATGAGCGTCATCGTTGGCAGGGCTCTGCCTGATGCCAGAGATGGACTCAAACCAGTACATCGTCGCATTCTCTACGCTATGTATGAGTTGGGTCTGACTCCAGAGCGTCCCTTTAGAAAATGTGCGCGTGTAGTCGGGGATGTCTTGGGTAAATATCATCCTCATGGCGATACATCTATCTATGACGCTCTAGTTAGAATGGCTCAGCCATTTTCCATGCGCGAACCTTTGATCAATGGACATGGTAACTTTGGCTCTGTAGATGATGATCCTCCTGCAGCAATGCGTTATACCGAATGTCGACTGCATAGTCTGACAGTTAATTCACTTTTACAGGATATAGAAGCTGATACTGTTGATTTCACTGACAACTTTGATGGTTCTCAGCAAGAACCGGTAGTTCTTCCCTCTAGAATACCTCAACTGTTATTGAATGGTTCTTCCGGGATTGCAGTTGGTATGGCCACCAATATCCCGCCACATAATCTAGGTGAGGTGATCGATGGTTTGGTGGCCTTGGTTCGCAATCCTGAACTAACAGAGCTAGATCTGATGAAATACATACCGGGCCCTGATTTTCCCACTGGTGGACAGATTTTGGGACGTTCCGGTATCAAAGAAACCTATACCACAGGAAGAGGTTCAATCACTCTCAGGGGTGTAGCTCAAGTAGAAACTATCGAAAATAAGGGAAGACCTGATCGTGAGGCGATCATTGTAACTGAGTTACCCTATCAAACCAATAAGGCTGCGCTGATCGAAAAAATAGCTGAATTGGTTAATGATAAAAAGATAGAAGGTATTGCCGACATCAGGGATGAGAGCGATCGCGATGGGATGCGCATTGTTATTGAGCTCAAAAAAGATGCCTATGCCAGGGTGGTTCTCAACAATCTTTATAAACAGACATCAATACAGTCCAATTTTGGATCCAATATGTTGGCCCTGGTAAATGAACGTCCTCGTTTGTTAACCCTGAAAGATTTTTTAAGCGTTTTTCTGGACTTTCGTGTTGAATCAATCAGGAGAAGAACTCAGTTTGACTTGCGTAAAGCTCTCGAAAGAGATCACATTTTAGAAGGACTTTTAACCGCCCTGGCTAATCTCGATGCCATTATCAGACTGATCAGGGGAGCTGCAGATTCAGCGAGTGCCAAAATGAATTTAGTAGAGCAGTTTGCCCTTTCAGAAACCCAAGCTGATGCAATTTTGCAAATGCAGTTACGTCGTTTAACTGCTTTAGAATCTGAAAAAATCCAAGCTGAGCATGAAGACCTGGAACTCAAGATTGCCGACCTGCGCGATATTCTAGACAGGCGCGACCGCATCGATGCGATCATCATTGAGGAAGTAGAACAAATCAAGTCTACTCATGCAACACCCAGAAGGACCATAGTTATCCAGGAAGAAGGCGGATTGATTGATACCGACTTGATAGCCAATGCGCAGTCGATTATTTTATTGACAGAACAGGGCTATATAAAGCGAATGCCGGCTAATACCTTCGAGCAACAAAGCAGAGGAACAAGAGGTAAGGCCGCGGCCAAGGTCAAGGAGGATGACGGTATTGAGCATTTCCTGGGCTGCTGCGATCACGACAAGCTTCTTTTCTTTAGTAATCGTGGTGTAGTCTATAGTCTAAGTACCTATCAGATTCCGCTTGGTTCTCGTAATGCTAGGGGCGTGCCTATAATACAAATGCTGCCAATTCCCAAGAATGAAAAAATCACATCAGTAGTTGCTGTGAGTGATTTTTCGGATGATCATTATCTGATAATGCTTACCAAGGGAGGTTTTATCAAGAAAACTGCCTTGACAGCCTTTAGCAATATTCGTACCAATGGACTGATTGCTATTTCTCTACAAGAGGGAGATCAGCTGCGCTGGGTGCGTTTAGCAACTGCTGAAAATAGTATTATTATTGGTTCAAGAAAAGGGATGACTATCCACTTTAAGACTGATAATGAACAGCTTAGACCTTTGGGTAGAGCTACTAGAGGGGTTAAGTCCATGAAATTGAAAAGTGGTGATGAATTAATCAGCATGGATATCATTCCCAGTCAAATAGTGGCAACCTTGGAGCCTCTGGTAGAAACACAAGATAGCGGCGATGAAGAAGAAATCTTAGAAGAAACCGGACAGGGTCCATGGGTTTTGGTTGTAACTACTGGGGGCTACGGTAAAAGAACGCCGATTAATAGTTTCCGCTTACAAAAAAGATCGGGCATGGGGGTTCGGGGAATCAAATTCAAATCTCCTAAAGATAGACTTGCTGCTGTCCATATAGTAGAGCCAGAAGATGAATTGATGATCGTTACCAATCGTGGAATCATGGTTCGCCAGTCAGTTGACGATATCTCCATCCAGTCACGTATGGCTACAGGAGTAAGAGTTCACCGCATAGATCAAGATGATGCAATTGCCGCTGTAGCCTTGGTTCCTCCATCTCCTGAAGGAGAAGATGAAGAACATTTGGAGTCTGAAGATTAGGACATATTCTGCAATTGGGCGGTCTCAACCTCTAGATCTATCAAGGAATCACCACGACGGACTTTGAGTTTGACAGGTTGATTGACTCCCGTATTTTCCACAAGTGTTTGCAGTACCTCTGCGTCTGTGACCTCATTCTCGTTTGCCGATACAACTATATCGCCCCGTCTGAGTCCAGCTTTTTGGGCAGGGCTGGTCTTGACAACATTGACGATCAAAATTCCATTTACTTCCGGGAGAATACCATACTGGGAATTTGAATCGCTATTGTTCTGTTTAGCAATTTCGGGTGTGAGATTGAACATGCCAATTCCTATATAAGGATGAGGAACCTGTTTTCCTTGGGCTAGATAATTCTCGAGAGATTTGGCTTTGTTAATTGGAATGGCAAAACCAATTCCATTGGCATCAGCCCTGATAGCTGTATTGATTCCTATTACCTCACCTTGAGAGTTAAGCAAAGGTCCACCTGAATTACCAGGATTGATGGCAGCATCAGTTTGCAGGAAATCTATTCTTTTATCCCTTATTCCCACTTTGGCGGCTGAGCGATCCAAGGTAGAGATAATTCCAATAGTTACAGTATTGTCTAGACCTAGTGGGTTGCCCACGGCAATGGCCCAGTCTCCAACTCTCAACTTATCAGAATCTCCCAGAGGGGCAATTGGTATATTTTGACCATGGGGATCTATTTTGACAACTGCCAGATCTGTTAATTCGTCGGTACCCTGAACTGTTCCATTGAATACTCTCCCATCTTTAAGGGTAACTGTCACTTTATCGGCCTTATCGACTACATGGGCATTGGTCAGCAAAACACCGCTCGAATCAATGATAAAGCCGGAGCCTTGCCCTGAAAGTATCTCTTTTCTTTCTTGACGGGGTAGAGTGTCTATTCCAAATAACTCTTTTAAAAGGAGCTCTTGAGATGATGCATCAGTTACCAATCTCTCGGTATTGATTCTGACTACAGAGGGGCCCGTTCTATCAATTGCCTTAACTATGAAGCTTTCTGCAGCCAAACTGATTGGAACATCAGCCAAGGCACTGTCGATCCAAAACAAACTCAAGATTAACGATAAAACCAATCCGGTAAAAGCTGAAAAGCTGAGCTTTGTGAACATAAAACTAAACAAAAAAAATATCTACAACTAAAATTGTAGATTAGCAAAGAGGTTATCGACTACATGGGATACCCCCCCTTGAGCTAGAGCTCAATTTCCAATTGAACCGCAGTGATAGCGCTAAAACCAAATGCGAAGACAATGGGCATTGGAGTTTTGAAGAGATAGGTAAAGGCAACTGCCAATAAAGAGAAAATACCCGCGCAGCCAAGCCATATCTTTTCGTGCAAGGTCATACCTTTCTGGGCTTTGATGACTTGAAGCGTAAGGTTAGAGATAGGTTCGGGTATTACTCCATTGGGCGGAAAGGCCCAATAGTGATCATTGCGCTCGGCAAAGGGTTCACTCCATCCGTTTTCCTGGCACCATTCCTCTATCCATTCATCGCGGTAATGTTTCATTCTGGCTAAAAATTCCTAGACACCTTTGCAGTCTCTACATTGTAAGAAAATTAAGTAGACAACTAACCATAAAATATTCTTAAAATCAACAATTCTTAATCGTTTAACCCCAAGGGAAAATCCATTGAGAAAAATATTTAGCCGGCGTAAAATAATAGTGTTAGGATCGTTTGGTAGGATGCTCGTAACAGGGTTTGTATACCATCGAGTAAAAAATTCTCTAATTCAGCAGATTAGTTTATAACTTAGATCTGCTCTTATTTATCTTCTAGCTAAGACAAAATGACCTCAGAACTTTTACAAGTCCTCCAAGATTCCGAACATTTGTCCCACGATAATCATTCGCCAGATCCCCACGTCCTCGAAGTCGCTCCAGTTAATGGCAATATCCATCCTCCCAGTCGCACTGTCGTTGAAAAACTCAGGCAGACTTTAGAAAACCATCGAGGTGAACGTCACATAATCGTGACCCAAGACTTTCCAGATCCTGATGCACTTTCAAGTGCTTGGGCGTATCAGTTGATAGCTCAGGAGTTTGATATTGAATCTGAGATTATCTATGCTGGTACGCTTTCTCATCAAGAAAATATCGCCTTGGTTCGTCTTACTGGCATACCGGCTCGGCGTATGACGATACAAGCTCTCAAGGAACAAAATCTTTCTGATTACCAAGGCTGCGTTTTGGTGGATGGACAGGGAACCAACAGTCAGTTATTTCCCTTTATCAAGCAATCTCATATTCCTTTGGTTGTAGTGATAGATCATCATGCCAAGCAGGGTGAGCTCTTTTCTGAGTTCATTGATTTGCGCATACAGGTTGGATCTACTGCGACACTTTTGACTCAGTACATACAGGCAGGTCTGCTGCAATTTAATACCAGCAACACTATGCACATCAAGTGCGCCACAGCACTGATGCATGGTATTCGTTCCGATACCAATCAACTCAAACAGGCAGGAGAGGCTGACTTTTTAGCCGCCAGTTATCTTAGCCGTTTCTTTGATGCCCAGCTTCTCAATTCGGTCCTTTGTTCAGCCCGCTCCAAAAGAGTCATGGATGTCATTGAAAAGGCTCTTTCCAAGCGAATAATCCGCAATAATTTTTCTATTGCCGGTGTTGGCTATTTGCGATACGATGACCGCGACGCAATTCCTCAGGCGGCTGACTTTTTGGTGACTGAAGAGAATATCCATACGGCAGTAGTTTATGGAATTGTCCACAATGAAGATGAAGAAATTGAACTAATAGTCGGCTCACTCAGAACCAACAAATTGACTCTTGATCCTGATGAGTTCATCAAGGAATCTCTTGGTAAGGATAACAATGGACGTTTTTATGGCGGTGGGCGCTATATGGCAGGAGGTTTTGAAATTCCCTTGGGATTTCTGGGCGGATTTAATGATAGATCCGATTACACCAAGTTGAAATGGGAAGTCATAGATATGCAAATCAAACAAAAGCTGATGGATTTGATAAGCCCAGATGGGGATATCCCAGATCGTTAATTCTTGAGACTGCGTGGATCTAGGGCGTCTCGCAGGCTATCTCCAATTAAATTAAAAGCTAGTACTGTTAGGATGATCAAAACAGTTGGCGGCCAAATTAACCAAGGTTGCATAACAATGATCGAAGCATTGCTGGCTAAAGTGAGCAGATTGCCCCAACTTGGATCTGGTTGTTGGATACCAAGCCCCAAAAAACTCAGAACTGATTCAGCAACAATAAAGCTTGGTATAGTCAAAGTTGCCGAGATAACTATATAGCTGGTTGTCTGTGGCAGAATGTGTTTCCAGATTATATACAGAGATTTGGCTCCAACTGCTTTTGCTGCTTGGACAAATTCTTGTTCTTTGAGAGAAAGTACTTGCCCTCGGATTACCCTAGCTAGTCCTGACCAACTTATCAATGAAGTGATCAGTACTATTAACAGAAAACGGGAAGTACTGCTTAAACCCAGCGGCAAAACTGCAGCCAAAGCAACTAGTAAATAAAGGCTGGGTATGGTCATCAGTATCTCAACGATACGCATCAAAAAAGAATCAATCCATCCGCCAAAATAACCAGAGATTCCGCCAATCAACAGGCCAATGGGAAAGGAAATTAAAATTCCCAGTAATCCCACAAATAGACTGACTCTCCCGCCATAGAGTAACCTGCTGAATTGATCTCTTCCCTGCTCATCAGTACCTAGAAGATTTATTCTAGCTGGAGCATCTACGCCAAAAAGATGACGATCTAATTTGAGTCCCAGAATATTGTAGCTACTGCCTTTACCTAGAAAAGTTACCTTTGAGGGGGAATTAGAATCCATATTTAGAGCTCTTACCCCTGTCTGCAGATTGGTTGGGCTTTGGGTAGTTGGGTATACATAGGGCCAAATCAATTTTCCTTCTCGGTTGCGCCAATGAATTTGAGTTGGAGGCAACAACGAGCCGTCATTTTGTGAACTATAGGGATCATAAGGGGCTATGAAATCTGCTCCAATGCAACTGAAATAGAGTATGCATAGAATCAAAATACCCAGGCGGGCCAAGGAATTTTTTTTAAGCTGGCTAAAAGTTTTCATCATTTTGTTTCTTTTGTTACCAAAATTAATTATTTCATGTCGTAGAGTGGGCTTGATCTGATTTTAAATTCTGGTAATAAAGATAACTGTGTTACAAGGATTACTAGAGGCTTTATTTGACGGAATCAGCATAGGTTCAGTTCTGTTGATAGCTGCTCTGGGACTAGCGATAGTCTTTGGGTTGATGGGTGTTATCAACATGGCCCATGGCGAGCTGATGATGTTGGGAGCATACACCACCTATGTTGTCCAGAATATCTGTAATTCCTTTGGCGGCTTTTGGCTGGAGATATATATCCTCCTGGCCATTCCCGTAGCCTTTCTAGTGTCAGCCTCAGTTGGTTTGCTGCTGGAGAAATCTATCATACAGTATCTCTACGGCAGACCATTGGAAACCCTCTTGGCAACTTGGGGGGTAAGTTTGATATTGCAGCAGTTTGTTCGCAGTGTCAGCCCTGTTATGTTGATTGGCCTATTTATTTTTTGTTTACTATTTTTTGCTCCTCTGTTTTTTTGGGGACAGAAGAAAAATTTTAAAAATAAACAACGCTGGTTATCTCCCCTTCTGTTTTTCCTCTCGACTGCAATCGCAATTACTATAAGCAATGCATTGGCCCGAGCCTATGGACTAACTTTAACTAAGCCTTGGTTTGGAGCTCAAGGCGTGGATGTATCCGCCCCTGCTTGGCTTCGTGGTGGTTTGCCGATTGGTACTTTTCAGGTGCCTTATGCCAGGGTTTTCATTATCTTACTAACTATCATCTGCGTAGCCTCGATCTACATATTTTTGCAGAGATCCCTATGGGGACTGAGAATCAGGGCTGTTACCCAAAACCGTGAAATGAGTTCTTGTTTGGGTATTCCAACGCGCACTGTGGATGCTTTTACCTTTGCTATTGGTTCCGGGCTTGCTGGCATTGCTGGCTGCGCCATTAGCCTATTGGGTTCTGTTGGACCGAATACTGGACAGGATTACATTGTCGATGCCTTCATGGTGGTTGTAGTAGGGGGAGTTGGTAAATTGGTGGGAAGTATTGTGGCAGCCTTAACTATTGGTATTGCCAAATTTTTGATAGGTTCTGGCACTTTGGCTAACCTATTCGAGCCCGTCAAGCCTCTTGCAGAATTCTTTAATTTTTTTGCAACAACCAGTATGGCTAAAGTCATGGTCTTTGTTTTGATTATAATTTTTCTCCAGTTTAGACCAGCTGGTCTATTTCCCCAGAAGGGCCGCTCAGTAGATAATTAGCAGAATTTAATGATGAAAAAAAAATCACTATCTGTTGAAGCGATCACCATAGTAATTCTGGCGCTGATGATGATTTTTGTCGTGCCAGGATTGATTTCCAGATATCAGCTCAACTTGCTGGGAAGATTTCTGGGATTGGCGATTGCAGCATTGGGCATCGATTTGATCTGGGGCTATACTGGCTTGCTGAGTCTGGGCAATGGAATATTTTTTGCCCTTGGGGGATATGCCATCTCTATGTATCTAAAGCTACAGTTACCTCCAGGGCAGTTACCTGAATTTATGACACTATATGGGGTAGATCATTTGCCTTGGTTTTGGCGACCTTTCTATTCTTTTCCTTTCACTCTCCTGGCAATAGTTTTGATTCCCGCTATTTCAGCTGCCATCATTGGCTATCTGGTTTTTCGCAACAGGATTAAGGGGGTTTACTTTTCTATCCTCACCCAAGCTGCAACCATTGTCTTTTTCAATTTTTTCAACGGTCAACAGAAGCTTTTCAACGGTACTAATGGGCTGACTGATTTTAAAACCATACTTGGCAATGATATCAACTCATCACAGACTCAATGGATCTTTTATACTCTTACTATTTTATTATTGGTCGCTTCTTATCTTCTTTGCAGGTTCTTGACTACTGGAAGATTTGGCGATCTTTTGGTAGCCATCCGGGATGATGAAAGCCGGGTCAGATTTTCAGGATATAACCCTACTGGCTTCAAGGTTGTAGTTTTTGCTGTTTCCGCTATTTTGGCTGGAATAGGTGGAGCGATGTTCACGGTGCAAACTGGTTTGGTTTCCCCCAAGTCTATGGATATTGCCTTCTCTATTGAGATGGTGATCTGGGTGGCTGTAGGAGGTAGGGCTACTCTTTATGGTGCCATCCTAGGGGCTTTGGTGGTAAACTTCGCCCGAAGCTTTTTGAGTGCTCAATTTCCCGATATTTGGCTATTTTTCCAGGGTGCAATGTTCCTAATAGTAGTTACCGTACTACCAGGGGGCATCGTTGGCCTATTTAAATCCTTCTTGCCCCAAAAATTAACAACCTTTTCTAATTTGGAGAAATAAAAGTGAAAAATAACATTCTAGAAATTGAAAATCTCACGATCAGCTTTGACGGTTTTAAAGCGCTCAATCAGTTGAATTTCAGCATGGAAACCGGAGAGCTCAGGGTCATTATAGGTCCCAATGGAGCCGGTAAGACTACGTTCCTAGATGTCATTACCGGCAAGGTTAAACCAACCAAGGGCACGGTCGCCTTTAAAGGACGCAATCAGCGCAAGCTGGCTGAGCACCAGATCGCTCGAATGGGAATTGGTCGTAAATTCCAGACACCCCGTGTTTTTCTCAATCTCACTACTCGGGAAAATCTTGCACTCACACTAAATCCCCGCAAGCGTTTGCTTTCTAGCTTCTTTGGCACCAATTCGCGTTCTGAAAATATTTCTTTAGCAGGTCTTTTGGAAACAATTGATCTTATCGAAAAAGCTGATATCTTGGCCAATCAACTCTCTCACGGAGAAAAACAAAGATTGGAAATAGGCATGTTGGTGGCCCAGTCACCTGATCTGCTTCTGGTAGATGAGCCGGTAGCCGGCTTGACAGATGAAGAGACCGAAAAAGTTGGTAATTTGCTAATGAATTTAGCCCAGAGTCATTCGATTATCGTAATTGAGCATGATATGGAATTTGTTAGACAAATAGCCCACAAAGTAACGGTTCTTCACCAGGGTTCTGTGCTTTGTGAAGGTAGCATCAACGATATACAGAATGACCCGAGGGTGATCGAAGTATATCTAGGTCAGCCAATGACCAATGTTTATGCCTAAAAACCTTGGATAACAAAACCGATAACAATGCTGGAAATCTCCGATTTGGATGTATATTACGGACAAAGCCATATCCTCAGGGGTATAGAAATCTCAGTGCCTCCAGGAAAAATGGTCTGTTTGATAGGCCGCAATGGGGTAGGCAAAACCACTTTGCTTAAGACCGTTATGGGACTTCTCTCCCCTCGTTCTGGCACTATTGTTTTTAATGGTCAGTCTATCTTATCCAAACGACCAGATCAAAGAGCTAAAATGGGAATCAGCTACGTTCCCCAAGGACGTGAAATCATCCCCAGGTTAACCGTAAAAGAAAATCTTTTGCTAGGACTAGAGGCCTTGCCAAATGATAAAAAAGTCAAAAGAGAGATCCCTGAAGATATCTTTCTGCTCTTTCCTGTTCTTAAGACAATGCTCTCTCGACTAGGAGGAGATCTCAGTGGCGGTCAACAGCAGCAGCTAGCTATTGCTAGAGCCCTGATGGGTCAGCCCAGATTGTTGGTACTTGACGAGCCGACTGAGGGAATCCAGCCTTCAATCATCCTAGAAATTGAAGCAGCGGTTCGCAATATCATTGAATCTACCGGAATATCTGTTTTGCTAGTTGAACAACATTTGCATTTTGTCAAGCAGGCTGATTCCTATTTTGCAATGCAAAAGGGAACTATAGTAGCAAAGGGTAGCACTAGTGATTTAACCCAAGACGTTATCCAAGAATTTTTGGCTGTTTAAGTATAAATATGAGATCTCCGCTTAGCTGGAATGAACTGGAATCTTTAGCAGATTTCTATATCGATCCTCAAAATGGGCCGACCAACTCCCAATCTCGTCTGCGTCTGTTTGGCCAAGCCGAAGAACAAGTTAGAGTAACACTTTATAGGGATCACCATGCTTGGTGCCCTTACTGTCAAAAAGTTTGGCTATGGCTTGAAGAAAAGCAGATTCCCTATCGCATCGAAAAAGTCACGATGTTCTGCTATGGACAAAAGGAAGATTGGTACAAAGAAATTGTTCCGTGGGGAACGCTCCCTGCCCTCAAATTGGATGATAGGATTATCACTGAAAGTGATGATATCCTCTTGGCACTCGAGCAAGCTTTTGGCTCTCTCTACAAAAACATTATGGATCCTGATGTCTTGTCCTTGCGCAAATTGGAAAGACAACTTTTTGGGGCATGGTGCAGATGGCTTTGCTCTCGGTCGCTTTTTCCTCAACAAGAACAACAGAACCGACAAAAGTTTTTAGAAGTAGTTGATATGGTTGAAAATGCACTTTCTCGTACTTTTGGACCCTATTTCTTGGAACAATTCAGTACTGTAGATGTAATCTTTATTCCCTATCTTGAACGCATGAATGCCAGTCTCTATTACTATAAAGGCTACAGCTTGAGAGAGGCAAATCCTCTTCTGGGCCAATGGTTTGATGCGATAGAAACTAAAGCTACCTATAGAGGAACACAAAGCGACTTCTCGACCCATGCCCATGATCTACCACCCCAAATGGGAGGATGCTGGTCTAATACAGAATCACAAACCTTACTCAATCAAGCCAGGGTAGACGAGGGTCCCTGGTTTGGCCTTCCCGATGTTGGCTATAGTGAACCCAAAAACTCCAAAGTGGAGGCTCTATATAGAGTGATCAGGCATCGTACCAACATAATCAAGGTCAACCCCGCTCCAGATATTTTGTTTGAGGAATCGCTTCGCTGCGCTTTAACCCATTTGATTACTGGAGAATCAGTGCGCTCATTAGAGGGTTCTGTCATGGGATTGAGATATTTAAGAGATAGAATCTCCGTACCGCGAGATATGTCAATTTATGCTGCCAAAAGACTCAGGGATTCCCTAGAAGCCATTGCCAGTATAGATGGCACGCGATGCGGAACTTCTATACTGGCAAAACATCGAATGGATCAAAATCCAGCTAATTTTGCCAGTAAATCGAGTTAAGCACTTACTAGGGATTTGAGAGCCTTGAGTACCATTTCAGCATGTCCATTGGTCTTGACCGAGTACCAGCTTTTGGCAATTGTTCCGCTAGGATCAATCAAAAAAGTTGAGCGAATGATGCCGATTGATTCCTTGCCCATAAATTGTTTCAGCCCCCATGCTTGGTAGCTTTCTGCCACCTTGTGGTCGGGATCGCTTAGCAATTTGATAGTCAGATTATACTTTTCAATGAATTTGCAATGTGAGTTGATAGAATCCGGACTGACTCCGACAACCTTGGCATTGAGCGCGTCAAATTCACCTATTAGACTGGTAAAGTCATTAGCTTCTACTGTGCAGCCAGGGGTATCATCCTTAGGATAAAAGTAGAGCACTAACCAACTCGAGGCGAAATCTTCCAAGGAAATTGACTTTTCGTTACTATCTAAAGCAGTAAAAGATGGTGCTTCGGTTCCTGTTTTTAGTTTTTCACTCATATAAAATAGCTTATTATTTTTCTGGATAAGAGTATCTATCCTGCTTACCATAGCATATCAGGGCAAATTTATTGCCGGTCAAAAATTGTCTAAACGGGCCGCGTTACTGCAAAGTTTAGATTGATTCATCTTAATTTTCTGAGATTAGCTTAGAATGTTTATTAGGATATGTAAACTTTCGTAACTATTCTGCCAATATAGGCACTAGCCAATGATCTCCACCTCATCTCTATTTGCTCCAGTTGAACTAGACCTAAAACTACTAACCGAGAACTTAACTCAGTTGATCGGCGCTCGACATCCTATATTGGGGGCAGCCGCTGAGCATCTGTTTACGGCCGGAGGTAAGCGATTGCGTCCTGCAATTGTTTTATTGGTCTCCAGGGCAACGCTTTTGGAGCAGGAACTGACACAACGTCACAGAAGACTGGCTGAAATTACAGAAATGATTCATACGGCTTCTTTGGTACATGATGATGTGGTAGATGAAGCCGATCTCCGTCGCAACGTGCCGACAGTCAATAGCCTTTTCAATAACAGGATTGCGGTTCTGGCAGGAGATTTTCTCTTTGCTCAATCCTCGTGGTATTTAGCTAACTTAGACAATCTTGAAGTAGTCAAGCTACTATCAGAAGTAATCCGAGATTTTGCTGAAGGTGAAATACTTCAAGGGATTAATTGCTTCGAAACAGGTCTGACTCTAGCAGACTATATTGAAAAAAGTCATTATAAAACAGCTTCCCTGATTGCCAACAGTGCCAAAGCCGCTGCAGTGCTCAGCGATGCTCCCAGGCATGTAGTCGATTCTCTTTATAACTATGGCCGGCATTTGGGGCTTGCTTTTCAAATTGTAGACGATATTTTAGACTTCACAAGTCCTACTGATGTTTTGGGTAAACCGGCCGGGTCTGACTTGGCTAGTGGCAACATCACTGCACCTACCCTTTTGGCAATGCAGGAAAAACCATATTTAACAACCTTAATAGAAAGAGAATTCAGCCAAGAAGGGGATTTGGAAAATGCTGTTGAACTTGTCATCAATAGCAAGGGAATAGAAAGAGCCCGTGAGTTGGCAAATACTCATGCATCTTCAGCTATTAAATATCTCGACTGCCTTGCTCCTTCTCCTTCGGCCCAGGCCCTGCTAGATCTTGTTGAATATGTGTTAGACAGACTTTACTAAACAAGAATGATTTCCCATTTAATAGAATTGGGTGTATCCTAGATAGAAAAAGCATGCCAAGCCATAAGTTGGAAAAATTAATTTAGGTGTTAGGAGAAGAGATGGCTGTTCAGATACAACAAGCCCTAGATATAGGGAAATATATATTGACCCAGAAAATAAGGGGACGTCAGAAGTTTCCCTTAGTCTTAATGCTAGAGCCACTTTTTCGCTGCAACTTGGCCTGTAAAGGCTGTGGCAAGATTCAAAATCCAACTGAGATCCTTAAGCAGAACCTTAGCCTTGAGGAATGTTTTACGGCGGTCGAAGAGTGCGGAGCTCCTATTGTTTCTATCCCCGGCGGCGAACCTTTACTTCACCCTCAAAGTGATGAGATAGTCAAAGGATTGGTTGAGC
>CAIPYC010000078.1 GCA_903869185.1 uncultured cyanobacterium | reverse complement strand
TTGGATGGCATTGTACTCCCTGCGTTGATCAACTACCAGTACTACATCAGGTAGGCGTCTCATAGTTTTAATACCACCAAGATACTTGCGCAGCCTTGAAAGCTCTCTTCTTAGGACAGAAGCTTCTATTTTGGGTCTTTTTTCAATAGCGCCATTATCTTCCATGTTCTCAAGTTCTTTTAGTCTTTCGACTCTTCCCTTGATGGTTTCCCAATTGGTGAGCATTCCACCTAGCCAGCGCTGATTGACATAATTAGCCCCGCAACGGGATGCCTCTTCGGCAATAATGCCGGCAGCCTGACGCTTGGTTCCAATAAACAAGAAGCGCTTGCCCTCTTCAGATGCATTGAGTACATATTCATAGGCATCTTCTATCAGCTGTGCTGTTTGAACCAGGTCAATTATATGCACACCGTTGCGGGCAGAATAAATATAGGGAGCCATTTTTGGATTCCATCTTCTGGTCTGGTGACCGAAGTGAACCCCTGACTCCAACAGTTCATTGAGAGTGATTACAGACATTTTTCTCCTGTTCGGGTTTAACTTTCATCCAGGGACTTTTTTAGCCAAAAGACCCGTACGTTGCCTGGATGTGAAATTTTTGACAACCTTATCAATTTAACACAAACTACATAGATTTGATGAGGATATTACTAAAAGAGATTTTGCAGTAAAGTATTGGTATCCTTTGTAATGAGCTTTAACAAACAATAGAATCCTTATGCCTAGAACAGCAGATGAATATGCTATTTTTTTCTTTCTCTCCAGCGGACATCGGGAAGAGGTTCGTTTTGCCAATATACAAGATTTTCAAAAATGGTATAGTACTGAATTGGTTCAAAAGTATGACTCCCAGGAATTCATCAATGTCCCGATCAAAAATATTCAGGGGGAATACATGGTCTTACGTCCTGTTAGTGTAATTGCTATTCGAATAGAACCTGTCTTTTTTGGCAGTATAGATCGTACTTAAGAAAAAACAATATGAAAACAAATAATATAATAATCTCTCTTCTGCTTGCCTCTGGACTAACTATAATTCCCATATCAAAGATCCATGGTCAAGGTTATGTTTTGGAAAAGGTCAGTCCCCAAAATCAAAATATAGATCTCGGGTTAGATAAGCAAATTTGGCAAAACAAACAGGATCGCATCTCTCTTGTTCAGGCGATAGATCGCAGCTTGACTTACCTTAAAAGTGATAAGGCCAGAAAGGATTATCAAAATTATCCTGTTCCAGGAATCACCAAAGAGAGAGTTTTTCAATCATTGCTAAGGTTTCGTACTCTTCTGCTTCATAGTAATAATCCGGAAGCATTTCGCTCTACCATTAATAACGAATTTGTACTTTATCAGTCTGTTGGTAAAGATTCCCAAAAAACCGTTATTTTTACCGGTTACTTTCAACCGGTTTATCAAGGGAGCTTAAAGCCGACAGCAGAATATCGTTACCCAATTTACAAAAAACCCAAAAACTTTGCTAGCTGGACCCTGCCCCATCCCACAAGAGTAGAGTTACAAGGAAAAGACGGTCTTTCACGGAAAAACTGTTTACTTTCTGGCTCTGAATTGGTATGGCTCAAGAATCGGATGGAAGCCTATCTAGTTGAAATTCAGGGTTCTGCCAATATCAAGTTACCTGATGGCAAATATATGGCAGTTGGCTTTGATGGCGGTACAGATTACCCCTATGTCAGTATTGGCAAATTACTAGTTCAAGATAAAATACTTCAACCCAAGGAAGTTTCTCTCTCCAATGTTATCAATTATCTTAATCTCCATCCTGATCAAGGCGATGAATATATTTCCCGCAATAATCGCTTTATTTTCTTTCGCCAAACCCACAACGGAGATCCTCAAGGCTCAATCGGGGTACCTATAACCCCCGAGAGATCTATAGCTACCGATAAATCCTTGATGCCGCCAGGTGCTCTGGCTCTGATTCATACAAATATACCCCAGATAGACAATGGACGAATTACTGTACCAGAAGTTGATAGATATGTTCTAGATCAAGATACTGGCAGTGCTATCAAGGGACCAGCCAGGGTGGATATTTTTATGGGAGTAGGTAAGAGCGCCGGAGAAAGAGCTGGCATGATCAAATATCCCGGACAGCTTTATTACCTGATGCTCAAAAATCTGTCCAATTCTCCAGGTTAAATGATGAAATATTCGCGGTCAATCATAACTGTTGCCGGGCTAAGCGGTCTAATGGTTCTTGCTTTTATGGGGATATCCAAGACCACTACTAAGGTTAAGGTTAATCCAAAGCCCAAAATAGTTCTGGGTATTAATTTATCAGGTGTTGCCTATTACGCCACAGAAAACCCCTTTATAGACGCTTTTAAGTCATCTGATTCCTGGCATGCTACCTTGGTGAATGGCTCTGGCAAAATCACAAAGTGGGATACAGGTGAAAGTAAAAAAATCATTAAAGATTCCCATGGTTGGGTAACTACTCTCAAGGGAAAACATCAATACAATGCCGTTGCCACCTTAATCTATACTGGACAAAATGGCAGATATCCCCAAGGAAAAGACCAACAGTATATAGTGCGCTACCAGGGTCAGGGGAAAATTCTCTATGGCGGGGACGCCAAGCTGCTTAATCATTTTGTTTTGCCCGATAGAACCAGTCAGGATTTACTGCGGATTCAACAATCCAATTCCGGGATATCTTTGGTACTCACTGATATAGATCCACATGACTATCCTAAAAATATCAGGATTATACCCAGGCAATATATAAAAACTTACCCAAAGGATATTTTCAATCCCGATTTCCTCGAGATAATCAAGCCATTTGACACCCTGCGCTTCATGGACTGGATGGGAACCAATAATGGGCCAGAGGAAATGACCTGGAAGGATAGAACCGATTATGACAGTGCGACCTGGAGCAGAGTTCCCCTTGAGGTCATGGTGGCTTTGGCCAATAAAACCAATACTAATCCTTGGTTTAATATGCCGACAGGAGCATCGGATGACTATGTCAGGAAATTTGCCAAATATGTCAAAGCTCACCTTAAGCCCAATCTAAAAATATATATTGAATATTCCAACGAAGTCTGGAATGATGGCTTTGGACAAGCAGATTACTCTAGGAAAAAGGGATTGGCCCACCATCTTAGTGAGGATCCATCCTCTGCCAAACTTTACTGGTATACCCTAAGAACCAGACAAATTGTAGATATCTGGCAACAGGTTTACCAAGGAGAGCAGAGGAGACAAATCAACGGGGTATTATGCTTTGGTGGTTATTTATCAACCCGGTCTGAACTTGATTATCTCCAGTCCCATGGAGGATTTGATGGTATCAAGGTTCTGGCAGTTGCTGCTTATTTTGGTTATTATCTGGGCAGTCCAAATGTGACAGATCAATTGCAAAGCTGGAATCTGGATCAATTGTACGGAGAGATAACCAAAGGAGGAATATTAAAGGGCGGACCTCAAGGCGGCGCTCTGGGGGAAACATACCGCAGTATCGCTCAAAATGCCAGCCTAGCTAAAAAGTACAATTTGCAACTGGTAGCCTATGAAGGAGGTCAACATCTGGTTGGCTATTCCGGGTCAGAAAATAATCAAGCTATTAATGATCTGTTTATAAGATTTAATAGAGATCCTCGTATAGCAATTGTCTATGATCAATTTGTCACGAAATGGTCACAATTGGGAGGAGGTTTATTCAATCATTATAGTGACATTACTCCCTATGGCAAATGGGGGAGTTGGGGGGCTATGGAAAGCTTGAGAGAGGGAAATTCACCCAAATATGCTGCCTTGAAAAAGCTTTTAAAGCAATATCCTTCGCAAATCAAAACGAAATAGGGGGAATTTTTGACAAAATCATATTTTTAATGTAAAATATTTTTTATAGATAGCCAAATATCGTTCGTAAAATCCAACCAAGTAAAATCAAATGGGCAAAAATCTTAAAGTCAAAACGATGGGCACCCTACTGACCCTTGCCGGAATTAGCCTGGTTGGGTTGGGTAGACCTGCAGACGCTACTGAAACAAGCTATAGTTTATTCAACACAGGCGTGAACTCTGTTGGCAGTACAGTAACTGGCGCCGACTCACACTACAGTATTTTTCGCGTGCCCTATGCTTCCGTACCAGGCACCAATGATAACCCCAAACTGTTGTCTGTAACCACTGCAGCCAATACTTGTTCAACTCCATTGCCAGCTGGTTGTGTCGATACCTCCCTCTTTGATAGAGTGTATCTAAACAATGGGACAACGACTACCTCTGCTCAGGCTTATAACGGACAATACATATTTGAGACAACTTTTACCATTCCGGCCAATGAAACAATCAAGTATCTTGCTGGGCAGTGGCTATCATATCCCGGTAGCACAGGAGTGAGTGTAACTTTGAATCCAACAGTAGCTGGAACATCTATTTTTAATAACACAATCACTGGCGGCACTACAATCTCTTCAACCCCAACCAGCAACCAATGGGCTCCTTTCCAGTTCAATAGTGGATTTAATCAGGGTGGTGTGAACACCTTATTTTTCACAATAAATAAAACTGGTAGGCTCACTTCAACTTCTGCCGGGTTACAGGTAAACAATCTGCGAGTTCCCGTTCCTTTTGAGTTTGACGCCAAAGAAGGTTTTCTTTTGGGAATCCCTTTATTTATAGGTTTGAGACAGCTTAAAAAGAAAAGAGCAACTGCTTAATTTCTCGATCTTTTAAATTCTTCTATCCTTCCTCTATGATGGGGGAGGATTTTTGTTTGCATAGACTATACCCCAGATGCAGGATAAGAGTATCCAGTTCAAAAAATTGCTCTTGATATTAAAAAGAGTTATATCAAACAAATTAAATAAGACACAGCCACTAAAAGTGATCAAGTAAGCAAAGATGATGAGGTGGTTACTTTTAGAGGATTGAGCTTTTTTTAGAATTTGTAGAGCCTGGTAAATAGTCCATCCGATTGTGCCTGAGAGAATTAAAGTTCCTGGTATTCCTATTTCAGCCAGGAGCATCAGAAAGAAATTGTGGGGATGTCCTAGCCATTCGCCGAATTGAGCTGTATAAAGTGGGCTGAAATTGCGTAGACCCCAGCCGAAAATTGGACGATGGAGCATCATCTCCCAGGCAAACTGCCATTGTGTAGTACGCAGGCTGCCAATCGAGCGATGGGGATACAGCTGATCAGAAAGCCTAGCCCAAAAATAAGCTGGTACGATATGGCGCAAGCTGGTACTAATTGGTGATGGTGCCCAGGATGCAGCAGATACAAGAGCAGCTAAGGCGATGATCAAACCTACTATCGATCTATATCCCAAATAAAGGCAGTAGGCTAAACAACCAAGTAAAGAAAAAATCCAAGCATTGCGGGAATCAGTCAAAATCAAGCCGGCAATATCAGCAAAAATAGTGAGACTCAAAATAGCCAAAATCTTTCTATTTCTTTTACCTTTATCAAGATAGCATTCCAGCCACAGTCCAAGACCTAATAAAAAAGCTAACAGCAAATAAGCAGCCAAGATATTGGCATACATAAAGATTGAGGACATTCTACCTATAGGATTGCCATCATATGATAGGTTCCAGCCCAGATTCAGTTGATTGATTTGTGGTGAACTCGTCCAACCCAAAAACAGTTGACCAAATCCCAGCAAGACTACCGCCAAAGAAGGAAGCACTACCAAATAGGCAATTGTTCTAAGTTGAGATATTTGGCGAATTGAGATTCCAGAGCTGGCCAAATAAAACATAAATGGTAAAAAATTACAGGTTCCCAACCAGGCCTCTTTGGGATGTGCTGCCGTAAGTGAAGTAACCAATAACCACAGGGCAAAGATTCCTAAGGCTTGATTAGGCCAGTAGCGTAAAAGAAAAGGATATCTCTTTTTCCAGGAGACTATGGTAGAGAGCAGCAAAGAAACTCCAGCGATTAAAGGGACAAAGGGGAACAAGGCTATGGCAAATTTAAGGCAATGCCAAGAGAAGTTTCTAGTGTTAATTTTAGGCAATTGATTCTTGATATTATTAAAACGATTAATTAATTTGAACTGGTATTGTCGAGATAGTTACTCTTTAGCTGTTCTACAATTTCCTGATATATTTGACTATTGATTCTAGAGATTCTTTTTCCATCTTCCAACTTGAAATTTTTGATGAAGAAATTTATCATAAATTCCAGATAGAGTGAAGAATGTTTATCGTGATTAATTGCCGTGACCCTGATTTGGGGATCTTGCCATTTGAGTCGGGGCTGCTTGAACTTGTCTTTGAGCCATTGGTTGATTTCTTTTACATAGTCATCTAATCTTGTTTCGTCGCTTTTGGGACTTGCTATCTTTTGATAGAGTCTTTGGATTCTTGTTTTCAATAAATTTATTTTTCTTTCCCACTCTTGGGAAATAATATATGTATCCTCATCCACAAGATTGGGATCTCTAATTAGATTACGATACCATTGCCTAACTAATTCGATTAGACTATCTTCTTGCAGGTTTTCTTCCAGGCTTATTACATCTAAACCAATTAGCTCGAGAACTCCGTGGTATTCCTGTTGGATATTTTCAATCTCATCTTTGGTTAGTCCAACCTTTTCTGCAAATTGTATTGTCACTACCAGGGTATCTAGAGAAAGATCTATTTCTTCTAATTTTTGATCGACTCTTTTTTCTGTCAATAGTTGTTTTTGTCCGCTTTCTTTTTGCTCCAGTAGCTCGGGCTCTAAATAGTATTTATCTATGAAATTAAGTTTTTGATCAATATCCCCTAGGGTATTGGGATGGGCCATGACAATTTCTTCGGCAATATGCTTAAGCTGATCAAAATTGGACTTTGAAGGAACCTTTATCTTTAGGCAGGATTGGAAATAAGGAGTGGGACGGCTGAGGTTAATGATTTTCTGTCCTTGGAGAACACTGTTGGGAATATAGATATCACTGTGGTTTTTGGATATATACAGCTGAGTAACCCTGACCCCAATTTTCTTGAGAGTACCTATAGTACCATCTTCGAGCGAGAGTACATCACCAAAGCGAAAGGGCGTATCAATCAAAAGAACTATACCACTGAAAAAGTTGGATAGTATATCTTTAACAGCAAAACCAATTACAAAAGTAGCCCCCCCAAGAGCTACCCATATGCCGGTCAAATCAACTCCTGCAGATTTAAGCGCAAAAGCTCCTCCCAGAATATAAATGATTACCGGAATAACAGCCTCCAAAATTGGCAGCAGAACATCATCCCACATGACTTCAGACTGTTTTGTATATTTTTTTAGGTAATAAATGATTATCTTTGCGAAAATCTGAACAAGCCAGTAGGTGGTTATTACAATCAAACTCACATCTAAAAATTTCAACACCAGCTCGGTTATCTTGACTGACTCCCAGTGATGAAGGTTAAATTTAAGTCCTAATACTAGATAAATCAAGAGAATAGGATAACTAGATGCGATCAGGGTAACTAGGGCAACATCGCTTTCGAACTGCCGAAAAATAGATTTAAGACCATAAAAAAGAAGTAAATACAGGAAAATTAGCCCTGTCAAAAACACTATCAGGGGAAAATAAAAATTGTTTTCTAGAACTTGATTGAGTAAATTCATTATTTTCAAACTTCAAATGGATGTCGGGTAAAAGTCTTTCAAGGTATCTCTTTTGAGTCCAGGACAATCAATCTTGAGCATAGTGATCAATAGTGAAGTTATCATTTTTGATCTGTTGAATTTGTGAGTCAGAATTGAGGTTTTTAATATATTTCAATACTTCCTGATAAATTTGACTGTTGACTCTTTGATTACGTTTGCTATCTTCTAGCTTGACATCATCAATAAAAAAATTGAGGGCAAATTTTACAAAAAAACTGGAATCTTCATCATCAATAGCTACTATATGAATTTGAGGATCTTGCCATTTCATTCGAGGCTGTTTAAATTTTTCATTGAGCCATTTGCTGATTTCCATCATATAGTCGTCAAGCCTTGTCTCATCAGCCTGGGGATTGGCTATCTTTTGATAAAGCTTTTGTAGTCTCGATTTCAAGAGATTGATCTTTCTTTCCCATTCCTCGGCAACAATGAAGGAGTCTTCATCTAGAAGATTGGGATCTCTGATGAGACTGCGATACCATTGCTTGACCAATTCTATTAGAGCATCTTCCTGCTGGCTTTCCTCTAAAACAAAAGATCCTTTATTTTCTTGACTATCGCGTAAACCAATTATTTCTAATAATCCTTTGTATTCCTGCCTAATATTTTCCATCTCATCTTGAGTTAAACCTCCTTTTTCTGCAAATTGCAATGTAGTAACTAACGCATCTATAAAATAAACTATTTCTTCTAATTTTTCGTTAACTAAATCCTCATAAAATAATCTTTGCTTACCATTTTCCTGCTGTTCTTGTAAATTAGGATCTTGAAAAAACTGATCTATAAATTGCAATTTTTGTTGGATATTTCCCAATGTATCAGGATGAGCTAAAACAATATTTTGCATTGCTATTCTGGCTTGTTTTAGATCGTATTCTAATGGTATATCTAGATTTACACAAGATTGACAATAGGGAGTGGGCCGAGACAGATTAATGATTTTTTGTCCTTGTAGAACACTATTGGGAATATAAATATCACTGTGTGTATTAAAGATATAAAGATGCGTCACTCGCACCCCTATTTTCTTGAGCATGCCCACAGTGCCATTTTCTAAAGATAAAATATCTCCAAAGCGAAATGGCGTATCAATTAAAAGAACTATACCACTAAAAAAATTAGCCAGTATATCCTGCAGAGCAAAACCAATTACAAAAGTAACACCACCTAGAGCTACCCAAATTCCCTTTAAATCAAAGCCAAAAGTTTTAAGAACAAAAGCTCCCCCTAAAATACCAATAATCGCAGGAATCACTGCTTCTAGTATTGGCAGAAGCACATCATCCCACATGGCTTCGGTCCGATTGGTATATTCTTTTAAATAATAGTTAATTACTTGAATGAATATTTTGATTGACCAATAACTTATAACAATAATTATGCTTGAATGCAAAATCTTTATTAAGAATTCAAGGGCTTGCGATGGTGGTAAGTTCCTTAAACTATATTTCAAGCCAAATATAGTGAAAATAACCAAAATAGGATATCTAGAGATATTAAGAGTAACTAGCGCAATATCCCTTTCGAATTGACGGAATATTGATTTTAATCCGAAGAAAAGCAATAGATAGAGAAGTAAACCCCCACCTATTAGACCAAAAAGCGAAATAAAAATATCGTTTTCAGGAAAGTAATCTAGCGACATCATTTATTCAATCTGTAATTTTAAACCAGGCAAAAGTCTTTCTAGATTCTTTAAAGATTTAACCTGCCACGGCATATTTTTGGAGCCCAATATAACTAGCTGAATGTCTTTTCTTTTACGAAAGCCAATAACAAATTTAGAAAGCATACTGATACCAGAACTATTCAAAAAGCTCAATTCCTTGAGATTCAAAATCAAAGTTTCAGTGGCATCGGCAGTAGACTTTTCCAATAATTCGACTATTGGAACATATTCTTGAGTTCCGCCTAAACTTATATCACCGATAAAATTTACCGTATTAGTACTTTCAGTATAGTCTACTGAATATTTTGTTCCCTGTACTTTATTCATATGTTTTTTTATTAAATTCACTCAATATTTAGTTGTGCCATTGTCTTGACTTGTAAAAGTTCTTTTTCGTCAGTACAATCTTGTATTTCCCAGCCTAGCTCTGCTCCATGATCATTGAGAATAGTCAATAAGCCCAAGCCGGATATATTGCTTACTTCGGTACTAGATTTAACTTGCTCTATATACATAGTTAGGGGATCATCAGTTAGAATCTTTTGAACCAGTTCCTGAAGTTTTATACATGATAGCTTATCAGTAGTGTTAACTGCACTTATGATCATTTTGTCATCTAAAAGATATAAATTCAGATTTATATGCTGTTTGCTATCTTTATTGAATTTTATAGCATTTTCCAATAATTCATTAGCTATATATTGAATAGAATATCTTAGTTGCTTATTCAACAAAAAGGTTGCAAAATAGTTGGAGCAGAATTGGGCTACTATAAAATTGTTCTCCCAACGCTCTTTATTGGAATGGTAATGCACTCCGAATCCTAGCTCAAGAGATTCTCTTGCCTGTGGCAAATGCTCAATGAAATTTCCATAAATGCGGCTCATATATTTACCCTACTCCTTTCTTTTGATGATAACAAGTGTAATATCATCGAAGATCATTTGCTTACCTATGAATTTTTTGAGATCTGCAATAATTGCCTCTTGGATTTGCTCTGAATCTAAATGCCAATTGTTACTGATGATTTCACATAATCTATCTAAGCCATATTGCTCATCATCAATATTCTTGGCTTCTGGAATACCATCGGTGTAAAGAACTATACCATCTTCAATGGATAATTCAATAACTGTATTATTAATAAACTCTCCAATCTCATCTATTAACCCGATGGGGAAACCCAGATCTATAGTATCAATACGCTCAATTTTACCTCCTTTTCTGACCAAAATAGTTTCCTCATGCTGTCCGCTGATACTCATTTTCCCATCAGCATAGTTCACTATAACAAGAGTCAAATGCTTTTCTGAGCTCATGCGCTGCAAATTTTTATAAAGCGTCCGATTGAGAGTTTCTAAGAAACGAACAAAATCAAATTCTTGAATTTCTTTAATAGTACGTACTGCCGTTTGAGCCATTACCATCAGCAAACCACTCTCTAAACCATGTCCAGTCACATCCCCCATCGCAATAGTGACAATACCATCAGCAGAGAGAACATCATAGTAATCTCCGCCAACTTCATCAGCCGGTTCCATATAGCCTGCAATATCGAGATCACTGATCTCTGCCAACTCCTCTGCTCTTGGTAAAATCAACTGTTGCATTTGTCTGACTATATCCAATTCTTTACTCATGCGGATATTTTCTCTTTGAAGCATTTCCTCTGCCTCTAATCTCTTGAGATAATTACCATACGCTCTGGAATGATAGCGTATCCGGGCAATCAACTCTGCTGCATCGGGAAGTTTTACTAAATAATCATTAGCTCCAAGGGCAAAAGCCTTGGCTTTAATCACAGGATCCTCCTTGCTTGAAAGTACAATAAGGGGAACATGAAGAGTAGGTGAATCTTCAGCACGCAAAAAACGTACTAGCAGTAACCCATCAAGGTTTGGCATCACCAAATCCTGCAGTATAACCGTAGGTAGATACTCTTTCGCCATTTTCATTGCCTGCATAGGATCGCTGCAATATTTGAAATCAATATCAGTTTCAGGTGCCAACATGCGCTTGATACCTTCGCTAATGATAGGCTGATCGTCAATTAAAAGAACACGAATTGGGTCATTCATCTACTGGTCTTTCCTTCCTTGATTAACTCTTTAATAGAAGTAGCTATACGTTCAAGCGGCAGAATTTCAATAGCTGCCTTTAGTTCTACAGCGGCTTTGGGCATCCCATAGACAGCTGAAGTGGTTTCGTTTTGAGCGATAGTATACCAACCCTTGAGATTGAGAAGCTTTAGCCCCTTAGCTCCATCTTTACCCATGCCGGTTAATAGGATTGCAATACCGGGTTTTCTCCAGTTTTTGGCCAGACTCTCAAAAAAAACATCCACCGAAGGGCGGTAAGAGCAATTCAAGGGTTCGCTGGTATATGAAAGAGTTAGATCTTCTCTCATATACAGGTGATCATTGGTAGAAGCCAATAATACCTCACCAACTCTTAAACGATCTCCCTGTTGGGCTGTTCTAACGTTTAAAGAGGTTTGTTGATTAAGCCATTGAGCCAAACCGGATGAAAACTGTTGATCAATATGTTGTACGATTGCAATCGGTACAGGAAAATTAGCAGGCAACTGAGCCAGAATCATTGAAAGAGCACTTGGCCCGCCGGTAGATGCGCCGAATACCACAAGTGAAGTATTGATGGGTTTATTCAATGGTTTATTGAGTTCTCTGATACTTCCTTTTAGCTTACTGATAGTTAAAATTTTTGGTAAAAGGTTTTGCTGACTACTAAAACTTGTTTCAACATCTACTGAATCAAGAGCTCCGTAGCCTATTGCTTCAAAAATTTTTGCTGTGTTTTTCTGTGAGTCACTTGTAACCAAAACAATTGGACAGGGAGAGTGAAGCATTATGGCCTTGGTAGCTTTCACTCCATCTAGTATTGGCATTGCCAAACCCATTAGGATCAAATCAGGTCGATCTTTAAGTGATCTCTCCACAGCCTGTTGGCCATCTTGAACAATCCAGGCAATTTCATGTTTGTTTTCGAGAATTCTGCTCAAAATCTTAACAGTTGCTGGATCATTATGGGC
The DNA here is from genome assembly GCA_903869185.1 of uncultured cyanobacterium. Taxonomy (GTDB): domain Bacteria; phylum Cyanobacteriota; class Cyanobacteriia; order Cyanobacteriales; family Microcystaceae; genus CAISPN01. Next base: position 41,867 of record CAIPYC010000078.1, on the reverse strand, counting down.
AATAGCGATGCGCATCTGTTTACTCTCCCACTAGATCAAATACAGCTTTAGTTAAAGTACCGTCTTCAAAACTGCTTTTAGTCAAATAGTAGTTGGCGCCGGCTTCCATTCCCTGGAGTCGATCTTCTTGGCGATCTCGATAAGAAACAACGATGATCGGCAGACCAGAGTAGATAGAATGGTTGCGAATATTTTTTATCATCTCAATACCGTTCATACGAGGCATATCAATATCGCTGATTACCAGATCATAGGCTTTAGTCCGTATAGCGTTCCAGCCATCTAACCCGTCTACTGCAACATCAACTTGATAACCTCTGTTTTCCAGTAATTTGCGTTGAGTCTCTCTAACTGTGATAGAGTCATCTACAACCAGAATAGTTTTAGGTTGTATCTCTTCCTCCAAGATTTTGTGGTTTTCCAGCTCAATCTTCTTCAAGATCCGGCTACCTAGAAGATTGTTGATAGATTGGACCAAATCGGCAGTATCTATAATTAGAATCGGGGATCCGTCCTCATCCAAAGCCAGGGCGCTGATATCTTGTACTTTACCCAATCTGGGATCCAATGGTCTGACGACAAGATCCCTTTCGCCCAAAAAGCGTTCGACCAAAACACCATAGCTGTCAGATTGATCGCTGATAATCACAACCGGGAACTGTGCCGATTCCAGGTTGTTTTCAGGAAGTCCCAGGACTTGATTGGCCCCAATCAATCCGATATTTTTATTGTCAATTGTAAAAAACTGTCTGCCTTCGGTTGTGGCAATATCTCCTGACTCTAGAATCACGATCCGATCAATTCTGGCTAAGGCAAAGGCATAGACTTCGCCGGCAATTTCTACCAACAAAGTCCGAATCACAGATAGGGTAAGAGGTAACTGGAAATTAAAACTGGTTCCCTTACCCAATATCGAAGAAACTCTTATATTTCCGCCAACCTCTTGAGCCATGCTCTTGGCTATATCCAACCCTACGCCTCTTCCGGAGATTTCTGTAACTTGTTTGGCGGTGGAAAAGCTCGGTAAAAAAATAAACTCTAAAAGCTCAGATTCACTTAACTGTCTGGCTGATTCGATGGAGATAAAACCTCGATCAACTATTTTGGTTCTTAATTTCTCTATATCTATTCCTTTTCCATCATCACTGATAGTGATTGAAAGCATTCCTCCCCGGTGAATGGCCTCTAGGCGAATATGTCCCGAAACTGACTTTCCAAGAGCTATCCGTTCTTCTGTAGTTTCTAGTCCGTGATCTAGAGCATTGCGTAGAATATGGGTAAGAGGAGCTTCAAGTTTTATAAGGATATCTCTATCTACAGGAGTAGTTTTGCCAATAATCTCTAAGTTTACCTGTTTGCCCAGTTGACGGGAGAGATCTCTTAACATACGGGGAAAGCCTTGCACCCCATCATTAAAGGGCCTCATATTGGTAGCAATAACCTCGTTGTAGAGACGATCGGAAAGAATAGTAGTACGACGGCTATAGAGATCAAGTTGTTGGATCCTCTCTCCTATTGCTTTTAAGCTCTGTTGTGCCTTTTGTTCCACATTGATGAACAAATCCTCTAATTGACGATCTTTTTTGTTAGATCTCAAATACTCCCTCAATTGCTCAATAGACTTGATCAGCTCTAATTGTTGGGCTTTGAATTGGATGAGGGAATCTGTAAAAGGCTCTAACCAATTGGCGCTAATGAGTGTTTCACCAGCTAGACCCATGATTCGATTGAGGTTGTCTGCATCGACTCTGATGACTCTGGCTTGTTCGCTGTTTTTTATTAAAGACTCCTCTGGTATTGCTGACGCTGGAGATAAAGTCACATTGTCAATTTTTGTTACTGGCTCAGGATCAGATGCTGCAACTATTGGTAAATCTTGGTTTTCAGGCTTGAGAATATTGGCTATAGCTATGCAGGTGTTTCGCATTTGATTTTGATGCTCTGCCATATAGCTTGATAAATCCTGGGCAGTAATATGGCTGAATTTGGAGAGCAGATCAACTCCTTGAAGTAGGTTATCTACTTGATTTGATTGGATTACCAGTTGTTGTCTTTGGGCTGCAACAAAACAGTCCTCCATAACATGCGCCAAATCGACAACGTTATTGATTCCGACTATCCTGGCCGCTCCCTTGACAGAATGGGCAGCGCGCATAAGGATTTCTAGATCTTTAATTGAAGTAGGATTGTTTTCCAGAGAAAGTAATCCGCTATTGAGAATATTGACCTGCGTCTCTACTTCAAGGCGAAATAGCTCAAACATAGATTGATCCTGAACTATGAAATCATCTATAGCCTGTTGTGTAATTGTTTTGTCTGTGATGAACGAAGATTGTGATTTAGAAGCCGAGAGAGCCTGTTTGACAGCAGTAATTTCCCAAGATTCACTATCTAGCCAATCTGACCAATCTTTCTCACCAACTTGGCTCATTCTGTTTAAGAGATCTGCGCTTTGGGCAACTAATTCCAGTTCGGTTTGACTAAAAACGTGATTTTGATTGAGAGAATTGAGGAAATATTGGTTTAGAATTTGAGTCAATTCGGCTGTGGCTTCTCTTTCGACCAGATTGGCCATTCCATGAATTATATTTATTGAGGAGATGATCTCTTCTAGAATTGAGTCGCTGGTTTTGCCAGTCCCCAGAAGCTCATTTTTCTCAAGTATTATGGCTACCTGCTCGGCTACCCCTTGTTCAAAAATTTCTATTACGGAGAATTTACTCATAGGTTTTAGCCTTCTAGAATCTTGCGATTGAGAGTATAGAAAATCAACTCAGCATCCAAAAAGTTAACTTTTTGTCCCTGCCAGTTGCCCACTAGTTGAGTATATGTTTCTGTGGCTTTGGTAATGACAACCGGAGCCTCCTTTAACTCCCGAGGAGAGAAACGATGGACACCAAAGACCTCATCTACCAAAAAGACCCAGCGATCTTTGGGATTGCCAGCCACGATCATCCGTTTTAAAAGATCTTTTGGTTCGTCAGAATCGATAGGCAAGGACAATAAATGAGCCAGAGAAATACAAATTAACGTTTCACCCCTGATATTGGTTAATCCCAAAAAAAAGTGATTACTGCGATGGGGCAAGCTATGTACTGCAGTAGGAACAACTATTTCCTGAATGGTTTTAACTGGAATTGACAGTAATTCGCCGCCAAGGCGGAAAATCATCCAGGATATAGCATCCTTGGCAGAAAAAAATTTTTCTTTATCGTTGGAGGTTTCGGCAACGACTCTTGTCCAATCTTCTAGGTATTGTAAGGGAATTTCACGATTGAATAGACTTCTGCCTGTTTCACAATAAACCGGACAATTATGGCAATGGATCACAGCTTTAAGCTGGTGACAACTAAAATCGCCCTTTACTCCTATTTCATTCCAACATCTTTTAGAAAATTGTTGGCTTTCAAGGGAATTCATAAGCTAATTTCTGGATCTAGAAATCTTGTTTCTTAAGGCTATAGAAGCATCATCTAGATTAACCAGAGCCAGATTAGTCTCTCTGATAGCATCGACAGTCTGGTGTCCTGCTTGGCTCAATTGTTCCATTGCCTCATTGATCTGTTCAGCGCCCTGGGATTGTTCATGCATGCCCTGTGAAACCTCAATGAAGCTGGGGGTTAATCCCTGTACTTGATTGATCACCTTGGATATCTGCCCGGAAATGAATTCAACCTTACCAACACTCTCATTGACGGCATGATTAAATTTATCCATTTCCATTACTCCAGTAGAAACCGACATCTGCATTTCCTTGACCATCTGCTCAATCTCTAATGTGGCTACGGCGGTTTGATCGGCTAGACGTCTTATTTCTCTAGCTACTACAGAAAAACCAGCGCCATACTCTCCGGCTTTTTCTGCTTCAATGGCTGCATTGAGAGAAAGCAGGTTAGTCTGTACTGCCACTTTGGTGATTGTCTCTACCACGCTATTGATGTTGTTGGCTTTATTGCTCATGGTACCCAATTTGGCAACGATAGAGGAAGTAGCCTCAGACAAATCCACCATTATGCCCTGCATCTGCTGGAGTTCTTCTTGGCTATCTCCGGCCTCTTGTGCAGTCCGTTGCGATAGTTGAGCCAAATTGTCCATAGTCTGAGCCAATTGTCTCGAAGTGGCGGCAATCTCTCTAGAAGTAGCTGAAACTTGATTTGTTGAGGCATTTTGCTCGGCAACTGTAGCCTCTAGCTCTTTGCCTGAGGCCCCAATTTGATTAGAGGAAGTTGTAATGGCTATGCAGGATTTTTGAACTTCATGAGTAAGACTTTTACCCAAGTATTTGCCCAGTAATATCGCCAGAATTGGAGTAAGTATCAGAGCAGATATCATCCAGAGATATGCATTATTTATAATTTTTTTAGCTTCTTTGCCAGCATTATTTCCAGTATCTTGATTGTATTTAATCAAACCAAGAAGAGCAGAATGAGACTTGTCATAAGAAGGCAATAAGACATTTCTTCTGTAATCCAACATTTTGTCAGTGATATTTAAAGCTTGGATGGCTTTTAGATATTGAGGGCTATTTTTTCTATTAGCTAAAAGTTCATTTATCATCACTTTCGGGGGATTGGACAGGTTCACTTGAACCAGTTGTCCATATAGTTCCATGAATCTTTCCTCTTTGGCTTTCCAGTCATCCCAAAGTATTTTATACTGGGCGTAAAGTTGTTTTTCTTCAGGCTCTGAGTAGGCTTTTTCGTATTTCTCTTTTCCCTCTTCATATTGCTTGAAAGCATTCTTGTTTTGTTCAAGGGCTGTTTGCTTGTCTTCTGGTGAGGCTGTTGAATTTATCAGTAGTCTTAGGGCGCTCTGCATTTGAGTCTGAGCTTCACCCATTCTCCAGAGACTATTAATACTGGGAAAAGCATTGTTAGAGTAGTCGTGTAGTCGTTCGGCCAGCTGCTTATTGTTAAAAAAACCAATCAAGGCAACTAACAGAGTTAATAATCCCATCAGGAGAAAGCCCCTGAATATTTGCTCTTGGAGAGTTTTGACTTTTAGAATAAAATTAAACATATTTTTTTGGATTTAAGAAGTCTTTTGGGTTTGTTTCAATCTTTCCAAACGTTTTTTTAAAATTTTAACCTCTTTGGGATCTCCTTTTTGTTCTTTAAGTAATAAAAGATAATTCAAAGCCTCGACATTGTTGGGATCTAGATAAAGCGCCTTTAGAAAGCTCTCTTCTGCTTTGCTACTATTAGAAGATGCTTGATAGAGCTCTCCCAAGAGTATATGAGCCTCAATACTTAAGAAAAACTCCTTTAGATATTTTTGAGCCAGAAGGATTGATTCATCTAATTTTCCCAGGTTGGCTAATTTTCTTGCTCGAATCAAGTCTGATTCATTTTTTTTGGAAGAATCAGTCTTAATCAGGTTTTTTTGATCAACACTAAGAGAAGCTATAGTCTTCTGGATAACGGGCAATGTTTGAGCTTTAACGGACTTTTGTTGAGGCTGAAGTTTTTGATAGGCAAAAGTGAAGGGTTTATTTAAAGATTCGAAAAACTCCTGAGGAACATGAATGGTTTCAGCAGAGCCAACAAATAAAAGTCCTCCAACCTTAAGGGTTTTGGTGAGATGTTCCATTAACTGTCGGGCAACCTTGGTATCTAGGTATATCAGTAGATTTCGGCAGAAAATAACATCATAATGAGCCTGTGGAAAATTAGCCCTGTTCATTATATTTCCTTGCCTGAAAGAGACCATCTTACGAACTTCCGGCAAGAGTTGATGTCCTTGGACAACTGGGTGAAAATATTGCTGATATTTGAAATCCCCACGAAAGGAATTCTGTCCATAAATCCCTGTTATAGCCTTATGAATTGCTTTGCTGCTGATATCGATTGCTTCGATGGAGAAGGTTTGAACTGGCAATCCTGTTTCTAAAACTGTCATGGCAATCGAGTAGGGCTCTTCTCCTGTGCTGCAGGGAATACTCAGAAATTTTAATGATTGGCCCAATTTTTGATTAGTAATGTATGATTTGAGATACTCAAATGGCTGATTGTCCCTGAAAAACCAGGTTTCGGGTACCACTATCTCTTCGACTAGATAGGAGAGTTCTTCTGGCGAATTTTTAAGCTTGGCATAATAGAGATCTTCATCAGGAATATTTAGTTCACCCTGTCTTTTTTTGAGAAGGAATTTCAATCTGTCCCTACCCAAAATGGTACAATCAATTCCAATCCTGAGCATGAGTAAATCCCCTATCTCTTTTAAAAATTTCACTCAATCGCCCCTGACAAGAGAAATAATTGCTCAGAATCAGCTAAAAGATCTACAAGATTTATACATTGGATGATTTCATCCCGGTCAATCATCATCTTGGATAAATAGGTGGATCTATCAAGATTCATATCGGGATCTATCAATTCAGATATCGCTTTATCAAGAGTTTCAGTAACCTGTTCAGCTATCAATCCCAAGTGACGAACCCTATTTTCCAAATCAGGATATTTGAGGATGATAATACGAGTGCTCAAATAAAATTGACTAGGTTCTCCCTTGATTAAATGCGAAAAATCAACTACTGGAATGACTAAACCCCGATAATTGAAAAAACCGGACATAAAGTTGGGGGCATTGTGAATCTTTTTGAGCAAAACCATTGGAATAACTTCTGTTACTCGGGAGGTTTCTATGGCATATTGATTTGTCCCTACGTGAAACAGTAAAAAGAGCATGCTAATGAGTTGGATGTAGTTCTCAATTGATTCCTCACTCTGCCGTATAAACTCAAGTATAGGTTAGATCAACAAACCTTGTAAATCGTGAAAATATGGATTTTGGCTTTTTCAATGATCCACTGGCGATCATTTCAGGTGCAATACCAGGAGCTTTGATGCGCTTCTATATTACTGAATGGTCTAAAAAAAGATGGGGAGTAAATTTTCCCTATGGTACCTTTATTATTAATATTTCAGGATGCCTGTTGATAGGATTTTTCTTGACTTTTTGCAGTACAGCTGCAAATCTTCCCAAAGAATTGGATCTATTCGCAAGGACTGGATTTTTAGGCTCTTACACCACTTTTTCTACCTACGAATGGGAAACTATTTTTCTTTGGCGTCAAAAAGAAATGGCGACAACTGTTTTTTATTATTTAGGCAGTGCAATAGTTAGTATTGGATCTGTCTATCTTGGTGATTCTTTTGCCAGATTCTTAATGGGAGTTTAAGGTCAAGGGTGAGGACTACACCTAATGATGTGGAAAATTCATCTGTTGGTTGATTGAGAAGTTAAAGGATTATAGATTCAGTAAGTGATATGGATTTGGAATATGAAAACAGAAACAAGCTATAGTCAGTTAATTGAGCAAATTAAGTCATTTCAGGTTCAGCGCGTTATCTTTAAAGGCGATGGCATCGAATATATTTTAAAACCAGAATTTGGTTCGAAAGAGTTTTTTACCCAATCCAATGTTGTCGAAGATGGTTTCTTTGATATTTTAAGAAGTCATGGAGTGCAGTATGAAAATTCTGGTAATGATTCCGGCGCTCTAGAAACAATTTTAGGATTGACTATTTCTGTCGGAGCATTGATTGGTACCCTTTTTGCCCTACGCAAGTTCAGTGATGTTGGCGGCGGGGGACTGGGTATGGGTATGGGTAAGGCTAAAGTTAACAATCGCAGACAAACAGGTATTTCTTTTGCCGATGTAGCTGGGGTGGATGAGGCTAAGCAAGAATTACAAGAGGTAGTTGATTTCCTGTCAAATGGCGAGAAATACCGCAAAATTGGTGCCAAAATCCCCAAGGGTATCCTGTTAGTTGGCCCACCTGGAACTGGTAAAACCTTGTTAGCTAAGGCTGTTGCCGGTGAAGCAGGGGTTCCTTTCTTGAGTATGTCTGGTTCGGAATTTGTAGAGGTTTATGTTGGTGTAGGAGCTTCTAGAGTACGCGATCTCTTTGCGCGCGCCAAGCAGCAGTCCCCCTGTATTGTTTTTATCGATGAACTCGATGCCATCGGCAAGGCAAGAGGCAGTAACCCTAATCTGGGTAACGACGAAAGGGAACAGACTTTAAATCAGTTGCTTACAGAAATGGATGGTTTTAGTGGTAACGATGGAGTAATCGTAATTGCTGCAACCAATCGCCCAGAGATCTTGGATGCTGCTTTGCGCCGTCCTGGTCGTTTTGATCGCCAAGTATTACTAGATCGTCCCGATAAAAGCGGCAGATTGGATATTTTGAGGGTTCATTCAGCCTCGGTCGCACTATTTGGGGATGTAGACTTGGATATAGTCGCCAATCAGACTTTCGGTTTTTCTGGCGCAGATCTGGCTAATCTCGTCAATGAAGCGGCACTTCTGGCAGCTCGTGAAAATAGCCAAGTGGTTTTGATGAAAAACTTTCACGATGCCTTTGAGAGAATTGTAGCTGGCCTTGAAAAACGCTCTCGTGTTCCCAGTATCCTGGAGCGTCGAATTGTTGCCTATCATGAGGTTGGCCATGCCCTAGTAGGAGCTCTTGCCGATGGTGGTAGCAGGGTTTCTAAAATCTCCATAGTTCCCAGAGGCTCTGGCGCATTAGGCTACACTCTGCAGATGCCTGAAGAAGATCGTTATTTAATGCTAGAGGATGAACTACAAGCAAGACTGGCAACATTGCTGGGCGGGCGAGCAGCTGAGGAAATTGTCTTTGGTAAGGTTTCCACAGGAGCTAGTGATGACATTCAAAAGTCGACAGACTTGGCAGAACGGGCTGTCACTCGTTACGGTATGAGTAGCACGCTTGGTCCTATTGCCTTTGAAAGGACTGCTTCTCGGTTTTTGGATGAGGAAAGTCCACGCCGAGCCATCAGTGAAGAGGTTGCAGGAGAAATTGATCGCCAAGTCAGGCAAAAGATCGAACTAGCCTATCAGAAGGCTTTAAATATCTTGCGTAACAACAGGGATTTGCTTGAATCCACCACTATTACTCTTTTACAGCAAGAAGTACTAGAAGGGGAGGAGTTAGCTGGAATTCTTTCTCAAGTGAAAGTTCCAGATTAAATAGAAAACCAGCAGGATTGATACTTGCTGGTTCTTTTTTGTATTTATAAGACGGAGAAGAAGAGATTTGAACTCTTGAAGGGTTTCCCCTTAACGGTTTTCGAGACCGCCGCAATCAACCACTCTGCCACTTCTCCCTAAGTGCTTTGTGGTTTTAATTATACTCCAAGAGTATTGAATAACTCTTACGATCAAAGTTTTTTGTTATTCGCTAATCACTAGTTGTTGACCCTGGTGTTACTGACAGCTCTTTCAAGAGAATAAAACGCTCGATTGTAGTTAATTAATGCACGTAGATAGTTAGTTTCAGCTTTAGTTAAGTCTGTCTGTGCAGTTGTAGTATTTAACTGGGTGACAACACCAGCACTAAACCCCATACGAGATAATCTCAGAGCTTCTTTTGCTCTTTTTCTAGCTACTTGTGATGTCTCAATATTGACTAAATTTGATTGAAGGTCATTATAGCTTTGTTCTACTTGCGTGCGAATTTCGCTACGAGTCTGTGAAAAACGAGTTTGATTGATTATTTCGTTTTGAGCTTGAAGGTCAGCTTGAGCTTGAGCAACTCCGCCATCATATAAATTCCAGGTAACTGCCGCTCCTATTGCATATCCGTTATTGATTCCGGGATTGGGATTACTATTTAAAATATTGAGGGCGCTGACGCTACCGAATAGATTCACTTGAGGAGATAACGAAAGTAAGGCAAGTTTCTCTTGGTCTTTGAATATATCTTCTTGTAGTATTATTTGATCTAGTTCAAGACGATTTTTATAGGCCTCAACAATACTTTCATCTAAAGATAAATTCCAATTTCCCGCTAATTTAACAGCATCTGTTGTTTTGACAGTGACTGTTTCTGGCAGATTTAAACGCTGAACCATACGACGACGGGCATTGAGCTGGAGGCTCTGGGATAAACTAAGATCTTCATTGTTATTAGCTACAAGCACCTCGGTTCTCAAAACATCTAGATTAGTTCCTACCTTTGCGGCGTAGAGATTTTTGGCATCATCAAGAATTTCCTGGGCATTGGAGAGAGCGGCTTTGGCAATAGTCACTAGTGTATCTGTCTCTTGTAGCGTCAAATAATCAGAAATCGTTGCCAATCTTATATCTTCGCTTTGGCGTTTGACCTCTAGTTGGCTAATTTGGACTTGTTTAGCAACAGATTCAATAGAAATAGACCTTGCTCCTGAAACATCCAGATTGTAGTTGAGCAAAAGAGTTGCAGTAATGGGACTAACATAGGAAGTTGTTAAATTTCTTAAGCTGGTATCAGAAAGTGCTTTAACGGCTAGCTGTCCAATCTCTCCTAGTTCATTGGCAGTATTGGTGATCTGACTATCGATATAGTCCAAACTTGCCAGTTTTTGGTAACTAACTCCAGCAGAAAAGTTCAATGTTGGTAATAAACTACCCTGAGAAGCACGCAAAGCAATTTGGCTAGCTTTGAGTTGTTGTTTAGCAATCTGAAGCTGTTGGTTGTTTTGCTCAGCAATTTCCAATGCCTGTTTGAGAGAAAGAGAGAGTACTTTCTCAATTTTCACTTCTTGTGTAGTCTTTGGGCGGGCTAATAAACTGACACTATCTTCCTTGGAATGATTAGATAAAGATTCTGCTCCAGCCGAACTAACTGTACATATTATTCCGATAGTAGCAGCTAAAAACAAACAACTGATTTTCATACTGAGAAAGGAGTTTTTTGGTTTTCTAAGGTTTCACTGATTTGTTCTAAATTTTCGGCAATTTCTTTAAGGGTTATAAAGGCAGAACTAAATGATATAAGTTGTTCTAGCTTATAATTTCTCATCTCTAGTCGAGAATTTAATAAACGCTCTTCTAGTGACTTAATTTGTCGATTTAAAAAAAAAGTTTGCCTGATTTGTTCATTAGAGTTTTTCTGTTGAATGATCAAGCCTGAAAGCCAGATAAATAGTTCACTAGTATGATGCACGATTTCTTGTAATTCTGACAAAAATTTAGCTCGAATAGGATCGGGCATGGGTTGTTGCAATTCATCTTCTAGTGTATTTAACTGAGATAAAACTTGTTGTTCAAAGTTTATTAAAAGATTCCATTGTTTTTTGCGTATTTCCCCCATTAACCCAGCACCTTGTTCAAAACCGGCAATTTTACAGATTTTGGTATGCATATTAATCTCTTTGGTAAGGGAATTTTTGAGAGTTATATTATCTTGGTTAATTTGCTCAGGATTGAAATAGTTATTTAGCAAAGACTGATAAAGCTGTCCAAGTCCAACAAATGTTCTAGAAAAACCGCTCTCCAATTGATCTGAAACCGAGCCTTGCATAAATATTGTAGTAATCATCAAAGCAATGAATATACCAACAGGAATAGCTACTAGGGCTGCTACAATTCCTTGATCAAAAAATGGATAGATATCTTTACCTAAAACATCTGCTGCAACAATTGCGCCGATTCGAGCCAGAGGAGGAAAGCCCAGAATAGAACAGCTTACATAAATTAGAAAAAAGACAATTCCACTAGTTAAAGGACTAAAGCCAAAAGATTTAGCCATCAAGTAAACAAAAAATATAGTCAAATAGAGAGAGAGCATAGCTGCAATACTAATAGCCAAAGCCTGTCCTCTTGTGGGTTGAACTATCATGACAATTGAACCAACAATAATTACATCTGCAATTCCTTGGTAGGCTGAAGGAAAAGGAAAGTTTATATGATGTATTATAGATAAACTCATAGCAATTGCTATCCCAATTCCAATAATTTCTAGAATTCTCTTGTAAGAAATTCTGTTGTATTTGAGTAGGGAAAAAGATAATTTTGACTCTGCGCTTAATTCTTCTTTGTGCTTCAATTTAATCTTGAGAGATTTTAATTCTTTACTAAATTGATTTAAGATCTGGAGAAACTGAAAAAAAGACAAAACATCTGATGTACTGTATTGATCTATCTTGCCACTTTGACGCAGAAGATCAAGTTTTTTTGTTATTTTTTCTATTTCTAATTCTAGATCAGCTGATTCTAATTGAGAGATAAATAATGGTAACACTGTTAATTCTGGGCTGAAATTCTGACTCAATTTATTTTTTTTTGTATTATCTACAATTTTCAATAGATCTTGAGCTTGTCTTAGTAAAACTTTTTGGCTAGAGACAATATCAATCCACTTCTCTTGTTCTAGCCATATGTTTCTAAATTCAGTAGTAGATCTGCTCAAGATAGTAGAATTGGCTTTCTCAATTTTTTTCAGATTTTTAATTAATTCATTAGCAGTATTTTCTGTATTTTCTGGCGCTAAGTATTTTTGCGAAACCGAACCTAGTAATAAAGATAAATTTTCTAGAAATTGATTAAGATATTTGTTCAATTCTCTGCGACTATCTTGAGGGTAAATCAACAAGACTACGGCAATACCAAAACAGATCCCAATCCAGTTATCAACCAATCTAGATTTTAAATAAAGCCAAATATTTTCATGGGCTGAGGTTCCTAGCGCTCTCATTGCTATCAGAGTACCAATTAAGGTGGCTTGCGAATAGGCTGCTTGCCAGCGATAGGTTTCACAAATTAAAGATGCCAAAATAAAAGTCAATCCTGCAATGACATAGAGGCTATAACCATTTATGCCAAATACACTAACTAAAATAGCAGCAATAAAACCACCTAGAGCGCTGCCAGCAACCCTACCAAGTCCGGCGTTAAAAGCGCCTCTAGTCGTAGGTTCAATGACCACCGAAACATAACCAAAGACTGGATAGATGAAGTTATCCAATACATCGCCCTGATGCCAAAAGTATGCTTCAACTAAGGCGGCACCGATGGCAAATCTAAAGCCCTGTTTGAGTATTGAAGAAAGCTGAACCTCTAGGGACATATCAAGATGCTACTTTTGTTTTAATAAATTCCGGTAATCCAACGAAAAGCTGGTTTTATATAACTGATCAAAGAACGCTCTTCCAGTACAGCTAGAACATCAGAAGTGGTACCATCAGTGATTTTCTGAGGTGGTCCTTTACCTGTAGTCCATTTGTAGCCACTAGAATTATGTTTATCTGGTTCAAGTCTCAAAGACACTTTGATGACATTGTCGTTAACAGCCCTTGGCTTATCAGGATTATCTTCATCTCTGCCCAATAAAAGTTTGAAAGCTAGCAATTTATTACCTACCAAATTGGTTAGCTCTGGTTCGGATACTGGTTGTTGATCTATCTCTACGACATTGGCTTCAATGCCACCGTAGCGTGCTCGATCATAGAGATCCGGAACTACCTCTAGCCTCATATCCGAATTAAGCCTTTTGGCATCTCCTACTTTAAAAAGAGCTATCACATTGGCAATGGCTTTGGGATTTAAAACGGAAATTTTACCAAGATCGCTTCCAGGAAGCACCACTTCCCCAGGATTGACGGAAATCTCTTCAACTTTACCGTCATAATGACTAAGCACTTTGCTGCTAGAGTGAATATGAGCTTCTGTGAGTTTAATATCCCGCTTTTGATCAGCTATCAAGTTAAAACGAGTAGCATCACTTACTGTATCACCCAAAGCTACTGAGCTATTTTCGGTTCTTAATCCTTCATTGAGTGCTTGGATCCCCCGGATCTGCGCTTTTAAGCTGTCATCAATCCCCTTTAAACGTGAGAGGGAAACCTGGATTTCATTGATAGAATTATTGACAGTTTGTTGGTTGGCTTGAAAGAAGTAAGTCTGAATACCTATTTCAGGTACAACTCCTTCTTTGGCCAGATGATTATAGGCTTCTAGTCTCTTGTCTGTAGATTTACTAAAATTGTAGAGATATTTTAAATGTTCTTGATATGCTTTTCTTTGATTGGCATTAGCAATAATTTGTACTTTTAAAGATTCGATTTGTTGTAAATTGGCTTGCTGTTTTTCTTTAATGCTATCTTGATTGGATTGGCTCCGATTATTTTGTACTTTGCTGATTTGACCATTTTGAGATTGTAGATCAGCTAATCTTTTCTTTTTGTTTTGTAAGGCAACTTCTTGTTCAGGAAAATCCATGGTGGCTAACAATTCCCCTTTCTTTACCAGATCTCCCTTTTTGACCTTAAGACTTAGAACTCTGCCACCTTCGAGAGGTTGGATTGCAATGATAGAACGTGGAATTAAGATAATCGCTCTTCCTTGCACTGGATTAGGTATTTTCCCTTTAATTGCCCAAACTACAAATATAAAAGAAATAATACCCAAGGGTAATATTCTCAATATTTTTAGTCCTTCAAATCCAGTTTTGTTCTCTTTCATCCTGCATTTTGCCAAAATTTTTGACCACGTCAGCTATTCTAGCAGAAAGGATGCTATTTTAATAAATGACATATTCTAAAGCCCGCTCCTTGTAGAGGTGTCGGGTAGGTCACGTTATGAGATATCATCGTTTCCTATTAAATCTTACTGATTCACAGCGAGTCATTATATTTTCAGTTAACTTTATTGTTGTTTTCTTGATATTTCAAATCAAGCTTGGTTGGCAGTTGTCTTTTCTGTTGTCTTGGGTGTTTGCTGGAATTTACTTTTTGATATCAATCTTGTTTGTTATAACCCAGACAGACGGGGCGCTAACAAAGCAAAAATGCATGAAAAATGACTCTAATTCCAGTCTTCTCATTGGAGTCATCATCGTTGCTACTTTGCTAAGTAATTTAGCCGTAGGTGTAGTGCTTCATGCATTAGCTGACCATCACCCTCATAGGATAAAGCTTCTACTGGGCTTGGGCGTTTCTGTAATACTAATATCTTGGGCAATGCTTAATAGTACCTTTGCTTTTCACTATAGTCGTCTTTACTACGATACAAAAGATAAAAAAGGTAGTCCATTTTCTAGTGGAATACGTACTGGTTTCGTCTTTGCTGAATGCAATACACCTTCTTTTTTGGATTTTTTCTATCTATCTTTTGGTATAGGTTTAAACTATTCAGTTAGTGATGTTGTGATTAATAGAACTGAAATAAGAGCTGTGGTTTTGATTCATAGCTTTTTCTCTTTCATTTTTTATTCAACTGTTGTTACGATATTTCTCAATACCTTGATTTCTTCCTGGACTGGGTGAAACTAGTCTTCAATATTGCTTTTTTCTGGTTATTTATGAAAAACTCTCTAAAATTTCTGCAATGGTGGCTCAAATGGTGGAATTTTGCCGCAGCTCTAAGCCTGGTATTTCTTAGTCATAGTGAACCGCCTCAATTATGGTTTTGGTTAGTGGCGTTTCTTGTTTTTGTTCTCTACGGAATTGAAAGATCGATAAATGGGTGAAAACAACAATTTTATTCCATAGCAAATCCACGGCAATTTCTATATGAACAAATCCTTGATCGTCATCTGCGGAGCGACTGCTGTAGGTAAATCATCTCTAGCTATAAAATTGGCTAAAATCCTAAATACGGGAATCATTAGCGCTGATTCTCGGCAGATTTATCGAGAATTTGATATTGGCACAGCCAAACCCAATAGCAAAGAATTAGAGTATGTCCCTCATTTTTTGCTGGATATATGTCAACCAATAGACACCTTGACCCTCGCCCAGTATCAATCTCTTGCCAACAAGATAATTGACAATAGTCCAAATTTTCCTTTGCTGTTAGTAGGTGGAACTGGTTTATATATTAAATCCATAGTAAAGGGGCTCAAAATTCCCAGAGTTTCCCCACAACCATTATTGAGAAAACAATTGAAATCATTAGGTCAAGTCCGGATCTATAGCTTTCTTGAACAGGTAGATCCTATTGCTGCCCTTAAAATCAAGCCACGCGATCAAGTCAGAACCCTAAGAGCACTAGAGGTGTATTATGTTACGGGCATGCCCATCTCACAGCAGCAGGGAGAGACAAAACCCAGCTATCCAGTACTACAGATAGGGCTTGAATCGGATTTAGACAAACTAAAAAAGAGGATTTATTTGCGTACTAAGTCCATGATAAAAGCTGGGCTGGTTGAGGAAGTGCGAAATTTAATTGCCAAGTACGGGAAGGATCTGCCCCTTCTAAATACGCTAGGTTACAGAGAAATCAAACGTTATCTCTTCGATGAAATTATTTTAGATGATGCGATTGAAGAAATCATACTGCATACCAACCAATTTGCTAAGCGTCAAAGAACTTGGTTTAGGTCAGATAGAAGTATAAAATGGTTCGATGCTGATTCTTCAAGTTTATTAGAGCAAATTTTAGGAGAAATTGACAGGAACATGATTGAGGATTAGTTTACCGGGAATCTAGCTTTTAGGAATGCGAACATCAATGATGGTTCCATTGAAATCATAATTGAAGCCTTCTAATTCTATTGGAGTACCAATTTTGACCTTGTTGTTGCCAAGTACTGCTCCATTACTAGTGATTTGAGCCTTACCTACAAGGGTTAAGAGCATATCCATGCTGAAGGTATTAACACGAGGATCAGCCACTTCCTTGGCAGTACCATTAGGCTGAGGCACTATTATTGTCCTAGGAAGTTGGGTGGCAGATTTAACGCCTACCTCTCCGTAGGGTTGGTTGCGAATTATCACATTAAGTTTCTTGCCACTGGTTAATTGGTTCAGTATATCCTTTGGAGTGCGAACGCTCAGCCCCCTTACCAAGACATCTACTTCTATGGGTTTGGTATTTTTAATTTGAGCCAGTGATCCTGATGTACCTGGAAAAAAGAAAATTCCCAGAAAGACCAGAAGAATCACCAAGAGTGCGCCCAAATCTAGAACATTAATCTTACCAAACAAACGACCTTTTGAGTCTAACAATTTCCTTTACCTCTACTACTTTTTTTTAAAACCACTTAGACTGAGCTTTAGTTCCTTTAATTTTTGCTGCAGATTATCTATATTCTGCTCGAGATTTCCATAGCGCCAGGCAACATAAGCCCTAGAGATATGATCTATCTTTTGTATTTGATAATCATTATAATATCCAGAACATTCCTTCGCATATTCTAAGGGAGTTTGGGCCGGATGTTTAGGGTATCCCTGTGCTTCTAGATTCATTAACATTTGCCGATAAATGCGCTCGACCGGTTTTAGCCTTGCCAAAGAAAATCTCAATTGTAAATTTTGAATTAGCCTAAATGTCAGATAAAGAACAAATACTATAATAAATCCTAATCCTAGCCACCAGAGAAAGAGCAATCTTTTGGGAAAAAGGTGAAAAATAAAAAAAACAAATTTTAAAACATGCTCAACCAATAGATTCCAAAGAATACTGCAAAAACTAAGTACAGGAGAGGGCAGGAAGCTTGCTAATTTCTTCCAAAACTCCTTTAGAATACTGAATTTATCGTCTTCCTCGATCGAGGGAGGAAAAAGAGGATGACCAGGTAAAGGATCAAAAGCATACCAGCCGTAGTCAAGAAAATAAACTTCACAAATAGCATAGGCATCAGTGTTTTTGACCACATAGTATCCAGTGAATGGATTAAACTGACCCGGAGCAAACCCTACTGCAAGTCTGCTGGGAATGCCTATACTACGGAGCATCATGGCCAAAACAGTAGAAAAGTGATCCCCGTAACCTCCTTTATACTTAAACAGGAAAGCTTCTACTAGATCCTCTTCGAGAACTAATTTTGGCAGGTTATCTATCAGAGAAAAATTTTGCTTAAGAGCTTGAGTCAAATAAAGCACTCTATCATAATCAAAAACAAAAGGTTTGCCGGATTTGCTCAGAATTTCCAAGGTTTTGCTTTTGATTTTATCTTTAATCTCAGGAGGAACATCGAGATATTTTTTCCTGATAAAGTCCAAATAGTGGTGTGAAGACCTTCTCAAAAGATTCTGCTGTCGGTAGGGTACCTGTGATATTACACTGTAAGTCATTCCCTCACTCAAGATAGTCGGAGACCGAAGAGATCCTTGGTTATCAAGACTCAATTGTCGAGTTGGAAAAAATACCGAGGTGGGGTTACTCAATAAGGGAAGAATGTTCGGCAATGGCGATAGAATATTATAACTTTGAATTACCTCACGACTAGGAGCTTTGGTGTAGGCAGAAGGAATATAAAATCGATAGTTCCAAAAATCCCGATTGAGTTTAGAGAATGTATTTTCTTGCGAGTTTTTCCATCCTTGTCCTGTATAACGGTCAAAAGCCATCACTCTCCAGTACCCTGGAAATTGTGAACGAACTCTCATCACGGTCAATTCCTTGAGATGATGACCCCTGAGATTTTGATTGATTGTGGAATTAAAACCATAGTATTGGGTTTCATCTGCGCTACCCAATGAACCTTGTTCTGGTTTTAGTGAATTTTTGGATTGATCTTTTGGCTTAAAACTGCCAGAATTAAGTACATTGTGATTCTGTTCATTGAAATCCAAATCTTGCAAAGAAGCAGGTCCAGATACCGGAAAAGACTGGAACTGATAGGCATTAAAACGAGGGAGTCCAACAAACAGTAATAGACCTATAACTACAATAGCGAATAACCATCTAACGATTGTGTATAAAAATTCGGCATGAAATAGAGCGTCTGCATTGTATTTTTGGCTCAATAGCATGTGATTATCCAATCCAGATAGTCCCAGACGCGAGCGATAGTCTAAATGTAGTGCTGGCAGGGCTACAGATAAAAATAAAATAAGAAAAGGCGCAAAGAGCATAGTCTGTGAGAGTGTGCCAGCTACCGCCATAAGAATTAAGCCTATGACCATTGAGTACCCAAGATCTTTGCGACGAGGTTGATCAAAACTATGTAGAACCTGTAATTGGATCAATAATTGAGCCAAAACCGACCTAGTATCGTTCAAGTTGGCCAAAAGATCGCCAAAAAAATGTATTAATACGACTATCATTCCTGCAGCCAAGCAAAATTTAGCAAATACATTCTTTTTCTTGCGTTGATACCAGCTAAATAGTCCACCAATAGCGCTCAGTGGGATTGCCCAAACCCAACTTGAAGTCTCGGCAGCTATATCTGTAGCGATGATACCAATACTGACTAGAAGCTGTACTAAAATACGAAATGAGATGGATTCTTCAGTCTCTCGTTTAGCTAATTGGCCTGCTTTAATAAACTCAATAAAACTCTTGCCGAATTTCATAGAATGCTCAAAGAAAGTGAGATTAGCTTGATAAAAAATCCCTAACCCGCGTAATGTATTCCTGGGGATCTTCTAACATGGGGAAATGCCCTGTTTTTTCCATTTCCAAATATTGAATCGATTCATTCAATAACGCAGCAGCTTGCCCCAGTTTGGGTGGAATAATCTGATCCTTCTCTCCAGCAATCAACAAAGTTGGTACTGAGATAGCTGCGAATTTATCTGGCATAGTATCTACTGATTTTTTGCTCACACAGGTGTAAATTGTGCCTAATGCTGCATCGGCGTCGGCATCAAGAAAATCCTCTAAAAAGGCCTTATATTTTTCACCGGCAATAGGCTGACAAAGGAATCTTGCCATAAAGAGCCTATCTGCCAAGGGAATTTGTAAAAACCATTGGTAACGAAATTTAACCACATATCTACCAAAAAAATAAAAGGCAGCAAATGCGGCTTTGTTATACTCAAAAATTCCATTGCAGGTTAGTATAGCTTTGCATGCTTTATGGGGATATTCTGCCAAAAACAAAACAGCAATCGATGCGCCCATCGAATGAGCATGTATGTAAACCTGAGAAATCTCTAATTTATCTAGTAACAGAGAAAGTTCTTGAGCATAGGTTTCCATCTCATAGTCAGCATTTTGGCTATGACCGGAACGGCCAAATCCCCTGAGATCGTAAAGCAGGCAATCGAATTGGTCTGAAAGAGTTTGTGCAGTATCAATCCAGTACTTAGACGATCCTCCCCAACCATGGATAAATACCATTACAGGTTTGGGATAACCAGAGTCTTGCCTTATCCATTGGTAATAGTGCTTGACTCCATTTATGATCAATTCACTAGACATCTAGGCGGACTCTTGATCTACTAATGTGGTTGGATAAACTAACAGTTCAGCCGTGGATCGCTTTTCTACCATTTCTTTGGTGATTACACATCGTTTTATATCTTCTCTAGATGGCATTTCATACATCACTTCCAACATCAACTCCTCTACGATACCTCGCAATGCCCTGGCTCCAGTTTTGCGCCTATATGCCTCTTGGGCAATGGCTCCGATTGCTTCTTTGCTAAACTCCAGTTGTATATTATCCATTTTTAGAAGTTTTTGGTACTGCTTGACAATGGCATTACGGGGCTTGGTGAGAATGGCAATCAGAGATTCTTCGTCTAAAGGTACTAATGCTGCCATAACAGGAATTCTGCCTACAAACTCAGGAATCATACCATATTTAACCAGATCATCTGATTCAATCTGTCGAAAGAGATCGGTAATTCTCTTGTCTTTCGTACCATTGCTTTCATTATTTGGACGAACAAAACCCATCGATTTTTTACCGATACGCTGTTCTACAACTTTTTCCAGCCCAACAAAAGCGCCTCCGCAGATAAAGAGAATATTACTGGTATCTATTTGAATACACTCTTGGTACGGATGTTTTCGTCCTCCTTGAGGTGGAACATTTGCTATCGTTCCTTCTAGCATTTTGAGTAAAGCCTGTTGGACTCCCTCTCCTGAGACATCCCGAGTGATAGAGGCATTTTCACTTTTGCGAGCAATTTTATCTATCTCATCAATGTAAATTATTCCTCTCTGGGCTTCTTCAACATCTAGATCTGAGACCTGTAGCAGTCGCAACAGAATATTTTCAACATCCTCGCCCACATAACCTGCTTCTGTCAGCGTCGTTGCATCGGCCACTGCGAAAGGAACATCGAGCATCTTGGCCAGGGTTTGAGCTAGAAGAGTCTTACCTGAGCCAGTCGGACCAATCAACAATATATTTGATTTTTGTAACTCTACTGAATCATCATGACTGGATATGTTTTTTTTATGGCTCTGGATCAATCCAAGTCGCTTGTAGTGATTGTATACTGCCACAGAAAGAACCTTTTTGGCTTCATCCTGTCCAACGACATAGTCATCAAGATGTTTTTTGATTTCTTTGGGCTTGGGAATTGATCCTGGGTTTGTTTTTTCCTTGGTTCGTCGACGTTTGGAGCTACTCTCTGTTGTCGATGATTTAGCTGGAACAGGAGATTCAAGGAGCAGCTCGGAAGAATCATGTTCTGTGGGTTCTTCTTCGAGTATCTCGTTGCACAATTCTACACATTCATCACAAATATAAACACCAGGTCCGGCGATCAGCTTAGTTACCTGCTCTTGGGACTTTCCGCAAAATGAACATTTTAGATGTGTATCAAACTTGCTGGCCATAACAACTCCTTAACGCAGCATATTATGAGCGGATAATCCTTCTCGGGTGAACACTTTATCGATCAGTCCATAGCTAACAGCTTCTTGAGCAGATAAATAGAAATCTCTATCAGTATCCTGGGCTATCCTATCCAATGGTTGGGCAGTATTGTCAGATAGTATTTCATTTAAACGTTTTTTGATATATAGAATTTCTTTAGCCTGAATCTCTATTTCTGAAGCTTGTCCTTGGGCTCCACCAAGGGGCTGATGGATCATTATCCTGGTACTTGGAAGGGCCATACGCTTGCCCTTAGCTCCACTAGAGAGCAAAAAAGCACCCATACTGGCAGCAATGCCAAAGGATATGGTAGCTACATCGGGTCGAACCTGTTGCATTGTATCGAATATAGCCAAACCTGCATAGACCGAGCCTCCGGGAGAATTGATATAGAGCTGAATATCTTTTTCGCCATCTTCAGCATCTAGAAACAATAACTGGGCTACTATAGCATCGGCTACTTGATCATCAATAGCCGTCCCCAAAAAAACTATTCTTTCGCGCAGAAGACGTGAATAGATATCAAAAGCCCTCTCCCCCATTCCAGATTGTTCAACAACCATGGGAACAATATTCTCTGGTTCAGGCGAGAGCGGATGAGATTGGTGATTTTTGATTAAGTAACTGGACAACTGGGAATAGAGCATAGACTGTCAGTAAATTTATAAACTAGTCTTAGAGTCAATTCTATCTAATAATTACATTATGACGCATTCAAGCGATCTTTGATTCAATTCAATTTAGGCAGAACTTACTTTTAGAAAACCAAGGTCGTTTTTGTGGGCAGTTAAACTATGGATTAATATAGAATTAACACTCAATAAGTCAAACCGAGAATATTAGTAAAATGACAACGTCCTATACTACATCTTCTGCTAGAGCTGAGATGAATGAACTAAGGAGACTGAAAGGCTTACTACCTCCAGAACTACAAAGTTGGGTAATGGTGGAAGGAACTACGGAAGTCAATCCCCCTCTTGTCCGCTGCGAAGAAATTGGTAAAGATGAAATTGAGATTCAGATTGATCTGGCTAAGTGGGAAAATCTCTCCATAGATCAACGTAATCTCCTTTTCTGGCATGAAGTAGCTCGTGTTCAGAATGATACTATTCCAAAAGAAGGATGGGAGATGGCTGCTCTTGCTATTGGACTAGGTGGGGCAGTTGGTGAGCTTTGGGTACAAGATGGTCTACTTTTGTTGCTGGCAATGGCCTTATGCAGTATCTCAGGCTATAGACTATGGCAAAAAAATAATGGAGACAGGACTCTCAAGGAAACTTTGGATGCCGATGAAAAAGCCATCAAGTTGGCTACTCGTTTTGGCTATACATTGCCTAATGCTTATAAAAGTCTTGGTAGTGCCTTTAAAACCCTGATTGAGTTGACTCCCAATCGTCGCCAGAGAAAGCGCTATGAAGAAAGGCTCCAAGCTCTTAAAAAAAGCGCTACCAAGATGAAAGCATCTATGAAACAATCCTAAAATTCTCAGTTATGTGTAACGGATCGGCGGGGATAGATATGCATTTACATACTAATAAAGAAATACCTGTTATTGTTGTGCCTGAGCGTCTAACTGTTATTGAAGCAGTAGATTTTAAAGAAAAAGGTATTGAGATTTTATCTGATGCATCCGTTCCATCTTCGGTAGTATTGGATTTTAGTTCAACAGAATTTATTGATAGCAGTGGAATTGGCGCTCTGGTAAACCTCTTCAAGATTTCTCAAGACAACGGCGTTGTCCTTTCTTTTGTTAGGGTTGGGGCAACGGTAAAAAGTGTACTGTCATTGACGCACTTAGATCAGCTATTCAATATTATCGATGATCCCAAAAGCAGCGAATCTGAATCAACATTTTCTGTACCCCAGACACATCCTTCAGTTAATTCTCGGATAAAAAGATTCTTGGATATTATTGGAAGTCTCTTGGGATTGTGTATTACTGGCATTGTTTTTATACCCATTGCCATATTGATTAAGGTAGATAGCCAAGGTCCAATTTTCTTTAAACAAGAGCGTTGTGGATGGTTGGGCAAAAGATTTAAGATCATTAAGTTTCGCTCAATGTGTGTCAATGCAGAATCTCTCAAGAACACTATTGTCAATGAGGTCAGTGGACCTTTTTTTAAAAACAAGAACGATTCGAGGATCACCAGAGTAGGAAAATTTCTTCGAAGAACCAGCCTGGATGAACTTCCTCAGTTTTGGAATGTTTTAAAAGGTGATATGAGTCTGGTGGGCACTCGTCCTCCCACTCCAGATGAAGTTGAGAAATATGGAGTGCCGGAGTGGCAAAGACTTAATGTTAAACCAGGCATGACTGGACAGTGGCAGGTCTTTGGCCGTTCTAAAGTACTCAGCTTTGAAGATGTAATAAAGTATGATCTCGACTACCAAGAAAAATGGAGTTTAGGCTATGATATCGAGCTGATTATAAGAACCATCTTGATAATTTTCCGTAAGAACAATGGTGCAGTATAATCCTGAGAATTTTTGCAAGCGGTTTGAATTGTCAGTTGAAAGCAAGAAAGAATCTCTCAATGTTGTGCTTTCTTGGTTCGACAATTCCATCAGCACGTATATACCCGATAAAATTCTATGGGAGTGTAAATTGGCACTTACTGAAGGTTTTACCAATGCCATATATCACGCGCACAAAGATCTATCCAAGGGCACCCCTATTGGGCTCAATCTAATTTTGACTGATAGGTATCTTGTTATGGAAATATGGGACCAAGGTGTCTTTTTTGATCTGGCGGCTGAATTAAAATTCTTGGAAGAAAATCCACCTAATCCATTTAAAGATGAACATAGAAGAGGCTTATTGTTCATGAGAAAACTAACCGACGAGCTCGACTATTTCAGCAATAGCCAAGCCCGAAACTGTCTGAGAATGTTTAAAAAGCTAGATTTCTGCAACTGCTCTCTCGATGAGCCTTCTAGCTAAGGTCTGCGTACCAGTATGCTCATAGTAGTTGGTACTGATATCCAAAAAGGCAGCCAGGTAATCCAGCTTGTCTTCGGAGAAATCAACCAATCCCTTGAGGGGACCTAAAACACTATTAGGAGTAAGACTATGTTCGCTAACAAACCCGCTCATCCAGTCTTTTACTGAGCCCAAGCTATTGCCAACAAACTCGAGTTGTCCCGTGGCATCTCCCCCGGGCACAAGAGAGCTAATGCTTTTGAAAGTTGGATTGTCCTGAAGCTCGCGTCCATTCATGCCAGAAAAAGTGGAAAGAGCTTGATCCAAAAAGTCTGGACCTAAGGGAATTAGACCGTCGATGCATATTAGTCCGGCTATACGAATCAATGATTCTCCGCTGTAATCAGAGAGGGCACCAACAAAATCTCCAATGCTATCTCCTGGAATGCCGTTGATCTGACAGAAAGCCAGAAGCTCAGCAACTAACTTACTGGCAAAATCTATAGTTTGGGCTTTTTGTGATTTGAGGGTAATGTTCCCTAGAAAACCCAACAAGGGGATCGTCTCACCTACCTTGTTAGCCAATACACTGCTGGCAAGAAGGCGATCAGAAGTATCGACCGACTGATAGAGCCACATTGCCTTTTGATAGCCCTGAGATGTGTCATTGTAGAGTTGAACTGTTCTCTCACCAATTTGTTGAATCAAGGATTCATCGGTTTCTCCAGTGACATAGCGTATTGTGTTGTCAAAACCGACTATATTTTTCCACTGACCGGGGGCTACAAAATCCAAAATCCCCAGAATCTTGGTGGTCAGATTGTTGGTAGGGAGTTGATCCACTAATTCAAAGATAGGTCTATTCATTTAACTTCGTCTTGTTTCTATGTTTTTTTTACCAGCTTAGCTAATTGAGTTAAATTGAATTTCTCCAACCAAGTGCTGCGATCTTTTGCTGTAAAAGAAGGACTGCGAGAGAGAATTTTAACTTGATAGCGATCTCCTACCAAAATAGCAGTAGTGGTAGTTCCTTGTTCTGCGGCTGGGTAGCCTGCTATTTTTGTTGTACTTCCAGAAAACTTGGCCTTAGCCGTTGGCATATTTAAAGTGTCAGATATTGCCATCATGGCTAAATCCTTGCCATCTTTGCTCAATTTAGCTTCCGCAAAGCCCTTTTTTTCTTGAGTATAGACTCGCTTATATCCATCTTGTTCAGCAGGAAAAAAACTATTGAATTGTCCTCCTTTTAATGATTGACTCACTACAGAGGTAGAACCTTTTTTGCTAGTATCCTGCTGGACCCCCTGGTAACGAGAAGGAGCAGTCTTGGTGCAAGATGTTAGCAAAAGTAGTGATATGGAGAATAAAACAACCAAAGATTTACGGATTTGTCCCAACATCGTGTGAATCCCTAAAAACTATTTTCTTAATCACATTAGCATCTGGGCTGACCAATTTCCCCTGAGCAATTTCTTATCGTTACCTAATGTTATATTTCATATCAATTTCTTTAGTCTATCTGCCATCTTGAAGAAGATTTTCGTATTTTAAGCTTTGCTCTGCTGAGTAATTACCCATCAATCGCTTAACTTTTAGCTTGATCAAAATACCTACACCATTTCTTAGTTCTTTTGTGTTTAATTGCAGTTGGCCTAGGTTTAAGGTAAATAGATTGCCTTTATTTTCAATCAATTTAATGGGTACCGATCCTTGATACCTGGTTACGTAGTCTTCTGTGGCACGAAAGCGAGGATCTGATCTGCTTGTTTTTATAACGACCTGCCATTCTGTATTGACGAGATCTGATACATTTGCATTGTCTACAACCACCAACTTGAGATCCGATTCTTTGCCAACAAGTTTTACGATTTCGAGCTGAACCGCCTCCTTTTTTAAAAGGGCATTGTAGACAATCAAGTCAGTTCTGTTGCCCCGATTTTCTTCCTTGGCATCTATCCAAACCTCATCAGGTATCTTGTAATCTATCTCAGGCTTGGGTCCATCTTTGAGTTTTAAGGTGACGATTTGATCGGCAAATCTTTCAAAAGGTCTTGTAGTATTCCAAACTATTAAGAAAGAATGCTCTGAACGACTAACTAGATATCTATACTGATCTTGTACTGTAGAATTTGCTGCCAAGATCGAGCGGGCACCGTTTTTGATTTCCCAAGCATTTTTTGAGAGAGTATATCCATTTTCTTTCAGTTGTTTGAAGCTGACGCTGGCAGATGTTTGATCTTCCAGCAGAGGTTGATTAGAGTTGATCACTGTTAGCGTTCCAGGTAATCCATTGCTACCGCTAGCCCCCTTGCTGCCAGTGGCTCCACTTCTACCGGACGTGCAGGAATACTGTTTGGTTGAACAGCTGTAGTCAGAATCTCCCGGCCTTCCATGGCAGGACTTAACTGAAACAAAAGGCTCAGGGCAGTTGCATCCTGACCCACCATTGCCACCATTGCCACCATTGCCACCTGCTCCGCCAGAAGAATTAATAAACACTCTTTTGAGAAAAGTTAAATTAGTCGTATAAAGGGTGACAGGTCCCCCATTACCTCCATTACCGCCGTTACCGCCATTGCCACCGTTTCCACCATTGGCGCCTTGGGTATTCTCCTCGATGGGCTGTCGAATATTGGCAGGACATGCTGCTGATTCTCCAGAAGAACCATCTTCGCCTGGATATCCCTTCTGGCCAGTTAGATCTAGATTGAGGGGATCATTGGATAAAAATATTGTAATACCATCTCTATTTTCGCCATTCTTTCCATCCTTGCCGTTGATTCCGCTTTTCCCATCAGAGCCAGATATTTGATCGGCCTTGACTTTAGATAAATTACCAAAAGCCAAAAGTAAAAGAGCCGACATACAGAGAACTTGCATTTTTTTCATGGTCTACACACTGCCCTTAGAATAGCCTCTACCAAATAATGAATTTTACTATAAACGCTTGCGATCCATGTTTGCCAAAAAAAATTGACAAACTCCAATGAGTTTTGTTATAATTGTAAAACCAATGAAAATTGGGATTGTAGTTCAATTGGTTAGAGCACCGCCCTGTCACGGCGGAAGTTGCGGGTTCGAGCCCCGTCAATCCCGTAAAGATACTCATTATACTTCCTTTTAAACCCACAATTTTTCACCAGAATATCCAATTTTTAAAAGCAAAAAAACTGTTAGAATGAGAGATCCTGCTCAAGAGAGCTCTAGTTTGACAGCTGGATCATCTCAACAGATTCATTTAGCAACTCTCGCGCTATAAAGTCCATATCAGGTAAGAGCCTTAGTCTACAACAGGAGGTACAGCCTTCTTTTGAAATTGTGAATGGAAAAAAATATAATGATATTTCAAAAAATAGCACCCACTCGGGAAATTGGTTTTAATTATGATGATTTTGCTGCATGTTTAGATCGATACGACTACCATTTCAGTCCAGGGGATATTGTAGCTGGAACAGTATTTAATATAGAGTCCAGAGGTGCCTTGATTGATATTGGAGCTAAGACTGCTGCCTTCATTCCAATTCAGGAAATGTCGATCAATCATGTAGATGATCCATTAGAAGTGCTCCAGCCTAATGAAACCAGAGAGTTTTACATTCTCACTGACGAAAACGAAGAAGGTCAACTCACCCTTTCCATTCGTCGTATTGAATATCAAAGAGCTTGGGAAAGAGTCAGACAACTTCAGGCTGAAGATGCAACTGTAAGAGCCAATGTGTTCTCAACCAACCGTGGTGGAGCTTTGGTGAAAATCGAAGGATTGAGAGGATTTATTCCAGGCTCTCATATCAGTCTGCGCGAAACCAAAGATGATCTATTGGGTGAAGATCTTCCCTTGAAATTTTTAGAGGTTGATGAGGAAAAAAACCGACTGGTATTGAGCCATAGAAGAGCCTTGGTAGAACGCAAAATGCTTGGTCTAGAGCTGACTCAGGTGGTCACGGGAACTGTTAAGGGTATCAAGCCTTATGGAGCATTTATTGACATTGGAGGAGTCAGCGGCCTTCTTCATATTTCGGAGATATCGCATGAGCATATTGATACACCAGGTACGGTTTTAAATGTAGATGAAGAGCTCAAGGTGATGATTATTGATCTCGATGCTGAACGAGGAAGAATTTCACTTTCAACTAAACAGTTGGAACCAGAGCCCGGGGATATGTTGAACAACCGAGAATTGGTTTTTGAAAAAGCACAAGAAATGGCTCAGAGATATCGCCAAAAGCTTAAGGAAGCTATGGAACTTGAAGCAATCGAAGAAGTTCCACCGGCATTTAAGGAAGATATCGCCATTGCTGCTACTGAAGAGTAAAAATGAATAACGGATTGTTTAATATTTTTGTTTTTTGACTAGAGTTTGAGCTGTTCTTAAGTCAAACAGGTGAATGCGCTCACGAACAATATTCACCCAGATAATATCTCCTGTATTGAATAAGTTGCCAAGAGTTGTTCTTACTTGCCAAACAACATCATTTTCACCAAGTAACCGAACAAATAGAAAAGCGTCAGCACCGAGGAGCTCAATGTTTTCTATTTGGACTTTTATATCTCCACCAGTAGGATCTATCCAAAGATCTTCTGAGCGGATACCTAGGGTTGCTTTCGAACCTTGAAAAGAATCAAGATTGCTCTTCCAGGATTCTGGTAATTTGATATTGAACGATCTATTTACTGCATGAAGATCACCTTGAATATCTATGGTGATGAAATTCATCATCGGTGAGCCTATGAATTCAGCAACAGAACGGTTGACTGGATTATTGTATATCTTGAGTGGAGAATCGACTTGTTGAAGAACTCCACTATTTAAAACTGCAATCCTATTCCCCATGGTCATAGCCTCTACCTGGTCATGGGTTACATATATGGTAGTTACTCCCAGTTTTTTTTGTAGGTTAACAATTTGACTTCTGGTTTCTCCCCTCAACTGAGCATCTAAATTGGAGAGAGGCTCATCTAATAGAAAAACCTGAGGGGAATGAGAAATGGCCCTAGCTAGGGCAACCCTTTGTTTTTGACCACCTGAGAGTTGAGCTGGCTTACGGTTGAGCAGTGGCTCAATCTGCAACATAGAAGCAACAGCATGAATCTGTTGATCAATATCTAGTCTTTGCTTATTATTAAAACGCCAGAAATAGCCAGATTGAGATAATCTTCGTAAGCCAAAAGCAATATTATTGTAGACATTAAGGTGTGGATAAAGAGCGTAGCTTTGGAAGACCATCGCCACTTGACGTTCTCTGGGCGATAAGTTATTTGCCAGACGATCTCCAATCAAAATTTGTCCAGCGCTTGGCTTATCTAGTCCGGCAATGAGTCTAAGAAGAGTACTTTTTCCACAGCCTGAAGGTCCAACCAAAACAAGAAACTCACCTTCTTCTACTGTGAGGTCTATTGCATCTAAAATCTTGTTATAGCGTGTATTATGCGAATTACCAGTTCTGGCAAATACCTTCTCTATCTTCTCTAAAACAACCTTTGCCATAGAACTTGTGTCTCTAATGAACAATCCTAAGAGTATAACAAATCAGGTAAAACTCAATTAAATTTATCTCTATTGGGTAATTCGCTTTAAAATTGAGATGATCAAAAATTGAGAATTTCAATATGAGTAAAATTATTTTCTGCTTGCCTCTATCTATTGGATTATCTTCGATGATGTTCCTAACAAATCCTCTCCTGGCCCAAGCTGAAATCTTAACTCTCAGGCAAATCCCTTCTCTAGAAAGCTTGTCCCATCCTACACCCTTGAACTATTCTGATAGAGTAAACGATACGCTCGGTTTTAAAAGCTATCAATTTAAAAATAGACGTTTTGCTGCTTATCAGTTTCAAGGTAGAAAAGGTCAGTTGATTCGGATCAGTATATTGGGAGGTCTTGCCAGTGAGCGGGATCCTAATAAGATGATCATGGGTTCGCCCTTGGTTAATCCTGTTTTAATACTGTTGGATCCTGCTGGCAATATCTTGTCTCAAAAACCCGATACTACAGATACTGCCGGCGGTGTCATCCGTCTGAGTCTATCTCTAGGTGGCCGGTATGTGATTTTGGTAACCAGTGGTGACTACAATACTGGTGGACGCTACAGTCTAAACCTGGAACAACTCAAGCAAGATACCCTCAATCCCATGTTGATCAGGTAGTCTGATGGAAATAGTTGTAGATATCTTGAGCTAATTGAGGTCCAATACCATTTACAGCAGCTAACTGTTGAAGCGTTGCTTCTCTGATGTAGTCAACAGAATGAAAGTGAGCCAGTAGTTCCTTTTGTCTAGCAAAACCTAGTCCTGGAATTTGATCTAGATATGATCTGCGACTCTGTTGCAGTCTTTGTTGACGATGAAAAGTGACGGCAAAACGGTGTGCTTCATCTCTTACTCGCCGCAAAAGCTGTACTCCAGGTTGTTCTGGTTCGCTTAAAATTGGATCTGATTCACCTGGTAAAAATATTTCTTCTCTTTGTTTGGCTAGAGAGACTATGCCAAATTGTCCTAAAATCTCCAACTCTTCTAGGATGTTGACTACTGAAGATAGCTGCCCCTTACCACCATCAATCAGGACTAGATCGGGGAGATCCTGGGTAGAATGTCTAAATCTTCTGGTGATGACCTCAGCTAGAGATGCATAATCATCAGAATGTCCTGGCCTGACCTTGTTGTTTTTGATCTTGTAGTGGCGATAATGTTGTTTGGCAGCTACTCCATCAATAAATACAACTTGAGAAGCCACTGCATTGGCTCCTTGGATATGTGATATATCATAGCCCTCAATACGTCGGGGGATCTGATCTAGTCCTAGCAATTCACTCAAATCTTCCAGAGATTGGAGATTTTGTTGAGCCTTTTTTTGTAAGCGTTCAAGTTCGTATTGGGCATTGCGCTGGATCATTTCAAGTAATTGTGCTTTGCTTTGTCTTTGAGGAACTGTGAGTGTAACTTTTCTGCCCTTTCTTTGTGTGAGCCACAGAGAGAGAATCTCAGCTTCTGGTAATTCTTCTTGGACTATGACCTCGTTGGGAATTTCGATATTCTCAACGCTGAGATAATGCTCTTCCAATATCTTTTGTAAAACCTCTCCAGTTGTATGTCCATCTTTTTCAGCGAAGAACCCCAATCTACCAACCAACCTGCCAGCTCGAATTTGAAACATTTGTATGGCATAGTTCTTCTCGTCATCAACTAAAGCTATAGCATCGCGAGAAACTGTCTCATCGGCCAGGGTAACCTTTTGTCCTCTAGTCAAGGATTGCAATGCTCTGATTTGATCTCTGAGTATCGCAGCTTGTTCAAAATTCAGATTTTCTGACATTTGTCCCATTTGCGATTCTAGGCTTGTGACTAATTCTTCGGTTTGTCCTTGGAAAATCATGGCTACTTTGCGTAAAGTTATCTGATAATCTGCTGAGGAGATCAGTGATTGACAGACACCAGGACAGCGGACCAAGTCGTAGTTCAGACAAGGTCTATCTTTAAAAAGTGGCCTTGAACGTTGTCTCAGGGGAAAAATGCGGTGAATCCATTGCAAGGTTTGACGCAGGAGATGACTATCCACGTAGGGACCATAGTATCTATCTTTAGGTTTGCTTAATTGTCTTCTGCGGGTGATAAAAATTCGCGGATATTCTTCAGACCATGTGATGCAAACATAAGGATATCTTTTATCATCTTTGAGCAGGACGTTGAAATGAGGCTGATGCTGTTTGATTAGATTTGCCTCTAAAGTCAGTGCTTCTGTTTCGGTATCAGTGACTAAGAATTCAATATCAGCCACCTGTTGTACCATCAACCTAATTCGATCACTTAAAAGGTGAGGATCCTGAAAATAGGACTTTACCCTGGCGCGTAACTTCTTGGATTTGCCGATATAGAGTATTTCTCCTTGGTGATCATGCATGAAATAGACCCCGGGTTCGGCCGGAATTTCATTGAGACGCTCTGCCAATCGTTGGGGGGAGTTTAATAAGGAAGAAGGCATTGGTCTATTTTTATCTGGGTCTTTTGGAGCAGGAATTGATTATTTCATAGTCTAACTCGCTCAGTTTTTCTATGGACACAAAGCCATCTAGGGATGGCCGAATATCCTGCAACTTTTTAGAGGCAAGGTGTTTATTTGTTGTGGCTATATCTATTTCTTGACGAAAAACTGCTCCATTATTGGGATCTACAAAAGACAGTTCCATTTGTCTGCCTTTAATTTCTCCTGAGAAACAATAGTATTCTGCGTTTGGCCTATACAATGCTCCATCAATCTGACCATTTCTAGATCGCAGAATTAAATAATCTTTTCCAATCTGGTAGGGATTGGCTACTTCCCCGTACAGGTAAATACCATCTCTTATCATTGCCTGGTATGTTCCAGTTAGCAGCAGAGGCACGAGCAATGCTGAAAGGATTTTAGGTGCTAACATCCTGACAAACTCCCAATTTTTTCAAGAGAAGTCAATCCAGTTCCGCCCCAAATCTTTTTGAATCAGCTAGCCAAGTAATCTTTGACGTTGGATTTTCTTCTTTTAAGATGGCCAATTGCTTGATGTTCAAGTTGGCGTACTCTTTCTCTGGATATATTCAACCTCTGACCAATTTTGGCCAAAGAAAGCTCCTTGCCGTCCTCCAACCCATAGCGCAAACAGATTACTTCTCTTTGCTGAGGGGTCAATTCTGCCAAAAGATTATGTAGATCCTGGCGAAGAAGTTCTGAAGTGATATGGTCATCTGGTGAAATACTCTTGTCCTCCAAAAGCTCCGAAAGCTCTGTATCTTGGTTATCTCCGACACGTACATCCAGTGAAATAGGCTGACGCGAGAGGCTTAAAAATTCCCTGATTTGGGCAGGTTCAAGTTCCAGCGCACTTGCTACCTCCAATGGTGTGGCGCTGCGACCCAGCTGTTGGGAGAGCTCCCTTTGAGTCTTTTTGATTTTGTTTAGCTTTTCAGTGATGTGGATCGGTAGTCGAATTGTCCTGCCCTGCTGAGCAATTGCTCGGGTTATCGCTTGCCTAATCCACCAGTAGGCGTAGGTTGAAAACTTGTAGCCTTTGGTTGGATCAAATTTCTCTACACCCCTTTCCAGTCCGAGGCTACCCTCTTGAATCAAATCCAGAAACTCCATGTTGCGCTTTTGGTATTTTTTGGCAATTGCAACAACCAACCGTAGATTTGCCTCAATCATCCTACGCTTGGCTCTTTCTCCCTGCTTGAGCATCTGCTCAATCTCTTTTTCAGATACTTGCAAAAGAGCGGATAAATCTGCTAGCGTAGCTTCATGTCCCACTTTATCAGACAGTTCCGATCTGGTTTCCAGCAAGATGACCATTTTCTGAACCTGCTTTCCAAATACGATTTCTTGCTCATGGGTTAGCAGAGGAACCTTCCCGATCTCATGCAGATAAGTACGAACCATGTCCGCACTGAATGTGGGGTGTTTTGAGGATTCATTTAATTTGGCTGTGTTCATCTGTATGCTCTGACTCCTTAGTTTTCTTAGAAAGCCCATGTCCCGATTATTCTCTCACCCAACGTATATCTATCTCTTTCTCTTTCGAGAGATTAGGTATTTTAAGGTGAATTGTCAAGGCACCCCTTCTTTAACTAAGTCTATGTTAGTATGATCAA
This sequence comes from uncultured cyanobacterium, assembly GCA_903869185.1. Lineage (GTDB taxonomy): Bacteria > Cyanobacteriota > Cyanobacteriia > Cyanobacteriales > Microcystaceae > CAISPN01. The sequence continues at coordinate 8,045 of CAIPYC010000078.1, read as the reverse complement.
TTGGACTGCATCAATTGGGGAAAGGTTCACTTTTGGGTAGGGTAAACACTATAAGCAGGCATGTTGCTTTCTTCTTCATTGTTTTTTGTTTTTATAGTTCTCAATTTCTTTTTCTCTCGATTGCCGCTTTACCTTCTTCAATAACAGATAAACCTCAGCAAGCTGCTCAGTATCGGCTCAGAGGGCTTGGCTATCAAGGTTCAGGTCGGCTGGGTCTGGCTATAAAGGCCATGCAGCGCTCAGTTGAACTGGATCCTAGTAATGCTATAGGCAAGATCAATCTGGGTTGGGCTCTTCATCTGGCTCATAGGGACAGTGAGGCAAGAGTTGTTCTAGAAGAAGTCAGCAAAGAACATCCCCGAGATGTTGCCGCTCTCAATGCTCTTGGTATAGTCTATCTTGTGACAGGAGAGTTGAATAGAGCTGTGGCGACTCATACCAGAGCTATTATATTAGATAAGTCCGATGAGATAGCTCACTACAACCTTGCTCTTGCTTATCATTTATTGGGTGAGTACGAAAGCGGCATAAAAGAAGGTCTATCTGCTGCAAAGCTTGAGCCAAATAACCCTCATCCCAAATTGGCCTTGTCTTTAAACTTTTGGAGTAAAGGAGAGAGTTACAAATCTAGATTATACTACAATTACTCAATTTCTTTAGATGATCGCTATCGAACATCCAGTTATCTATCACACTTGAGGGAAGCTGCTTTTTCTTCTTCGCAGATTGACCAACTCAGGCAGATTCTGAAATCTCTTTGATCATCCTAATCTCTATGCAAATCTTAAGATATATTGCGACAAATGCGTTATACTTAGATTTACGAAATTAATTTGTAAGACATTATTATAAATAGTTCATTTGTTCTTAGGAGTGATTTTAATATATGCCACAGCTTGCAGAACTCGATTTCAGCAGTGATACCTATAAAGATGCCTATAGTCGCATAAATGCCATAGTCGTTGAAGGCGAGGATGAAGCCTATGGTAATTATCTTCAGCTCTCAGAACTCTTGCCGGAAATGACAGAAGAGTTGACTCGTTTGGCCAAGATGGAGAGCAAGCATAAGAAAGGGTTTCAATCCTGTGCTAACAATCTGCAAGTGACTCCTGATATTGAATATGCCAAGAAGTTCTTTGGCGATTTACACGGTAATTTTCAAAAGGCTAAGTCCGAAGGCAAAGTAGCTACCTGTCTATTGATTCAGGCTTTAATTATTGAAGCTTTTGCTATATCTGCATACAACATATATATTCCCGTGGCAGATCCTTTCGCAAAAAAAATTACAGAAGGAGTGGTAAAAGATGAGTACACCCATCTCAATTTTGGAGAAGTTTGGTTAAACCAGAATTTTGAGGATTCTAAAGCAGAATTAGAGCAGGCTAATCAAGAAAATCTTCCCATCGTCTGGAGAATGCTCAATGAAGTTGAAGCAGATGCCAAGGTTTTGGCTATGGAGAAAGAGGCTCTGATTGAGGATTTTATGATAAGTTATGGTGATGCTCTCGGCAATATTGGTTTTTCTACCCGCGATATCATGCGTATGACAGCCCAAGGTCTGAAAGTTTCCTAGTGTTCCTGTTGCGCCAGAGTTTCTAGAACAGCCATCTTCTTCAACCACAATTTATCTTCAATGTTTGGTTTAATTGGTCATCTTTCGAGTTTAAAGCATGCTCAGTCTGTCGCCCACGCCCTAGGTTATTCTGAATACTCCAATCAAGGCCTAGATTTTTGGTGCTCTGCCCCTCCACTAGTGGTTGATAGTTTCCATGTTACCAGTATCACAGGTCAAGTGATTGAGGGGAAATATATCGAATCTTGTTTCCTGCCTGAAATGCTGATCAATCGAAGAATTAAATCAGCAATTCGCAAAGTACTCAACGCCATGGCCCTATCCCAGAAATCTGATATAGATATTACTGCATTGGGGGGATTTTCTTCGGTAATTTTTGAGGAATTTAATCTTAAAGAGAACAACCAGGTTAGAAATATTGAGCTGGATTTTAATCGTTTTACAACAGGTAACACCCATACAGCCTATATTATTTGTCGTCAAATTGAACTAGTTAGCGCCCAATTAGGTATCGATCTTGCCAGTGCTACAGTTGCAGTTTGTGGGGCCACTGGAGATATTGGTAGTGCTGTCTGTCGATGGCTTGAGAAGAAAAATAATGTGGCAGAATTGCTACTTGTTGCCCGTAACCGAGAAAGATTAGATAATTTACGAGCTGAACTCGGAAGAGGTGAGATTTTTTCTTTGGAAGAAGCTTTACCCAAAGCTGATATCGTTGTTTGGGTTGCCAGTATGCCTAAAGGAGTAGAGATTTCCTCAGAAATTTTGAAAAAACCTTGTCTGATAATTGATGGTGGCTACCCCAAAAATCTAGATAGTAAATTTGCTCAGAGCGACGTTTATGTATTAAAAGGTGGAATAGTTGAGCATTCTCTCGATATTGACTGGAAGATCATGGAAGTTGTCAGTATGGATACTCCATCGCGTCAGATGTTCGCCTGTTTTGCCGAGGCAATATTACTAGAATTTGAACAGTGGCATACTAATTTTTCCTGGGGACGCAATCTCATTACAATAGAAAAAATGGAATTGATTGGACAGGCTTCAATCAAGCATGGTTTTAGTCCTTTGGTTAGTCTATAGTATGAATCGTGATCGCGTTTTACAAATTACTCTGGGGATCTTGTTGGGATCCCTTTTTATGCTGGCAATGGTTGGCACTCTGGGCTATCTGCTCTGGAGCAGGTTTACGGTTTCTCCAGCTAGACCTACTTTTGCCCAAGAAAGCAAGCCTAAACAAATTGCTAAAATAACACCTACTCCAAAATCCAGCGAGCCCAAGCCTGAACCAACTGAGAGCGCCGAGGTTTTGCCCAAGGGAAGTTATAGAGCCCTAATTGCAAGGCCAAATGGTTTATCTCTACGTTCAGCTCCAAATCGTAGAAGCCAGCGTTTAGGTGGTATTGGGTATAAGGAAAACGTAATAGTTTTAGAAAAAAGTGAAGATGGCGAATGGTCAAAAATCCGCTCCACCAGAAGTAGAGCGGAAGGTTGGGTTAGATCCGGAAATTTAAAAGAACAATAAAGACAAATTAGAATTTGTTGTTTTTTTCGATTACCAACGGATCCACAGACCATATCTCTTGGCAATATTCCCTGATAGTTCTATCGGATGAAAATTTGCCCATTCGAATAGAGTTGAGTATAGACATTTCTGTCCATTTGTCTTGATTGAGGTAAGCCTGACTTACCCTTTCTTGGCATTCAACATAAGAAGCATAGTCAGCCAACAACATGTAGGGGTCACTCTCAAGAAGAGAGCTGACAATTGGTTTGAACAGATCAGGTTCATTTTGGCTGAAGTAACCGTTGTCAATGCGATCAATAACAGCTTTAAGTTCTAGATTGCTGTTATAGAAATCTCTTGGAAAATAGCCCTTGGCTTTTTCTGCATACACTTGCTCAGCGGTTAGACCAAAAAGGAAGAAATTTTCAGCCCCCGCTTCTTCTCTAATCTCTATATTGGCGCCATCTAAAGTACCAATCGTCAAAGCTCCATTCATGGCAAATTTCATATTACCTGTTCCAGAAGCTTCTTTACCTGCTGTAGATATCTGTTCAGATAGGTCAGCAGCCGGGTAAATTCTCTGCCCCAGAGAAACATTGAAGTTTGCCAAGAAGACTATCTTTAATCTATTGCGAACATCAGGGTCTCTGTTGACGATTTCGGCGACAGAATTGATCAATTTGATGATCAGTTTAGCCATTAAATAACCCGGAGCAGATTTTCCTCCAAAAATGAAGGTTCTTGGTACAATGTCAACATTTGGATTTTCTTTAATCTTGTTGTAGAGGGAGATGATGTGCAGAACAGAAAGATGCTGACGCTTGTACTCATGTATTCTTTTTACCAGAACATCAAAAATAGAATTAGGGTCAACTTCGATATCCTTTACTTTAAGAATATATTCCGCCAAAAGAGTTTTGTTGATTTGCTTGATTTCTCTCCAGCGTTGGCAAAATTCGGGATCTTTGATATAAATTTCGAGTTTCTTTAATTCATCAAGATTCTTAAGCCAGTTCAAACCAATTTTTTCGGTGATCAACTGCGAGAGTTCAGGATTACTTAGTAGGATCCAACGTCGCGGGGTCACCCCGTTAGTTTTGTTAAAGAATTTTTCAGGCCATATCTGGGCAAAGTCTCGCAGGGTATCACTTTTCAGTAGTTGTGTATGTAAAGCAGCAACTCCATTGATCGCATGACTGCCTACACAAGCCAGATGAGCCATCCGTATCTGTTTTTCATGTCCTTCTTCTATTAAGGAAAGAGTGATCAGCCTTTCTTCGTCATTGGGAAACCAAAGCTTTACATCCTGTAAAAAGCGAAAATTAATTTCATAAATTATTTCCAGGTGACGAGGTAGCAACTTGCCAAACAAGCTTACCGGCCAACGTTCTAATGCTTCAGGTAAAAGGGTGTGATTGGTATAGCTAAAGGTCTTTTGAGTGATGTTCCAAGCAGTATCCCAGTGATAGCCATGTTTATCAACCAGCTGATGCATCATTTCAGCAATTCCAACGGCAGGATGAGTATCATTGAGCTGAATAGAAAAATGATCCGCAAGATGATTCAATGTTGGGAAATTGCGAAATTCGGTTCTGATAATATCCTGAATTGATGCAGAAACAAAAAAGTATTGTTGTGCCAATCGAAGTTCCCTGCCTGCTGGAGTATTGTCATTGGGATAGAGAACCTTGGATATGGTTTCTGCATTCATTTTCTCTTCTACCGACCGGTCATAATTTCCTGCATTGAAGTCATCAAAATTGAATGATTCACTGGCTTCTGCTTTCCAAAGCCTTAAAGGATTTGCTGAGTAGGTCTGATAACCAGGAACCGGTGTGTCATATGGTACGGCTTTGACTGTACGTTCTGGGATCCAGATTGATTTTACATGTCCTTTTTCGTCATTGTAGACCTCAGTATGTCCGCCCAGTTTGACTTCTACGGCATCTTCCGGTCGTGGCAGCTCCCAAGGATTACCTAAGCGTAACCAGTTATCAGGAATCTCAACCTGCCAACCGTCGCGAATGGTCTGGAAGAAGATACCATATTCATAACGAATACCATATCCTACAGCAGGTATTTCTAGAGATGCCAAAGAATCTAGGAAACAGGCCGCCAATCTTCCCAGACCACCATTGCCTAGCCCTGGATCTGGCTCTTGTTCGATGATTTCCTCTAGATCTATACCAAGCTCTTTCAGTACCTCGTGCACTCTTTCGTAGATGCCCAAATTCAGAAGGTTGTTACCAAGATGACGACCCATAAGAAACTCTGCTGAAAGATAACAGACTATCTTCGATTTTTTCTCTCTGTAGGTATTTAATGTTTTGAGAAATCTATCCAGAATACGATCTCTTACTGTGTAAGCCAAAGCCACATAATAGTCGTGTGGGGTGGCCCTTGATTGATCTACGCCTTGAACATAAAACAGATTGTCAAGAAAGGCTCTTTTGAGGGTGTCAGGACTCATCCCAATGCGATCATCTTCAATTATTACAGGGCATTGTTCTATATTGACTTCTGCGCGATCTCTTGTTTCCATATTTGAATTATCCTTAATCATTTGAATTATCCTTAATCAATTGTTGGGCATTAATCTTGGAATCTTTTATTTCTAACGCCCTTAATCTATTTAGTCGAACTTTGTCCAAATCCTAGCATTTATATTGCGCTTGGACAAATAAATAATTAGCTTTCATGGACTTTCTTTTAAAATTAGCTTTAAGGGATTTCCGTTTTATATACAAGGATGCTCAAAATTAAAGACCTGGGAGAAAAAGATCTACTCAGATGGTTAGAAGATTTCTGTCAACCCGGTAGTCTGGGAGATGATGCTGCACTGGTTTCTCTACCTGCAGGTCAAGATCTCGTAATCACTACTGATATGCTTGTAGATAAGGTGCATTTTAGTCAGCAGACCACAAGTCCCTTCGATGTGGGCTTTAGATCTGCAGCGGCGAATCTTTCTGACTTAGCCGCAATGGGAGCTAGCCCTCTTGGTCTTACTGTTGGTCTTTCTCTCCCTCCTGAGCTACCTTTGGCTTGGCTGGAAAAACTCTATCAAGGAATCAATGCTTTAAATACTCCTATTATTGGCGGAGATCTCACCCGATCTAGTGTAATCACTATTTGTATTACGGCAATAGGGCAGGTTTCCCCAAGCAGAGTGATCAAGCGGAGTAATGCCAAGGCAGGCGACCTTATTGTAAGCACTGGATGGCATGGGCTCTCCCGCGCAGGCTTGGAACTGCTTTTAAATCCAGTTTTGACTGAGCCTTTGGATCTTTTGACGCTTGAGTTGTTGATTGCGGCACATCAAAGACCTTGCCCTCGTTTGGACGTTGTCAATGTGCTCTGGAGTATTCCACAATTGGATAGGGTAGCTGGAATGGATAGTAGTGATGGACTAGCAAATGCTATTGTGCAGATTTGCAAATCCAGTAAGGTCGGGGCCACAATAGACTCTCTCTCTTTGGCACCTAGTTTGCAGAACTGGCTAACCCAAGAGCAAGCCATGGACTGGACTCTTTATGGTGGTGAGGATTTTGAACTTATTCTCACAATGGCTCCATCCTTTGCCAAAGAATTAGTTTTTCAATTGGGACCACCGGCGGTTATTATTGGGCAAATAACCCAAGAACTGGAAATTTATCTAGCTGGAACGAGTTCTTCCTTTGATCTTTCCAAGGGTTTTCAGCATTTTTAAGGATGTAATATCTATGACAATCAATTGGCAATCTATCGGAACCTATGAAGATATCCTCTACTTCAAGGCTGAGGGTATTGCCAAGATAGCTATAAACCGTCCCCATAAACGCAATGCCTTTAGGCCTGAGACCATTTTTGAGCTATATTCAGCCTTCTCAGATGCCAGAGAAGATTCAAGTATCGGTGTGGTTTTGTTTACTGGAGTAGGTCCCCATACTGATGGTAAATATGCATTTTGTTCCGGCGGTGATCAGTCCGTCAGAGGTAAGGCTGGATATCTGGATGGATCAGGTATACCTCGACTAAATGTACTGGATTTGCAGCGTCTTATTCGTTCTATCCCTAAGGTTGTAATTGCCTTGGTTGCAGGGTATGCAATCGGTGGTGGACAAGTTTTACATCTATTGTGTGATTTGACAATAGCTGCAGATAATGCAATTTTCGGGCAAACTGGACCTAAGGTTGGAAGTTTTGATGGCGGTTTTGGCGCTAGTTATTTAGCTAGGATAGTTGGACAAAAAAAAGCTAGGGAAATTTGGTTTCTCTGTCGTCAGTACGATGCCAAACAAGCACTGGAGATGGGATTGGTTAATTCTGTTGTTGTCTTAGAAGATCTAGAAGTCGAGGGAATCAAATGGGCAAAAGAAATCCTGCAAAAAAGTCCTTTGGCTATTCGCTGCCTCAAGGCTGCCTTCAACGCTGATTGTGATGGTCAGGCAGGCCTTCAGGAATTAGCTGGAAATGCCACCCTACTCTACTACATGAGCGAGGAAGGATTGGAGGGCAAGGAGTCATTTCTACAAAAGAGAGAACCTGATTTTAGTAGATATCCTTGGCTGCCTTAAAAATAAATATCTACCAAAGAGGATCGCTACAAATATAGATTTTGATTTCATCTTTATTACTATTGGGCACTGAACTAATGCAACTTCTCACAGATGAACCATCTTCCAATTCGACCTCACAGGCATGGCAAGATCCCATTAAGCAACCGGTGGGGATAAACACTTGCGCTCTTTTGGCAACCTCCAAGATCGATTCTCCATACTCTGCCTCTATCCAAACATCCTCGGGGAAAAAATGAATTTTCATGTACTTTTTTTCAAGATTCATGGGGTTTTTCTTTATAATATTAAAGAATATTAAAGACCATGCCATCTAGCTATCTTGTTTATTAAAAAAATCCCATAAAATCTCATAATCTAATTTGAATATGCCAAAAAATAATCTTCGAGTTTTTATACAAGTAGGTATAAT
>CAIPYC010000077.1 GCA_903869185.1 uncultured cyanobacterium | reverse complement strand
TAAAGTGGACAAGTAAATCTCTTGAGGACTTAGTGCGACTTCATGCCTTTCTACAACCTGTTAATTCGCAGGCCGCCAAGGCTGTTGTTTCAAAGCTAACCACAGGAGCGAAGAGACTCGAACAGCATCCGCGCATCGGTTCACCTTTGCCAGAATTTGCCCCACGAGATGTACGTCGTTTAATTATCGGAGATTACGAAATGCGATATGAGTTGGTGGATGATGTTGTGTTTATCTTGCGACTCTGGCACGCCCGCGAATACCGTTGAACATCAGACTAGCTGCCATCGCGCGATTACTAAAATAAACAATCTATAGATTACCGTATATCACCTTAGATTACTTTTAGCCTTAGCTTAGTAGAGCACCTTAGATTACCGAGTATCCCGCATAGATTAACGCTTTTCTCGCTGAGAGGGGACACCTTAATCTATTATGCTATCTATAGGGAGAGAGTCTTTTTTCCCTAACAGACCGCGTAAAATACCGCATCAGGGGGTCTCGGCTCTAAATTTTGGGTAACAAAACTATTACTTTTGTTAGCCGCTAATATTGTTAGCCAATTGGAAGATCCTCATAAACTATATGAAAGTGCTTAAGCTTTGGAAGGTTTTAAATTTTTCCAAATTTCATCATATCTATCAAGAAATATTTTTCCAATAGCTTCATTCTCAATATAAGCGACTTTAATTTGTATTGCCTCTGTCCTAGGATAAATTAAAAATACATGTTTTTTATCTATTATAATATATTCAAAAAATTGACTTTCAGTGCCTTGTGAACTTTATTGTTTAAACCAAGATTTTTTATCTATTTTTACAAAAAGTATATTCTAAAAGTTTTTTAATTAAAATTAAATTCTTACTCATAGACGTAGCCGATTTTCTTGCTTGGCTATATGACCACAACATCTTGAATAATTACAAGGGCAGCTAAAACCTCTGTCTTTTTTTTGAAAAATATTTTATGAATTTTTTCAAGTCGGAAAGATTTTTGCTGAGTTGATCTTTTACACTTGATTTGTCGAATGAAATTGTTCTTGGCATGATCAGACAATATGAGCGTTTAATCGAAATTGATGGTTTGCTAAGAGGAAGAGCAAGGCAAACTACTGTAACCCTTGCGGTATCTTTGCAAGTTAGCCAAAGAACCATTGGCAACGATTTGAGGATTCTAAAAAATCGTGATGCTCCCCTAAAATATACTAAAAAGGACGGTTGGCACTATAGCGATCCTTCCTGGAGGCTGCCCACTATCTCCCTAAGTAAAGGTGAGCTATTTGTCCTAGTTATGGGTGCCAGGATGCTTGAATCCTATAGTGGTTCGGCTTATGAGAGTCAACTGCGCTCTTCGATCAAGCGTTTATCAGAACTTCTACCTGAGCGCAATTGGATTGATTTACAATTTTTAGCTGATGAGCGAGTGCTTTTTCGCTCTGGTGCCAATATGGTAAATCTAGATCCGCTGATTTGGGAAAGCTTGCTAGAGGCTTCTCGCTCAGGGTTCAAGGTTTGGATTCGTTACTATGCTGCCTCTGATAACAAAGAATCTGAAAGAATCATAGATCCTTATTTTTTGCATATATATCGTGCCACCAATTCCTATGTGATCGGCTATTGTCATTTACGTCATGCTATTAGATGGTTTCGTATTGATCGTATTAAGCAATTAAGAGTTTTAGATGAATCCTTTGAACGTCCTGAGGATTTCAATCCTCAAACTTATCTCGATCAGATCTTTCAGTCCGAAGTAGGAAATATATCCCAACAGGTTGCAATCTGGTTCGATAACTCTACTGCTCCTTTTATCAGAGAGAGAACTTGGCATATGAGTCAGGAAATCACAGAAAATCCTGATGGTTCTTTGATTCTTTATCTGAAAGTTGGCGGGCTAAATGAACTCAAACGCTGGGTGATGGGCTATGGACAAGGTGCTAAGGTGCTTGAACCTCCGGAGTTAGTTGATCTAGTAAAGAAAGAGATCAAGGGGATGAGTATATATTATGGATAGGGAGATCTTGAGAAGTGTGTTGAAAAATGAGCATAATGGAGATCAATGGATACCTCTGATTTGTCAGTGCGATAAAAAGCATTGCGTTGAGCACAAGTTATCTGACTCTAAGGCTCCTTTATCCAAATGGCTATATACCTTAGATGCCGTAAGGCGTTCATGCCATTTAAATTTTTTATGTATAGATTTTATTTCATGAAGTTATCTGATTCTAATAGACTTATGCTATAGTAAAAATAAAGAACTACAGCAAGCATGTCTTATAAAAACAAACCTAGTATAGGAGTGCCGAGTAAATAGATGATTTTTTTAGAAGAAAAAAGAATTCACCAAGATAGCGATATTTTTCCTTATGTCGATCTGAGCTTTCAGGTGATTGGAGCAAGCTTGCCTGCAGATCATGGTTATGGGCTTTATTCTGCGCTGAGTCATTGGAACCCTGAAATACATAATCTTCAGGGGTTAAGTATCCAAACCATTACTGGAATTCCCGATAAACAGGGAAAAATTTATTTAACCGAGAAATCCCGCTTTAGAATTCGTCTTCATGCCAATCAAGTTCCTTTTGCCTATGGTTTAGCCGGTCAATCATTGACAATTGGCACTCACCAGATCCGCTTAGGGATTCCCCAGATTTATGAGCTTCAGCCTGCTGCAGATTTAAAAGCCAGAATTGTTGTAATAAAAGGTTATCAAGAACCAGAGGATTTTCTAAAAGCTGCGCTCAAACAATTAAATAATTTAGGAATCCAAGCAACTGTTGTTATCCCAATCGATCATGAACAAAAGGCTGAGCGAAAAACTATCAAGATTAAGCGCTTTACTATAGTTGGTTATAAATTGGGAGTTTTTGGATTGAGTAATGCCGATTCCATTAAGTTACAAATAGAAGGTCTAGGCGGAAAAAGAAGAATGGGATGTGGAGTATTTATACCATTATTTAATCGCAGAGGGGCATAAACAAATGAATGAAATCCCTAAACAGTTACTAGCAAAGAGCAGATATGGCAATAGAATCGTTACCCTTGAAGCTCACCTGCGCGATACAGAAAAATGTGCTGCAAAAATATTTCGCTTAGATGGGCGTTGGGGGAAAAATTGGTGTCGCTTTTTCTGTCTTGAAGATCAGCAAAAGTTCTTACTAAATTTAAGAGTAGCTGCTTTATTCCATGATGTTGGCAAGGCTAATGAAGATTTTTATACAGCCGTTACAGCTAGATCTTTCAAAGCACAAACATTGAGACACGAGCATCTAAGCGCCTTAATATTGTGTTTGCCAGAAGTTCATATTTGGTTAAAGAAAAATTCTTTACTAGATATTGATGTAATTACTGCAGCAGTCCTGTCCCATCATCTCAAAGCATCTGAAGACTCAACAACAACTAAAAGTGAACAAGAGGGTAGTACTAAGCAGAAAAATTATAAATGGTGCCAACCTCAATCAATCAAAACATCTCTAGTTTTATATTTACAGCACCAGGAGGTTACAACAATTCTTCAACGAATAGCGGAAATAGCTGATCTAGATGAGATACCTTTACTGCCTCAAGAAAATTGGGAAAATAATTCGCGTTGGCATAAGACTTATCAAGAAGGTAAATCTCTTGCGGTGCATTTTAAACGTAGTATAAAAAATGTAAATAACAAATCCAGAAAATCTCTTTTAACTGCAGTTAAGGCTGGATTGATTGTATCAGATGCAGTGGCATCAGGATTAGTACGAGAAAATAAAGATATAGAGGACTGGATCGAAGAAGTAGTTCATCTAGAGCCTATTGGACATGATGACATTGCAAAGTCAATTATTAATCCACGTATCGGACAAATAGAGAAAAAAACTGGAAGTTTTCAGTTGGCCACTTTTCAAAAAGAGATAGCTCAGCAAGGCTCCAAAGCTCTGCTGCTAGCTGGTTGTGGTATGGGTAAGACATTAGGCGCTTGGAAATGGGCTGAACAACAAGCCAAAGATTTTGAGATTGGAAAGGTTATATTTCTTTATCCTACTAGAGGGACTGCAACTGAGGGTTTTCGTGATTATGTTGGCTGGTCTCCAGCTACTGATGCGGCTTTAGTAACTGGTACGGCTCGTTATGAACTTGAGGCAATGCAGGAAAACCCATCTGAGGCGATTGACGGTAAGGATTTTCAGGCGGATGAGAGATTATATGCTTTGGGATTTTGGTCCCGTCGCTACTTTAGCGCTACAGTAGATCAATTTTTAAGTTTTTTAGAACATAGCTATCAAAGTCTTTGCCTACTTCCTGCCCTAGCCGATAGTGCGGTAATCATTGATGAAATCCATAGCTTTGATCGTTCAATGTTTGATTCTCTAATAGGTTTTCTGGAAAATTTTGATATACCAGTTCTATGTATGACAGCAACTCTTCCTCCATTGAGAAAAGAGAGACTCAAAAAAGCAGGATTAACAATCTACCCTTCAGGAAGCTTACCGCCAGATCTTATGGAGAAAGAATGTCATCTCCGCTATTACCTAGAATCTCTAAATGGTTTTGAACTGGCATTAGATAAAGCAATCATAGCCTATAAAGCAGGAGAGCGAGTTCTCTGGGTAGTCAATACAGTGGATCGTTGTCTGGCAATAACCGACAAATTAAAACAACTTCTTCCAGAAGCTAAGATTCTGACATATCATAGCCGTTTTCGCCTTAAGGATCGTCAAAACATTCATGCCAAGACAGTTAAGGCTTTTGCATTAGAAAAAAATCCAATAGATAGAAATCAAGCTATTGCAGTTACAACCCAAGTATGTGAAATGAGCTTGGATTTAGATGCAGATGTTTTAATCACCGAACTAGCACCAATCTCTTCTCTAGTACAGCGATTTGGAAGAGCTAATCGTCATTTGGCAAAAGGATTGGGCTTCAGGGCACGACTTTATGTATACTCACCACCATCAAATAAACCATATGAAAAACATGAACTAGAGCGCACAAAAGACTTCATCAAAGAGCTAGCCAATAAACAGATTAGTCAAAGACAACTAGCTGATGCACTAGAAGTATTTTCTACATATGAAGTGGAGTCTGATGGTAATACCAGATTTTTAGAAAGTGGGTATTACGCAATTCCAGGTTCATTTCGAGATACGGATGAATTTTCTGTTCCTTGTATTTTGGATAGGGATTTAGATATTGTCAAAAATATTTTAAATTCTGCTGAAAAATATCGAAAAGAGCCATTTATAATCAATGTCCCAAAAAAATCTGTAAATCCCACGGAATCTCGACCTAGTTGGTTACCAAGATATCTTGAGGTAGCTCAGTGGGAAGGTCGTTATGACGAAGAAACTGGTTATAAGACTAAGGATTTAGAGGAGGTTAAACTTGACTAAGACGAAATCAGTGAAAAGCATTAATGAGGTGTTGACACTTGATTATCAACTTGCTGAATTGCCATCATCTCAGCATCGAGCTGGATTAGCAGGATTAGTCCTAGTGATTCAATGGTTAGAAAGACAACCAGGTTTCAACGAAAAAGTCGCAAATGGTACTATTTGTAAATTCACTAAAATTGAGGAAAGTGGTGCTACTTTGGAATTAAATCAAATGGGAGTAGAAGCTCTATTTGATGAAATCTATGCAGCAAGTACTGAAGAACAAGAAAGAAATCAATTACTAAAAAATTCACGAACTAAAGAAATTATAGAGCCATTAAGAGAAGAAGAACGCCAAGAAACTACTAAGGATGGCAAGAAAAAAACGAAGAAAGTTTTTATTTATCCAGTGGTAGTTCCAAAGGGATCTTTTCTAGCTGATTCTAGTTTTGATAAAAGTTTTAAAGAAAATAAAGGACATTGGATCAAACTTTGGAGAGATGTTGTTTGGAGTATCATACGAGGATTGCGAACAACTAAAGAGCCATATGAGAAAAGAGCTAAAGGAGAATATAATAAAGATGCCCAAAAAGTTTGGGAACAATTGATTAAATCTGAAGAATTCACAGTCGATTTACCTAGTACTTATTTTTTAGGTGCACAAGCAAATAACGCTGAAAATATAGCCTTTAAAGATCGCGCTAGATTTCAATTCTTACTGCATTTTTGGTTGTTTGCAGCTCAGATATACGTTCCACAAATCATTAATAATGAAGGTAGCCGAGATTTTGTTGGCTATGCCCTGGCTATTCCTGATATAGCTTATTTAGTCTGGTTTTGTGAAGAACTATCAGCAATCTTAAAAGAGAGAGGCTGCGAAATTTCAGGCTATCGCCCACGTGATTGTATTGTGGATTTAGCAATAGAAAGTGCTCTACATATGATGACAAGATTGAGTGAACAATTGACTACAACTATTGGAGAGAGAACAGGTATTACTTCTACAGTATTCGGCATCGATGTAATACACACCAAAAAACAACAAGGAAATAAGATTCGACTGTTAAGTGTCACTCGTCTTTCTCCAGAAGATTCAATGATCAATAGATATTCTCAAATCCGAGAAAATTACTGGAGTCCACTCTTTAGAAAGCAAAGATTACTTAATTTGGTGAATCATTCACCTTGGTATCAAGGCTATGATTCATTACTATGTACTCTTTCTTTTAAGGAGATAATCAACAATGATTACTTCAAACGTGATGTTAGAGAAGCTATCAAAAATGAGGCAAATCCAATGAACACAGAAACTACTCAATCAACCAATATTGAACAACTTGTATTTAATTTAATACAAGCATATGTATTACAAAAACTTGATTCAAAATACAATTTGAAATGGCAAACTATTCAGAAAACACACGAAAACAAAGAAGAAGCAACAAAAGATTATTCTGAGAAGAAGAGCAAAATTGCACGAACTGCCTTTCTTGATGTTAGAAGCCGTAGCGAGAAAATGGACTTTATTAATTATTTTGTTTCTTCTCTTTGCTCTGTACCCCAACATATGAACTCTGAGAATTTTGTAGCTTTAACTCGTGCTCTCTATGAAGATACTGATCGCATTCGTACTTTGACTTTACTTGCTCTTTCTGCTAACGGCTAACCAACATTAACTGGAGAAAAATATCATGAACAGGAATCTATTTGCCACCATTTTAACCTATCCCGCTCCTAGCTCTAACTATCGTGGTGAAAGCGAAGAAAATAGAACCGTTTTGCAAAAAATCGCTAAAGGCAAGCAAGAGTACACAGTGATCAGTCCTGAATCTATGCGCAATGCTTTAAGAGAAATGTTGAGTCAAGCTGGTGTTGCTTGTAATAGGACCCGACTCCATAACGAAGATCAACTAGCAGTAGAGTTTAAGGAATTTCCCAATGCGCAAAAATATGCTGATGATTTCCTCTTGGGATTCATGGTTGCTGACAAGAATGCCATCGAGAAGAGTAAAAGTTTACCTTCAAAAAGAGATAGTGTTTTGCGGATGAATATGGCGGTTGCCCTTACACCCTATCGTTTTGATGCAACATTTCATCAATCTCCCCTAAACGCTGGAGATAGCCCTTGGAAAAATTCATCTACATCGGCTTTACTCCACCGAGAAGTAGCTCATACAGCTTATCAGTATCCATTCGCCTTAGCCTATGGTGATTGTAAAGCTCAACCAGAATGGACCAAGGTACTTCTTCAATCTATTGCTCAGCTTTCTAATGTTGCAGGGGGTCATGCCCGTAGTTATTATGAAATGTCGCCCAAGAGCATCGTTGTGCGCTTGACTCCTAGTTTAGTGGCTGGCTATGATACATATGGATTTAATGACAATGGAGAATTTACAGAACTTAATAGAATCAATACTGATGATTTACCCGGCGATGAATTCTGGATTGGGGGAGAAATTATACGTTCAATGAAGGTTGAGCAACGCAAAGAACTAGAAAATAAACATGTTCATCTTTATGAAAATCCCCAAAAGCTCTTAGTCGATGTAGCTGATGCTTTTTTGAGTTAAAAGGAAAAGAATCTATGGAAAGTCTCTGGCTTCGCATTCGAGCCCCTTTCGCCGCATTTAGATTATTTCAAGCAGGAGTTTATCGCTCTACCAGTCCAGTGATGCCACCTTCAGCTGCCCTTGGGTTGGTACTCAATTTGGCTGGTATTGAAATGCGCGATTATGATAAACCGCCTATCACTCTAATTCGTCATGATATACCTTACATGAAGTTAGCTATTGGGATTTTACCAGGGAATCAAGGTGAAGTTTGTACCCTATATCAGCAACTTCATTCCTATCCGGTTGGAAACTCTGGAAGCAAAAATCTCAAACCCAAAACCAAGGGAGCAAAGTATTGGATTGCTCCTGTAAAAAGAGAATTTTTGGTTGGGTTAGATATGGTTTTGGGGATTCAAGCAGATTTAGTTTTACTAGAAAAAATTCAAAAAGGATTAAAAGGACAACTAGATCTATCTCGATATGGCTTGCCGTTTGCTGGGGATAACAACTTCTTATTTGATCGTATTGATATTCTTGCTGAAGTACCTGAAACTATCTGGTATGTTCAGATTCAACCCAACGATCGCCCTATGAAGAACTCTTGTCGCCTTACTGTTGGTATTAATCGAGAGGATAACAGCAAAACTACTAGTTTTTTATATGCACCTGTGGAAGTGGCAACTAAAATCCCTCCTGAGTCTGCTTGGACCTGGACTCCAAAAGCACCTAAGGCCTTTCCAACAAAATCTATCCAATAGCTTTTTACGTTGGAAAAATTTCTGGCTTTATCTTTTGAAGATAGTACCTGTGAGCTGGATAATAATAGTAGGGGCAATACCTAAAATGTCTCCGAGATACTTCCATGCTTGAATGATAAATCTTTATCAGAATTCGAGCTGAGAGTTCAAAATATTCATGATTTTTAATAACTCGGAAATGTTTCTGCAGAGTACATCACCTACATTGAAAAAAATGGATATTTGGGGTTACTTTTTATGCAGACAATATCTCTTGAAGAAGATCAATTTTTGGAAAAACAGCCGACTATCAGAGTATCAGCTCTCCATGCCTTTGCCTATTGTCCAAGGTTATTTTATTTGGAAGAGGTAGAAGAGCTCTATACCCAGGATGCGGCAGTATTTGCCGGCCGTAGATTGCACCAGGAAATCGAGATTGAAGAAGATGAATATTGGGAGGATCTCTATCTCGAAGATGAGCTGTTGGGTTTGCGGGGTAGGGTAGATGCCCTGAGAAAACGAGATGGACAAATCATTCCTTATGAACATAAACGAGGCAGGAGTCACAGGGATGAGCATAACCAACCTCAACCTTGGGAAAGTGATCGCCTGCAGATATTGGCATATTGTTGCTTGTTGGAAGTAACCAAGGGAATCACCATCTCTGAAGGCAGGATTCGCTATCACAGCGATAATGTTTTGATTCATGTTCTGCTGGATGATGCTGGGCGCAAGTTGGTTCGTGATTCTATCAAAGCGGCAAGGGAGTTGAGGATTTCTAATTATCGTCCACCTGTAATTGACAATGAATACTTGTGTTCGCGATGTTCTCTTGCTCCAGTTTGTTTACCAGAAGAGGCAAGATTAGCACATAACAAGGAATGGCAACCTAAACGGTTATTTCCAGTAGATGATGAGCGCCAAGTTCTCCATATACTGGAGCCGGGTACCAGAGTTGGACGTACAGGTGAACAACTCAAGATATCTCGAAGAAATGAACCAGATGAGCGAGTTTCTATCGGGCAAGTCAGCCATATAGTTCTACATAGCTTTAGTCAGCTTTCTACCCAGGCTTTGCATTTTTTAGCAGGCAACAATGTTGGTATACACTTTATTTCTGGTGGTGGTCGTTATGTAGGCAGTTTAGATAATCGTGCTGGCAGTATCCAAAGAAGGATCAGGCAATATAAAGCCTTGAACGAGGATCCCTTTTGTCTGTCTTTGGCTCAAAAGTTGGTAAAGTGTCGTGGCGAGGGTCAGCGTAGATTTTTAATGAGAGGTAAACGTACTTTAAAGAATGATTCTAATTCTTTAGATAAGGCCATTAATGAAATCAAAGCGGTTTTAAAAAAGGTGAACCAATGCGAAAGCCTTGATTCTCTTTTGGGCATTGAGGGTAATATAGCTGCTCTTTATTTTAAAGCATTGCCCCTTCTTCTAGCACAAGAAGTACCACAACAGTTATTGTTTTCTGGGCGTAACCGTCGCCCACCAAAGGATCGCTTTAATGCCCTTTTGAGTTTTGGCTATAGTCTTTTGCTTAAAGATGTGATGAATGCAATTTTAACTGTAGGTCTAGAGCCAGCTTTGGGTTTCTATCATCAACCACGTAGCCAGGCCTCTCCTTTGGCTTTGGATTTAATGGAAATTTTCAGGGTACCTTTGATAGATATGCCTATAGTTGGTTCCGTTAATCGTAATCAATGGGAAATTGATACTGATTTTGATATTAGAGGAGAGCAGGTTTGGCTTTCTGAAAATGGCAGACGTAAATTCATTCATCTATATGAAGAACGCAAGTCTCAAAGCTGGAAGCATCCAGTTACCCAATACTCTTTGACCTATCGTCGTTTGATTGAGTTGGAAGTCAGATTATTGGAGAAAGAGTGGTCAGGTGAAGGCGGACTTTTTGGTCAGCTAATTCTACGCTGAGGTCAATATAATGGCTGAATTTAAAAACTGGTATCTGATATGTTACGACATTCGCTGTCCAAAAAGATGGCGCAAGACTTATAAGCTTTTAGGAGGTTATGGAGATCGTATTCAATATTCAATATTTCGCTGTTGGCTGTCGATGCGCATGCGTGAAAAGCTTCGTTGGGAACTAGAAACTATCTTAACCAAGGAGGATGATCTACTGTTGATTCGTCTATCTAGTCAATGCATCCATGATTTACCAAAATACAATCGAGAAAATACATGGTTACTGGATGAAAAAGGATATCGGATTATCTAACAAATCATGCATCTATCTCTGTTAACCCAATATTGCTGTTTCAATTGTCTACAATCTCTATTACAGAAAGACTTCATAGATTTTCTCGGCTGGTTAGATCCATGTAAAATCTCCTAGAACTTGTGCTGTAATGCTTTTAGGTTGATAATAGAGTTAAGTTTGGTGTCAAATTTAGTTTGTTTTTATGCTTTGGTTCATGGTACTTGCAAAATCCTCTAGCAACCCTTGCCAGAAAAGGTTTTTGGATGCCGCCGTGAATCTACCTTAGATGCCGTAAGGCGTTGAGCACTTGCTAGGTTGGTCTAGCTTTGCTGGTACCACACAGTGAATCTACCTTAGATGCCGTAAGGCGTTGAGCACGAGTTTGCTCAATCAAGCCAGAGAGCTCAATGGGTTGTGAATCTACCTTAGATGCCGTAAGGCGTTGAGCACCAGAACAAAAAGCAATACTGAATCAAGCTGCCCAAGTGAATCTACCTTAGATGCCGTAAGGCGTTGAGCACTAGATTGCCGTGTACTTGACTATTGATTTTGCTCGCTGGTGAATCTACTGGTCTGTCAGTGAAAATGCGACGAGCAATCAAGGTATAGTAGAAGTATAAAGTACTGTTGAATCTACTATGCCAGCCAAGCGCTATATTGTCTCTCTAACGCCAGAAGAACGCCAAGGT
>CAIPYC010000076.1 GCA_903869185.1 uncultured cyanobacterium | reverse complement strand
TACTTTATTTTCAGCTTATTGGCCGCCCCTTTTTCTGTTATTCCTTATCCCGAACTGAGGTTAATTAATAATTTAGTCAAAGAAAGACTAGACATAAAACATGGGAAATAAAACAGAGTGCATCCCAATTTTGCAATAAGTATTTATACTTATATTTAATTTTACAATTCTAGAGTTAAAGTGAAAAACTTAGTAGTAAGAGGGCAATGTAAATGGACTAGGATTTTTTATCGAAACTTGTAACAGGCTCAGAAGCTTGATATCAATTCACACACAAGGTGGAGTCCCTATGTGGAAAAGTGTTGCTTGTTATTGAGTGCAAACAACTCATATGAAAGAGCGACAGAGGATATTCAAGTCTTGGTAGGGACATTTGTTTTTCATGGTACTCAACAGCGATTGGTACAAGGTATTTCAATTGGATCCAGCGCAATTGAATCCACTGTTAAACAGATAGGACAACGGATTAAAATATCTGGTGCTCAATGGAATAAATGTAACGTTTCACAATTACTTAAACATCGATCAGCATACCTCAATAGCCAATTTTCCCGCTTAGTCTTACATAACTGAGATGCTCTCAATTTATCTTTTGTTTTTCTTTTTAAGATATCTCAAACCCAGGAAACAAGGTAGACCTAATATAAAACCTTGAATAGGTGAAAATTCAAAAGGTACATTGGTGCTTGACACAGAGTCTCCTGAAGGATATGCTGTACTCGCACCAGCAAACATAGGTACAGAAGGTGTAGATACAGAAGATATCAACGCATTTGGTTGAATTCGATAGTTGGGATTGGCATCTAAGGTATACATTACACCGTTAAGGTACGGCTGCTCGTAGAATGGATCTCCTGGATTACCATAAAGCCAATATTGCCATCCGATCCCATATTGGTCAGCCAAGGTAACTAAATTTTTGTAATTGTAATTATTGCCATTAAAATAACCATTGCTAAATTCACCGATATCCACAGGGACTCCGGCATTAGCTAGAGCATTGAGTTCTGTTGCAAGATCATATTGATAGGGATTGGGAGTTACTGTAGAACAGTTTGTAAATCCGGAAATGCCGCAATCCTTGCTATCGCTGTAAATACTATAGGCATGCGCGCTAAATATCACCTTATGCAGGGGATCTGAGTTTTCTATGCTGACTCCATCTTGGATGATTCCATCAGCATATGAACCACCTCCAGTGGCATCAACCATCAGGGCATTTGTCATGCCTGCTGCGCGCAATACATTAATAGCGTACTTGTAGCAATTAGCCCAATATTGCTCTATCGGTGTATTGTATTTAGTATCGAGAGGATTAACCGTACTCATAGGCTGTCCCCATTCGTTTGAGATATTGACAATGACATTGGGATTGGCTTTTAAAAGTGCCAACATTTGTGGCGTAATCCATTGACTGACCGATTGACTTAGCCCAATAGTGCCACTCTTATTGCCATTAACTACATTTAGCGTGGCTCTTGGAACTGACCAAGCACCAGTAGAAGAGCGAATAACCGGAAAGGTTAGATCTGAGGGATCAGATGGCCAGTATTCCGAGCTATTGGTCTGGGCGATTGCCAAGATAGGCACCAATCCATCTTGGAGAGATACCTTGATCAATTGGGCATAGCCTGCAGTCTGACTATCATATCCAACAGCAGGAAAAGCAGTACCTACTGCCTGTGTGGGGTTGCCAGCCCACTGTCCGGTCCAAAGTCTAACGGTATTGGCTCCGCTATATTGCATTGGCGAGATACCGGCAGGGTAACCATCTGTTAAATAATGATAGGCTGCTGGCAATCCGTCTGGAGCTGTTTGAGTGTAATAACCAAAATTGTCGTTATAGCCCACAGGGATAAAAGTACGCCCGGTAGCATTGCTGATCAACTGGCTATATTTGGTGCAGGCTCCGCCAGCTCCCACGCTGAGACAATTTACAGAGAAACCTTGTTGATTGACAATGGGAGCAAAAACCTGTTGCCCATAAACCGGGGAGATCAACCCGAAACTTAATAGGGCAGCAACTGGGATGAACTGCGAAATTTTAGACATAGGTTTAATTATTACTACTATTTTCCTATTGGATTTATGTTATTTCTTAGGTTGATTTTATAGCAAATTTAATCCAATAAGATAATTTGCTTAGGGGTAAGATACATTAATACGAGAAATAAAGCAAGCTTTGATTTTGTAGTTAACTGTACAAAATCAGGTTTTTAGCAAATGGTGAGGCAAAATTAGGGACTATAATGATCTAGTCAAAGAAAGACTAGCCTTAAGATGAACATAAAAATATACAATACCTTGACCAGCACCCTAGAAACCCTGCAAACCATAAGAGAAGGAGAGGTTTCACTTTACTGTTGCGGTATTACAGTATATGATTACTGCCATTTGGGTCATGCCAGGACCTGCCTGGTCTGGGATGTGGTCAGACGTTATCTGCAATGGCGTGGATTTAGTGTGCGCTATGTCCAGAATTTTACTGATATTGACGACAAGATTCTCAGGAAGGCTCAATCGGAGGGTGTTTCGATGCACGAAATCTCCCAGCGATACATTCAAGCCTATTTTGAAGATATGGATTGCCTCGGTGTAGCTAGGGCCGATAGTTACCCCAGGGCAACCCACACCATTGACGGTATCAAAAGACTGGTTTGGGAGCTAGAGCAAAAAGGCTATGCTTATCCAGCTGGTGGCGATGTATATTATGCCGTTCGAAAATTTGCGGACTACGGCAAACTATCCAAAAGAAAATTAGAAGATCTGCAAATTGGAGCCAGTGGCAGGATAGAAGTTGTCGATGAGGAATATCAAAAGAAAAAAGATCCATTCGATTTTGCCCTCTGGAAAGGAGCCAAACCAGGGGAGCCAGCATGGGATTCCTGCTGGGGTCCAGGTAGGCCTGGATGGCATATAGAGTGCTCAGCTATGGTCAGGCAGGAATTGGGTGAGACTATAGACATTCATGTAGGGGGAAGTGATTTAATTTTTCCACATCATGAAAATGAGATAGCTCAATCTGAGGCTGCTAATGGCAAGATTTTAGCTAACTACTGGCTGCACAATGGGATGGTAAAGATCGAAGGAGAGAAAATGTCTAAATCTCTGGGCAATTTCATAACTATTCGAGATCTGCTAAAGAAATATAACCCAATGGCCGTAAGATTGTTGATCCTTCAGGCTCACTATCGTAAACCGATAGATTTTACTGATGAAGCACTCGATGCGGCAAATAAGGGATGGCAAACTCTTCAAGATGCTCTGGGCTTTGGTTATCAATTAGGTTGGAAAGATGAACACAAGAGCGAAAACAATGAATATGAGAATAAATTCACTGAATTAGTAGATGATGATTTTAACTTTACAGCCGGTCTAGCTGTATTGTTTGAATTAGCCAAAGTCCTGAAAAAGGAACGCAATCTCTATATGCATAATCAGACACTAGAAACGCAGCACAAAGATCTCCAAAAAAAATGGCAAACATTGTTAGAACTAAGCTCAGTTCTGGGGTTCAAATTTACTGAAGATATTCAATCTACTTCACAAATCACACAAGACGAGATAGAGGAGCTAATCCACCAAAGACTTCGTTCTCGAGAGCTGAAGAACTACAAAGAGAGCGATCGCATCAGAGAATTGCTTAAAACAAGTGGAGTAATCCTAGTAGATCAACCCAACGGCACAACCCAATGGCATCGGGCTTAACCGCCGGCAACTGCCGGAACTATGCTGACTTCATCTCCGCTTTGTAACTTGGTCTGTTCTTTGCTTAGTAAACGAATGTCTTCACTGTTGACATAGAAATTAATAAATTGTCTAATCTGTCCGGATTCATTGCAAATTCTAGACTTGATGCCTGGACACTTATCCTCTAAAACAACGATGAGATCTCCGACACTTTCGGCATCGCACTCAAACTTGGCTTGGTTATTGGTAAATTTCTGCAGAGCAGGTGGAATCAAAACAACTACGCTCATTCTTATTTCCTCTAGAATCAATCTAAACTAATACTTGCTGCCATTCCAAGCGTTCCAAGGTACGAGAACGCTCTAAAGCTAATTCAAAGCTGTCGAGTTTTGGCTCAATCACCAGAGGTTCGCCAATATATCCTTGAACAGCTTCCTGGGTTTTGAGACCATTACCGGTGATATAGACTACAGTTGTCTCTTCGGGATCAATTTTACGAGCTTCAACCAGTTTCTTAAGCACGGCAATAGTAGTACCACCAGCTGTCTCGGTAAAAATACCTTCAGTCTCAGCCAACAGCTTCATGCCTTCAATTATCTCAGCATCATTGACACTTTCAATATGACCACCAGTCTTTCTGGCCACATCCAGTGCGTAAACTCCATCTGCAGGATTACCAATGGCAATGGACTTAGCGATAGTATTGGGCTTAACGGGAGTTATAAAATCTCTTTCCTCTCTGAAAGCCTGGGCAATAGGTGAGCAACCTTCTGATTGGGCACCACTAAAACGAACCTGCTTGTCTTTGACCAAGCCAACTTTAATAAATTCCTGAAAACCTTTGTAAATTTTGGTATAAAGTGAACCCGAGGCCAGTGGCGCCACTATGTGATCCGGTAGTTGCCAACCTAATTGCTCAGCCACTTCAAAACCCAAGGTTTTGGAGCCTTCGGAATAATAGGGCCGTAAATTAATATTTACAAATCCCCATTTGTGAGTATTTCCAACTTCTGAGCAGAGCCTGTTAACCTGGTCATAATTACCCTTGACTGCTATGACCGTAGGATTGTATATGAGAGTACCCAGCACTTTACCTGCTTCGAGATCGGCCGGGATGAAAACACAGCAGTCTAGTCCAGCATACGCAGCCAAAGCAGCAGTTGAATTGGCTAGGTTACCAGTACTAGAGCAAGATACCGTAGTGAATCCCAGCTCTCTTGCTCGCGAAAGGGCCACCGAAACAACTCTGTCCTTGAAGCTTAGAGTTGGCGTATTTACTGCATCATTTTTTATATAGAGATTCTTGAGTCCCAATCGACGAGCTAAGCGATTTGATTTAACCAGCGGAGTCATTCCTGTACCGACATCGATCACGTTATCGGTTGCAACAGGCAGAAAAGCCTTGTAACGCCAGATTGAATTGGGGCCAGCTTGAATTTTCTCCCGACTTACCTGCCGACGAATTGCATCATAGTCATAGGCTACCTCTAATGGAGAGAAGGTCTCCTCACAAACATAAAGAGCCTCCAAGGGATACTCGATACCCCCTTCTTTTGAAACCAGCTTAGTGAAAGTGGGGGTAAACTCTTGGGCTACGGCGGCTTGGGTCATCTCTTAACCTCTTGTGATCTCTAATCTTCTAACTCAATACAGCTATCGTATCATGCGATAATTTATGAGTCAACAATACCCGACAAATTTAGTCCGGATTAGGCAAGATATTGAAAGATTCAGCGTTCATCAATAGGGATATAGGTTTGTTCATGGAGACCAGTATAGATTTGCGCAGGACGGAAGATGCGGTTTTCGGCCAACTGTTCCTTCCAGTGGGCTAGCCAGCCGGCCACGCGAGCAATGGCAAAAATGGGCGTAAATAGATCTTGGGGAATACCGAGTTTTCGATAGACCAATCCGGAGTAGAAATCGACGTTGGGATAGATTCCCTTGCTGCCTAGTTCTTCTTCGACAACTCTTTCGAGTTCCAGGGCTATATCATAGTATTCATCATGTCCTTTTAGTTCAAAAAGCTGTTCAGCAAGTTCCTGCAAAATGGTAGCACGAGGATCCTTGACTTTATAAACCCTATGTCCAAAGCCCATGATTTTTCTTTTGTTGGTAATAGAGTTCTCGACATAAGTTCGCACATTTTTTACTGTACCAATCTCCTCAAGCATCAATAAAACCTCTTCATTGGCCCCGCCATGCAATGGGCCAGCCAAGGTACCAACTGCAGAAGCAATTACCCCATAAGGATCAGTGAGAGTAGATGCAGTTACCATTGCACTGAAAGTAGAGGCGTTCATCGTATGCTCTGCATGAAGAGTCAAGCAAGCATCGAAAACCTTAGCCGAAAGTGGATCGGGCTTGGATTCAGTAAGCATATAGAGAAAATTCGCACAATAATCTAAATTGTCATTGGGTTGAATTGGATCATTTCCTCTGCGCATGGAATTGGCGGCTGCAACCATAGTAGGAATTTTGGCCAGTATACGCACTACCGCTCCGCGTATATAGATAGGATCATCTAGCGCTCGGCGTGAATAAAAGAGTCCCAATGCAGCCACAGAAGTCTGAAGTGCATCCATAGGGTGTCCTCTATCAGGAAAGCATTTCATCATATCCCTAATACTGTATTTAATACGTCTATGTAGACGAATATCGGTTTCAAAATCTTCTAACTCATCTAAAGTCGGTAATTTACCCCAGATCAAAAGATATGCTGTTTCAATGAAAGTACTTTTTTGAGCTAATTCTTCTATGGCGATGCCACGGTATTCGAGGATTCCCTTTGTTCCATCGACACAACTAATACTGGATTGGGCTGCTGGAATCCCTTCGAGTCCTGGCTTATATTCACAAAATGTCATAAAGTCAATCTACTTGTATATAATATTATTCAAAATGCATTATAGGTCTCTTTGAGGGACTGACATCATGATCGTTAACCTTGATGTCTTGAGCAATTAAAGAGTGGAGATATTTTTCTATTTCCTGTGCCATAAAAACAACGTTGGGCTCTTGGAGACTACTAGAATGTCCACCTGGTACTTTAACTGGTTTAATGTCACCATTTACCCTTTTTGACCAGCCCAACAAAGGATCATCAAAAAATTCAGTAAATGGCGTGTCTAACCCCTCACCTTTTGTGCCTAAAAATAATAAAATATCGCCATCAAAAAGCTGTGATGTGGGTACATATTTTCTTTCTGCGAGAGCATATATCTTAATAAGGTCTAATCCTTTTAAAAATGAAGGAGGTGTAATTTCTTTGGACAGACAGTAATCAAAGAGTTTTAATTTAATAGAATCAAGTTTACTTTGTGATGTACTTAAATTATAGCGGGTGAAATTAAAGATTTTTTTTGAAACTAATTTGAGTATATGAATCGATTCCTTAATCTTTATATTGTCTTTATGTTCATTAAAAAAGGAGGAAATGCTCTCCAATTTGGAAATAGTCTTAGTTGATATTTTGAGAGGTGTTCCTACATTGGCAGCATCAATTATAGCGAGCATAGCGATCTCCTGCTGTTGTTGTTGAAGTTGTAAAGCAATTTCAAAAGAAATAACGCCTCCGGCACACATTCCTCCCAAAAGATAGGGACCTTCTGGTTGAATGGTTTTTATTTGTTTCAAATAATGAGCCGCCATATCTTCAATACGTGTATGAAGTAAGGGAAAATCCGAGCTTGCAAGAGGTTGTAATCCATATACAGTCCTCTTAGGATGAAGATTAAGAGCTAAGTTGCGATAGAGAATCGTTTCTCCATTACCATCATGTATTAAAAATAAGGGAGGGTAAGAATCTCCTTTTTTAAGCAATACTAAACAAGAATTGTTAGACAATTGACCAGTTTGATTTAGCAATTGTGACATCTGTTTTATAGTCGGCGCAGTTACCAAACTTGTCAAGGGTAATTTGGTTGAGAATTGTTTTTCAATCTGTACAATAAGTTCTACTGATTTTAGAGATGTCCCACCCAAATCAAAATAGTTATCATCTAAACCAATTGGCTCAACCTTTAATATATCTGACCATATTTTGACAAGCTGTCTTTCTGTAAAAGTAGCTGGAACAGTATAGTTTGTAGTCAAGTTTCTTAAGTTGCTATAGTTGACCTTGTTTTTAATACGCTCTTCTATTGAATTAACATGACTCAGCTCGCTGACAATTGTATTGATGAGAATATTTTTATCTAGTTTTTGTTCTTGAGTTTTAGTGAGTATCTGCGTTGACACAACAACTTCTGTAGTAGTCGTATTGCTATGAATGTAACTTGAGGTATAGCTTAGATTGAAGATAAATTCTGTAGGAAAAACAAATTCAGACCCATCGTCAGTTTTTTTCTGATAAAGAGATCCAAATTTTTCCAGGAAATTGAGAGCTGGCAAGTTTTTTTTCGTTTGAATATAGGTTGCTTTAACAGTAGATAAATTAGCTTCTTGAGCGATTTCTCCCAGAATTTTTAGCATTTGATATTCTACGCCTCGTCCCAAAACTCGACAACTTAATAAAAAAGTGTCTATTTTAAGGCTGTCTAATTCTTTCATGAATAGCATTAGTCCTACAAGTCCGTAATCGCCAAAACGATCACTTACACGTACGACTCGACCTTCAAGTTGATCGATTAAAATTTCAGATATTTCTTTCTCTGAATAACGTTTGGTTGTCAGATTAAACTGATTAGTTCTTTGAGTTAATTGAGCAGCTCTAGTTATCTGATCTTTCCTTATTTGACTGATTTCTATATTTAACTTTAGACCTTCTAGGAATTCTTCTAATCCAGTTGTTTCTTTCTGAAATCTCTCACGTTGTACATTCTGTTGATACAATGTTGTTCTTTGTTGATCTTCTTCTGTTACCTTTACATGATCAAATGCCCAAATATGTTTAAGAAAATGTACAATATCTTTTTCTATTGGTAAGTTAATTGTTAGAACTTCTGGAATATTACTGCGCACTTCAGCACATTCTACTGGATTATCATCTATAAAAATAAAACTGTCTAATCCTAAATTTAATTCTGTAGCCAAGCATTTCAGGTTTTCTGATTTGGGCTGCCAATTTACTTTCCAACTTACTAAATCATCTAATTTTAATTCTAGATCTTCTCGTTCTTGAAAAACTTGTATAACATCTGATTCTGTATTCTTACTACACAAACTCAGCAGCATTCCTGCTTCTTTCTGTTTCATCATGAATTTTTGAAGTTGTCGATATTCCGGAGTTATGTCAATACCTTCTACTCCTTCTTCTCCTACTACACCCTTCCATATAGTATTATCACAGTCTAAGACTATCACCTTATGTGGCGATGTTTTTAAACTGTATATTTTTCTAGCTATAGCTGTTCCCAAAGCTGTAAAAAATAGAGAAGTATAGGGTATATTACCTAATCTATCTTTCGTTTCATCATAATAATGTTCTACTGGATAATTCTCTAAATCTTCATTTGTAACTAAATATAGTCCTGCTATAGTATTGAGCTGTTTTATCAGGGCTTCTTCGGTATTATGTAAAAGTGATTGCTGTTCTGGTGAACTAGGACAAATAATTACAATATAAGGTGTTTTATATCGAGTAACGGCATCTTTAATAAGATTACTAAAATCTTCTATATTACGATCAATCTCTTTATTTTGAGTCCCTTGCCAATCTTGTAGTCTTACCAAAACTAAATTAATTCCTTGTTGATTATTGGCAAAGAGACTGGTTGGATCTAATAGTTGTTGAAATATTTGGTTATATGGAGCAAATTCAATTTTGGTTTCTATCTCCAGTTCTTGCATCCAGAAATTCAACGATTGTTCTATCGGCTCTGCTGTAAAAGTAGCGGCTATTGCTAAATGAGTTTGCTTTTTTTCCATATTTATCACACAATTTAGTCTTTCTCAGCTATGATTCTAAAAATTCCAAAAGATAAAACTAAACAGAAACAAAATAGCCAGAATAAAATTTAGGATGGGATTTCTCTAGATTTTCTGGCTCTATAGATCATTCCACCATATTTAGAATAACTGATTTAAACAAATTAGGAAATGGTTCGGCAAAAATACAACGTAAAATATATAAAATATATACAGTCTTTTTTTTCTGGATTTTATGCCTGAATTTGACTCTGCTTCACCGACCGCAAGACATATCCAATCATATATCCGGGAAAACAGGTTAGTCGAAATACAAATGAACACAGGCGAGACCTTCTCCGGTAATATTGTTTGGCAAGATGGTGAGTGTATTTGCCTAGTTCTCAAAACTCAACAAAAAAAAATTATACTCTGGCGCCAATCTCTTGTATATATTTATCAAGAACCTGATTAGAAAAAAATTTGCTTTGGGCTAACTACTAAAGCCTAAAGCAAAGCATTTAACTTAAAACAAAAAATTCCCGAGCGCTCTTGAAGCTGGAGATAAATGCAGTATTAAGGAAAGTGATAAAATGGCGGGAAGAGGATTTGAACCTCTGACCTTCGGGTTATGAGCCCGACGAGCTACCAGACTGCTCTATCCCGCGATACTTTAGAATTCTAACATGTATCTGAGAAAAAAGACAAGTTTTTTAGGGCATTACAACTTCCCCTATTACTTCCAGTCTTGTGTACTTGTCTATATTCATGAATTTCTCTGAGAGATTCTCTGCAACACTTGGACTGATCCAAGATAGCTGCTTAAGCACCTCAATAGCAACAGCATGTTTAGCTCTTTTGGAACCATCTCGTACTTTAATAGCACAGCCAATTCCCTGTCCAATTCTGCCAACACATTGAATCCCCTCAGCTCCTGCTTTAGAAATCAGTTCGCCATGAGAAAGCAGCATCAATTCAGTATCAAAACTTCCATCGCCTGAGACCATATTGGGGTAATATGTCATGGCGCGGGCAATTCTTTCCAAATCCAGATTTCTACCAGCAGAAAGTACAGCATATAACTGAGCCATCTGTCTAATCTGCAAAAGGTACGTTGGTGCGCCACAATCATCATGTGCACCCAAGAATTCCCCTGCAGGCATTGACAAAAGTTCCGCTATTTTGCCTAGAATCAATTTCTGAACCGAATGGCTCGGCTCCAAATAGTTGTGTAAAGGCCAGTTGAGGTGTTGACATACTGCCAGCATTCCTGCATGCTTACCTGAGCAATTATGTTGCAATCGGCTCTGGCTGTTGGCAGGTATGGGACATTGCAATAGGGCGGGGTCTATATCACAATGCCAAAGAACATTAAAAACCTGTCTAGAATGTTCTAAGGTCGCTTGATGAGAACTGCAAATAATCGCTAAATCCTTGTCTGTTAAACAATAGTGATCCAATACCCCAGTTCCGACGACAGCTAACGATTGAAAGGGCTTCAGAGCCGAGCGGATAAAAGAAGTATTTTCTGCTTGGCCAGCTAAAAACATTACTCTTCCTCTTTCGTCGGTGATTACCACTTCAACCTGATGAACTGATTCAATTAGTCCCTCTCGCAGAAGGTGAACCTGCATTGCTGGGATATTTGTTCTTTTGCTTCTATTGATCATTTTATTTCAAGGTTTTGGTGGCAATTGTGCAAGGACAGACCAAGCAAGGGAAGACGTAATAACTACGGACAATAAAACCAGCGCTGTTTTTCTGAGTCGTTGCATAATTGGTTCTATTTGATAGTGAACAATTAAAAGATCTCTGCTGAGAAACGCTTCCGGCTTTTGCCAAACTTGCCCATCATACCATCCTGATTCCTCATAAAAAACTTTTTTTGCTTTGAGTCTCTCACGAACATAGGACCACCCCAGATAAAGTCTCAAATTAGCCAGTGCCAGAGAGATTAACACTCCAAAAAAACCTGCAAGCAGAAATCTGGCAATATCTTTGCCAGGGTGAAATAAAGCCGCTGCAATCGGTCCAGCCAAAAAGGAGCTCCATAAGCTTAGCGATATAAGTTTCTGGATATATTTCCCAAGCGGCAGCTGCGGCCAGCCAAAGAAAAAAGATTCCTTAAGATCTGTATATTCGTTACAGGGTTGTTGTTCGGCTGGGACAGGACAGATAAATTCTATCTGTAGAGGATCTCTAGTCATAGGAGGAAAGCCTAAGGAGTAAAGGAAATCCTAGCCGCATGTCCCCAGAATGCTTCTAGGTTGTAATATTCTCTCTCGGTTGGTAAAAATATATGGACAATTATTACCCCATAATCCATCAAGATCCAAGATGCATCCTGTTTGCCCTCCAAGCGAATTGGCTTTCTGCCGAACTGGCTCTCTAATCTCTCCTCAATGGAATCACATATAGCCCTGACTTGAGCTCTGGAGTATCCGGTCAGTATCACAAAAAAATCAGACAAATAAGATATCTCAGATACGTCTAAAACGACCGGATCAGCGGATTTACGATCATCTGCAGACTCTAATATATTTTGAACTAGGTTTTTGATTGTCTCATCAAGCATTACACCTGAGATTAATGAAGATTGATTCATTCAGTAATGAGAAACTAATAATAAGATGATTATATCTATTCCTATTGTAATTAATAACCAAGAATCATGGTTCTTGGTTCTAATAAATTCCAACTGGCTCTAGACTATATTCTCTCTAGCCAGTCATAGATTTTATCTAGCTGCTCTAGAGTAACTAGTCCATATTGCCAGAGAACCATTGGCAGAGGACCTCTATTATCTTTGGCGGAGCGCTCAGCCATCACCAAAGATTCCGATGAAAGCTTAAGCTCATCTTTGAGAAACTTGAGTAGTTTACGATGGCTGTACCTATCTGGCATCACATTTCTAGATTATCAACATGGTTATATTAAAAATGAACATAAAGCAATTAGACACAAGAAAATTATCTAAGCATCTCTAAATGTTGTCATGTTGCAAAATTATAGTATTAATTTTGAATTTTTAACAGGTTTGTTATAAAAATCAATGATTATCTGTTGAATTATCCTTCCCGCATGACGTAGCCCACACCCCGTACTGTTTGAATAATTCGTTTTTCCCCCTCTGCTTCTAACTTAAGTCTCAGATAGCGAATATAAACCTCGATTACGTTAGATTCGCCTATAAAATCAAAACCCCAGACATTATCGAGAATCTGATTGCGACTGACAACCTCGCCGGGATGAGACATCAAGTATTTTAACAACTCAAATTCTTTCATGGTAAGAGAAATTTCTTTGTTGTTGATCAAAAGACAACGAGTTGAAAGATCAAGAGTCAAACTAGCAAATACAATCTGCTCCTGTTGAATAAGATCCGGCTGAAGGTAAAATTGCACCAAATTCAGGAAATCCTTAACATGATAGGGAAGCAAAAAATAGTCGTCGGATCCTGAATCCAGACAAGTGACTCTCTCTTGGAGGGTTTCCTTGAGTAACAACATCAAAATTAAGGCTTGGCTCCCCATGCTCCTGACCTGCCTACAAAATTCTAGTCCCAATTCACCAGTTCTATGGCGATCCAAGATTATCATACGAGGATTTTTTTGCTTGACATCCTCAAGCGCATCCCTTACCTTGCAGCTTGTTACCCCTCGATATCCAATTTTTTTAAGGTCACGCTTTATTTCGATCGATAGATCTTCTTCCAGGTCAATTAACAATACATTTGTTTCTACTAACATGTCTTTTTCTGGGTTTGATATTCAGGGCATTTTATCTCCCGAGTCAGCTTTTTTTTGATCTCTTGCACAACGTCCAAATTCTTTCCACTTTATCTCAAAAATTACGGATAATCACTTCATTGATTTTTCCTCTACCTTGTGCCTTGGAATTGATCACTCTCTTGGCGGGAACCAATTCAATTCTAAAATCCTGATATAGATCCAAGACTGTGGGAGCTGAAGAGTTCGAGAGTATAAACATAATTCCCCTATCATGCAAGCGCCGGCACATTTCCAGTAATTCATATTGCATATTCATTCCAAAGCCATCGGGATTATAACTAGTAAAATTAGATGTATTATTCAATGGTATATAAGGCGGGTCAAAATAAACCAAATCACCCTTAGATATATCTAATTCTATTTCTAGAAAGCTTACTTTTTTAATTGAGGTTCTAGAGAGAAGCTGACTGCAAGCCTTTAAATTATTTTCATCGACAATAGTTGGATTGGTATATCTACCAAAAGGTACATTAAACTGAGATTTCGAGTTGAGCCTATATAGACCGTTAAAACAGCTTTTATTTAGGAAGATCATCCGGCTGGCTTTTTGGATAGGAGACCATTGCTCAAAAGAATCAAGCCTATCTGCATTGCGCAGCTGATAATAATATTCTTTTTCATAACAATGCTGCCTGAGATCCAAAATGAGTTCATCAACGTAATTCCTGATTACTTCGTAACAATTGATTAACTCCAGGTTTAAATCACTGATATGAGCTTTCTTTGGTTGCAGAGAGAACAAAAGAGCTCCTGCGCCAACGAAAGGCTCAAAATAGTTGTTGAATGAATCGGGTAAGCGTTTATATAGTTCAGGTAATAATTGAGACTTACCGCCTACCCACTTTAGAAATGGACGGCAACTTATTTTATTCAAATACATCTCCAGTTAAAAAAGCAGTTATTTCTTCAATGAGCAATTTTGGTTCATCTAGGCGAATCAGATGCCCGCTATTTTCAAAGATTCTTAGCTTAGCTTTGGGAACAAACAGTGCTATTTCTTGCGAAAATTCTACAGGGCAAATCCAATCATGACGACCAGCCAAAACCAAAGTAGGTGCAGTAATTTTACCTAAATCAGGCAAGAGGTTATACCTTCTTAAAAAACCACCAAAAGCTTGGTTAATTGCATCAACAGAAAGAATAGTCTGAGTGGGGGTTGGGGCGACTGGGTTTAGTTTGTATGATAGCGAGTAGAGAGGCAGCATCACATCAAAATAGTATTTTAATTGTTCTTCGCTGGTAAATTTTCCATCCCAGAGATATTGGGCGATGTTTTTTTGCTCAGGTGTTCCCTTTTCCTGTAAATATTCCTTAGCCCTCTCTAAAAAACGAGAACTTGCTGCTGTGGCTATCACTATCAAAGATGAGACATTTTCTGGATAACGGGCAGCATAGGCTAGAGCCACCATACCACCATAGGAAGTACCGATTACTACAATTTTATCTAGACCCAGGTATTGCCTGAGCGCTTCAGTATCTTCTACATTATTCTCTAGGGTATAGGTATCTTTAGGACCCCGCTCTGATCTGCCCTGTCCTCTATGGTCGAAATAGACCAGTTGGAGAATTTGCCTTAGAGGATTAAAAGAAGGTTTATATGAAGTGTGATCCGCTCCTGGTCCCCCATGAAGCAAAAACGCAACAGGCTTTTGACAGAGAATTCCTCTCTCATCAATAGCAAGAGAAGCTCCATCTACATCAAAAAAAATTTCACTTCCCCTAATTAAAGCTTTCATTGTTGCGGATGCCCATAAATTCTGAAACCCTCTCCTGGTAGATGTGTCGGATACGTTACAATTACTTACATTTTATGACGTAAATAAACAAATCTTTAAATTTTAAATACAGTTAAATAAACCCTTATAAAATAAGAAAAAAGCGAGTCCCTGTATTGTCAACTATAGATATGACTGTAGCAAATCAATCTCCCAACCTGAGTTCTCAAAAACCTCCCTCCAAGAAGGACATGATTCATATTATTGGGGGAAAGTTTGGAATGGGCTCCAATAATCATTATCCTGAAGAGGCTCCTGTTCATCATGTCACGGTTCAGGGATTCTGGATAGATCGCTTCTTGGTAACCAATGCCCAATTTCAAAAATTTGTCAAAGAAACTGGACATATTACCTTTGCTGAGCTTCCTGCAGATCCCAAAGATTATCCTGGTGCGAAGCCTGAGTTACTAGCACCATCTTCGACTGTCTTTTTCAAACCGCAACAAAAGGTGAATCGAAATGACCATTACAACTGGTGGTCTTATATTCAAGGCGCAAACTGGAGGCACCCTGAAGGACCCGGTAGTTCTATCAAAGATAGAATGAAACATCCAGTAGTTCACCTAACATACAATGATGTTCTATCTTATGCTCATTGGGTTGGCAAAGAAATTCCTAGCGAGGCCGAATGGGAATTTGCAGCTAAAGGTGGTCTCGAGGATGCCGAGTTTGCCTGGGGTGATGAGCTATATCCAAAAGACAAAATGATGGCCAACACCTGGCAAGGTGAATTTCCTTATGAAAACACCCGTCAAGATGGATACGAGAGAACTTCTCCGGTTGGCTCGTTTTCTTCAAACGGATATGGTCTGTACGACATGATCGGCAATGTCTGGGAATGGACACAAGATTGGTATCAAGATCACAAATTGATTAAAAAATCCGGCTGTTGCAGCATGGAGAATCCAAAGGGGGGAAATCTTGAGCAGAGTTTTGATCCGAACATGCCCGATATCAAAATTCCGCGCAAAGTAATCAAGGGTGGTTCGTTTCTTTGTGCCCCTAGTTACTGTCAGCGTTATCGCCCAGCAGCACGAATGGCCCAAGCAATAGATACATCTACCTGTCATTTGGGTTTTCGTCTAATCATTCGTGATTAATTCAAGAAACAATACAATACTGAGAGGTTAAACAATGTCACTCAAGGAATACAAAAACGGAACAACTTTTCCAGGAGTAATCGGTCGAACAGCTGATGTATCAACTCCAGCCTGGCCAGAACCAAACCGAGCCAAAGAAGGGGCAGCCAATGTTCTATTTATAGTCCTAGATGATACGGGATTTGGACAACTAGGATGCTTTGGTAGCCCAATCAAAACTCCAAACCTGGATGCATTGGCAGGAGATGGACTGCGCTACAATAACATGCACACAACCGCCCTTTGCTCTCCCTCACGCTCCTGTATGTTGACCGGGCGCAATCACCATTCCAATGGTTTAGCTTGCATTACTGAAGGCTCAACGGGCTATCCTGGTTCCAATGGCTATATTCCCTTCGAAAATGGTTTTTTATCTGAAACCTTACTCCAGCACGGTTATAACACCTACGCCGTTGGCAAATGGCATCTTACCCCAGCCGAGCAGACCAGTGCCGCAGGTCCTTATGATCGTTGGCCATTAGGACGCGGGTTTGAAAGATTTTATGGTTTCCTAGGTGGTGACACCCATCAATATTACCCGGAATTGGTACGCGATAACTCTCAAATTGAGCCTGAACAAACACCCGAAGAAGGATATCATTTGACAGTGGATCTGGTGGAAAAGGCTAGAGCAATGATTGCTGATTCCAAACAGGTAGCTCCCAATAAACCATTCTTTATGTACTTTTGCACAGGAGCGATGCATGCGCCGCATCATGTCCCTAAAGAATGGGCAGATAAATACAATGGACAATTTGATGATGGGTGGGATGCCTATAGAGAAAGAGTATTTGCCAAACAGAAAGAGATGGGAATCATTCCATCCAATACCGTCTTATCTCGACATGATCCTGATGTACAAGATTGGGAATCACTTTCAGCAGATGAACGTAGGCTTTACGCCAGGATGATGGAGGTTTTTGCAGGCTTCCTGGAGCATACTGACCACTATATTGGTGAGTTGATAAAATTTCTCAAGGATATCGGTGAATATGAGAACACATTGATTATGGTTATCTCGGACAATGGAGCAAGTTCTGAGGGAGGTCCAACCGGTTCTGTCAATGAGAATAAGTTTTTTAACAATATACCTGACAACTTAGAACAAAATCTCTCATCGATAGAGGATATTGGTGGACCAAAATTCTTTAATCACTATCCATGGGGCTGGACTCATGCCGGAAATACTCCTTTTAAGCGATGGAAACGAGAAACCTACCGAGGTGGAACAAGCGATCCTTTTATCGTCACATGGACTAAAGGAATCCAAGCCAAGGGAGAAATTCGTCAGCAATATGCCCATGCCATTGATATGGTACCAACTGTTTTGGAGGCTCTAGGAATTGAGCCACCCAAATCTATTAGGGGAGTTACCCAATCGCCTATAGAAGGTTTTAGTTTGGCTGATTCCTTTGATAATGCCAACGCAGCCAACAAACATATAACCCAATACTTTGAGATGTTTGGTCATCGCTCACTGTACCATGATGGTTGGCGTGCCGTCTGTCCTTGGCCAGGCATATCCTTTAGCGAATCTGGGCGCAAGTTTGGCGATACTATTACTTACGATATTCTCACTAAGCTCGATGCTCATGGATGGGAACTCTACAACATAAATGAGGATTATGCTGAGACGAATAATCTCTCAGCAATTGAGTGCGATCGACTCATTGCGATGATCGGTATGTGGTATGTAGAAGCAGGAAAATATAAGGTTTTACCTATTGACAGCCAAAGCACCCAGAGATTTGCTATAGAGCGTCCACAGATTGCAGCAAGCAGAAAACGCTATACATATTATCCAGGTACACAGGTTGTCTCTCCAAATGCATCTCCGAGATTATTGAATTGTGCACATTCGATCACAGTAGAAGCAACCTTACCGGATGGTGGAGCCAATGGTGTTCTCTTGAGCGTGGGTGGCAATGATGGTGGTTTTGTTCTCTATATTCAAGATGGGAAATTAACCTATGCATACAACTATGTTGCCGAAAGCCACTTCAAAGTTGAATCATCACAATCTTTACCTATCGGTCGTCATTTTTTTAGTATGCAATTTGAGCCAACAGGACCAGCTGATTTTACCCAAGGTAAAGGTACACCTGGCAATGTAAAGCTCCTAGTAGATGGTACAATAATTGGCGAAGGAGATATTCCAGTAACGATACCGCTAAATCTCGGGCTATCTGCTGGAATTGCTGTTGGAGCTGATCCCGGGTCACCAGTTGTACCCTATTATCATCCTCCTTTTAAATTCAGCTCTGTTGTCCATAGAGCCTACGTTGATGTAACTGGTGAACCAGTAGAACATTACGAGGAGAAAATGCGAATGTACCTTGCAAGACAATGATTTAAAAATTTCCGAAAAATATGCAACTATTAAGTGATTTTGATGATTCCTTTATCTTTACAATTTCCTTTTTGACTCTTGGTCCTATCAAGATAATTGGTCCTTTTGCCAAATTGACTGCCAACATAGATCCAAAAGTTAAAAAGCAATTGGCAGTTTTCAGTGCATTTTTTGCCACAATTATGTGTCTATTAGTAGCACTCCTAGGGGAAAATTTAGTAGAAAAGTACCATCTAATTCCTCAAGCTATTACAATAGCAGGAGGAATAGTACTACTGATATCAGCTTTACGTCTTATTTTCCCTCCTTTTCAATCTGAAGCGATTGCAAAACCCAACCAAAAACCTCTTAATCTAGCCATTTCGCCCTTGGCAAGTCCAATAATAGTTACCCCAATGGGAATTGCTGCGATATTGGTCTTTATTCTATTTGCTCATGGACAACCAGCCATGATCAGTACTATATATAAAGCAATATTTGTTATGATGTTTTTGGATTTCTTGATCATGTTTTTTATAGACAAGATCATAAAAATCCCGGGTTTAATGGCAATCTTACAAATTCTTGGTTCAATTCTAGTATTTATTCAAGTAGCATTAGCTGTGCAAACGATTTTACTAGGTTTAGTAAATATGGGAATTGGGGTGATCAAGTAAAATATGGAATTGTTAGAAATTTTGGATTTGAATTTAGCACTCATTGTAAAATTTGCCAAATTTTTCTTAGAATTCATATCGGTTCTTTGTGTTGTTATAGGCTTGGTAAAAACCCTACAGCAAGCCTATAGGTTTCGCCATACTCCCACTTCATTGCTGGCAAATGTCAGACTATGTTTTGCCACATGGCTGGCTCTAGCCCTAGAATTTCAATTAGGAGCTGATGTATTGGCCACCACCATCTCTCCATCATTTGATACATTGGGAAAACTGGGTCTTTTGGCTGTGATCCGAATTGTTCTGAATTATTTTCTAGGCAAAGAGATTAAAGAAGAAAGAAATCTCTAAACAATGCTTGGATTAAAGTTGCAGTCGAGATTGTATCACCTGAGCCTTTAGCCATAAACGAGGAAACTGTTTTTCTAACTTGAACTTTTCTAAAAAAAGCCATTGGAAAAAGGGAAACCAAAACGGTAAAAATCGAAGTGATACTTCCTCTAAAGTAAAGTCTATATAGGTTATCAACCAGCGCAACATTTCCCAAATACCGGCCATATCCCAAATCCAAACCAGTAAAGTCGGATTTTGACGAGCTGCCTTTAAAGCCAGGCGAGTAAAAGTAAACCAATTAGTGCGATCTTTAATGAATTGTTCAGCAACCTGGGGCGGTTCGCTAGCCAAGAGACCAAAGAAATTGTTGAGCATCGCATTGACTCTCTCAGGTGGTAGTACCCTACCAGTTGGTACCATCATTCCTTTGGAAAATAACCAAGTTACAGCCACATTACTTTGATAAGCAGAAATTTGTTTTAAATCTTCCTGCTTTAATAGATCATATTTGAGGGCAATATCCAAAAGATTAGTCAATCTTCCCAAATTACGTACCAGCGAACCGAAACCGGTAAATATCAAAGGTGATTGCAAAGAGGCAGCATCCCCTATAGCCAATATCCGATCAAAGGCAATTTTTCTATCATTTTTACTCTTGCTAAAATGACCTGGGATATAACCAAAAGTAGGTTTCTTCCAAATAAGCTCATCTAAATTGCAGCGCCGGTATTCTGGCAAAATGCTGAAAAAATCTTCATACATTTCCAAGAGCGAGCCAGGATTATCCCGATCAACTTGATGATAATGAAAGAGATATATGGTAATTTCCTGACCAGGTCCAGGAAATAGCTCCCAGATCAGTTGTCGTCCACGAGAAATATCTCCATGTGAATTAAGTACATCGCCATAACGAACATCCCATACAGCAGGATCTATGCCTTCAACAATAGCACCGACAGTTGGACATACACTGTCAAAAGCTCGAACTCCATTCATTTGCCAAGCAATTGGGGAAGCCGTTCCCATGGCATCAATCAACAATCTGCCTCTGATTTGTTTACTAATTCCAGTTCGAAGATGTGATACAGTTACCGTCAATCCCTTATCATCAATCTGGGCCTGCCTAAATTCTGTTTCGTCCATGATGATAGCGCCATTGTCTATTAATTTTTGACGACATAGAGCTAGAAGACGATCAGAATTTATTGCAACATTAAGTACTGTAGGAGTATGCAAAGTTTCAGCTCTAATTGTCTTTGGGACATAACCATCAAAAAATTTACTAAATCCATCAATATATTCACGAGCAATTATACTTTCAAATTCTTGCTGAGTGAAAAGTTCTAAATCAATCAGGATCTGAAATTCCGAACGAGAAATATTCCATTCACGATTCATCCGTCCAAATGGCAAACGCTCTATTAATAGTACTTTGTGTCCCATTTTGGACATCATCGCCGCATGAAGTGCGCCCAAGGCACCACCAATATATATCAAATCATATTCAATCTCCAATGAACATATAGCTTCTTGCTTGAAGATGACCTGCTTGGGTTCGGTTGGATTTTTTAGCTGGTCTCTCCATGTTCTTTCCCACCAATACAATCTTTTAAGATCAAATTCACCCAGAGGCATTTTTTTAAAAAAATGAACGGTTTTGGGGTAATACGCCTCTAACTTATTGAAAATATCGTCTTTGTCCAAATCTATCAAAGGCGGTTGAGGGTAGTCAGGTGGAAATTGCATTCTGATTTGCTTCAAAAGGTCCTTAACAATATCATCCTCATCCACAGAGGCAACCTGTCCATATCGAAATACCTTGAGATAACTGGTTCTCTGCAATGTCCATACAAAAATAGATAGCTGAATGCTCCGGTCTAACTCCAAAATAACTCCCTTAGTAGAGGATTTTTTTGTTCCTCTAGTTGGTTGCCAAGAGTTTTTGAGCCAATCTATTACCTCTTGGGTTTCAATTTTGGGCACTTCTATATATAAAATTTCTTGCATTATTAGCTTGTTGTGTTAAAAATAGGTTAAAACCACTTATAAAAAAACTATACAGTTCCCTGAACCCTTAAAAATTGGCAAATAGCAATACTTATGCAATACGAAATT
Organism: uncultured cyanobacterium; assembly: GCA_903869185.1. GTDB lineage: Bacteria > Cyanobacteriota > Cyanobacteriia > Cyanobacteriales > Microcystaceae > CAISPN01. The sequence goes on along the minus strand of CAIPYC010000076.1, from coordinate 14,241 downwards.
CCAACTAAGTATGAAGAAGTGCTGGATCTATGTCAAAAACCAATAGATGAGGAGCTTGTAGCTATAGTTATTGCAGGAATAGTTAGGATAGCCAAAGCTAATGACTACTCAATCAAAAAAATAGCCGATGAAATCATGTCAGAAGATCCCTTCTTGGATCCTGTTCAAAGACGTTGGTTATGCGAAATTTTTTCTCAAGCATGGGATACAATCCCATTCCAAGTCAAACCACTGGAAATAGAACTTCCGATTTGTGCTGGCATGATTGATGATTCAGAGAAGATCTGACCAACCCTAAAAATACAGGATGGGGACGGTTGGGACGAGATTGAAACTCAGGATGAAACTGGGTAGCAAGAAAAAAAGGATGGTCAGTAAGTTCAACTATCTCCACCAATCGACCATCTGGTGAAGTTCCGCTGATAACGTAGCCACTTTCTACAAATTGATTACGATAAAAATTGTTGAACTCATAGCGATGACGATGTCTTTCGTAAATAACTTCTTGTTGATAGAGGGAGAAAGCCAAAGTATTGGGGACCAAACGGGAAGCATAGACACCAAGTCGCATGGTACCTCCTAAATCAACTATATCTTCCTGTTCTGGCAGAAGATTGATTACAGGATTAGGTGAATCAGGATCAAACTCAGCACTATTGGCTGACTCTAAATTGACTAGATGCCTTGCCCATTCGATTACACAACATTGCATTCCTAAGCAAAGACCCAAAAAAGGAATTTTCTTCAGCCTAGCATATTCAATCGCGTTAATTTTACCGAGTATTCCGCGAACGCCAAACCCCCCTGGTACAATAATACCGTCACAGCCTTGGAGTGATTTTTCAGCGCCCCATTCTTCTATATCTTCAGCGCTAACCCAACGGATCTTTATATCACTCTCAATAGCCATACCAGCATGAGTGAGAGCTTCAACAACCGAAAGATAGGCATCACTAAGCTGTACATATTTTCCAACAATAGCGATTTCAAGAGTATGGGTAGGAGAATACATTTTTTGAACTAATTGCTCCCATTGCTCAAGATTAGGAAGACTAGGCTGTAACTGTAATAATTGTAATGTCTGCTTGGCAAGACCTTCTTTTTCCAGAATCAGAGGAACTTCATAGATACTTTTGGCATCAGGACACATAATGACTGATTCCACCGATACATCACAGAACTCCGAAAGTTTTTCCTTCATCCCTGGATACAAGGGACGATCACAGCGACAAACCAAAATATCAGGTTGAATACCAATAGAGCGTAATTCTTTCACCGAATGCTGAGTTGGTTTAGTCTTCATTTCTCTGGCAGCAGGTATCCAAGGGATCAAGGTTACATGCATGTAGATGACATTGCTACGATCGACATCTTTGCGAAACTGTCTAATTGCCTCCAAAAAAGGAAGTGATTCTATATCACCTACTGTTCCACCAATTTCTGTAATTACAAAATCCGGGTTAGTATCTTTTGCCACACGGTGAATACGATCTTTAATTTCATTGGTAATATGGGGTATCACCTGAACGGTTCCACCTTGATAGGCTCCTTTTCGTTCTTTGTTGATAACAGATTGATAGATCAATCCGGTTGTTACACTATTAAGCCTAGACATAGAGGTGTCTGTAAATCGTTCATAATGTCCCAGATCCAAATCGGTCTCTGCTCCATCTTCAGTGACAAAAACTTCACCATGCTGAAAGGGACTCATGGTTCCTGGATCAACATTAATATAGGGATCTAATTTGAGTATAGATACAGTATACCCTCTGGACTTAAACAACCTTCCCAGGCTGGCCGCCACAATTCCCTTACCAATACTTGAAACCACACCACCGGTTACAAAGACAAATTTAGTCATCTTCTTCTAATTGTTTCCATAAAGAGAGTCACTAGAATCGTTACTGGGTCAATTATATATTGTCTATCCTGTCTCATAAAGATAAACAAGGATCAATTATGGGCAGCCTTGAGAATATTTATTCCTTGAAAAATATGTCCCCTGAGAATATCTGTTGCAGCTGTTAATATTCGAATTTCTCTTATTTGACTACCTTGAATTGGCTTAAGAGCCGCCTCTGCGGCAGCACTATTCCAATTATAGAGATTTACAACTGCCAAATAAGCAGAAAGATACAGGTTATTTGGTTGTAGTTTAATTAAGTTTTCCAACACCGGGATAGCTCTGTCTGCATCTTGCTGAAGAACTCTAGATAAAAGCAAACCATAGAGATATTGCACACGCACAGTTTGATTTAATTGCTCCTTCTCCAGGCGATAAGAAAGAGTTTGTGCCGCCTGCTCCAAATAATCTTGTCTGGGATCATATTGGTTTAAACGAGCAACCTGGGTAAAAATCGGATCAAGTCCCTTAACCCCTTGTGCAAGTGAAAGAGACAATTTTCTTAGCTGAGTTACTCTATCTAAAATCGGAATCTTTGCCGGAAATTTTGTAGTTGGTGTAACCACAGCAAGTTTGAGATTAACCAGAGGTGATTCTACATTTCTACTGATTCCTGATTTTGGATTAATGTAAGTAACGATCGGATGATAATTACCAAGCTCACTTTCTGGTAACATAGCTGTTTTTTCAACAACTTCTATTATTTCATCATCTTCTCGATAAAGTTCTCCCATGCCTACTTTATGATCATGAATCCAGCCTATTTCTCCATTATCTTTTTGCCAAGAAATCAAAACCAAACCATTTTTCAACTCACGAGAGGAACCACGCCAACGGTAAGTGACGCTAATGGGAGTATTGGGAGGAGCAGTTGCAGGAACTATAACATCTAATAGTTCAATTTGATTTTTGACACCTGAAGCTGGTTTAACCGCGATTAAGGGATTTTTACGATGGTAGAGTTTTAGAATACTTTGATCGGGTAAAGTCCAGTTTTTGATTAGATTAAAATTAGAATCTTGCACTAGTTTTTCTGCTAAATCAAGTTGAGGTTTACGAGAAAAGGCATTATCTCCGGTCTTGGTGACAAACCAATCCATAGACTGTCCATCCTGTGTTACTTGCCAAACCTGAGAACCCAGTTCCCTGCCGTATACCTGAAAATCCGCAAGAGCGCCATAGTAATTAAGTGTATTATGGTTGATCTGCGCAGTATTGGGAATTACACCCAAGGTAGCTTGTAAATGAGGTGTGGTTTTGATGGTAGTTTCTATAACCTGCGAAACAGGCCAAATTTGACCGCGATAAGGATAACTGGGATCACCAGGGCTGAATAATTGAGAAATCTGGGCAACCAAGGGAATGGGGTAAAGTTTACCAAGCATAAAGATCAAGGCCAATCCAACAGTCCAGGCTTGTACTTGTTGCCATTTACCACGCCACTGAGCCAACCCGTATGCTAAAAAAATTGCCAGCACAGGCAAATAGGGCATGATGTAGCGTTCGTTTTTATTAATATTCAAAGTGCAAATTAAGTAGCCTGCCAAACAATATAAAGCAAGCCAAAGAAAACCTTCTTTAATTTGAGGAGAACTTTTTTTGGGAAAAAACCCCATAAAATTCAAAATCAGTCCAACCAAAGGTACAAGTAACAAAAGCCAAGAAATTGCCAAAGGGAGATCTTGCCAATAATAGATCCAAGAAGCAAAAGTATTTATTGGTGCGTTCCCTTGTAGTGCAGCGGGTGTAGAAACTGAATTAGAATAAAGACCGAATAAATAGATCCAATTAGCCCGGTACCAGGGCCACCAGATAAAACATGAGACAATAAAACCCACTAAAAGCTGTAGTATTCTGACCCATTCTCGCTTTAGTGAAAATTCACATAACACCCAGAAAAGCGGTAAAGCTAAAAAAAACATCACACTTTGTTTAGCTAAAAGTGCCAGCCCCCAGAGAAGTCCAAAAATAATGATATATAACCATTGTTTTTTTTTATTTTCTCTCTCAATTCGCCAAAGAGTTAGAGCAGTAAAAGCAGCAACAGTAAGAGCCATCAAGAGATTGTCGGTCAAATATAATAGCCTTTGTAAATAGAGCCGCGGAAAGATTACAGATAAAAAAGATGCCAAAAGAGCCACTCTTGTATTGACAAGAGCTTTAGCAAGTAAATAAACCGCAACAATCAAAATAGCACTAGATAAAAAATTGATAGCCAGAGCCTGATCATTGCCCTTGGAGAATATCTGCTGAAAAGGAGCCGAAACAATATAACTAAGAGGTGGATATTTAGATGACAATCGCCAAAAATCAAGCCACCAGGAGCTATTGAATAATTCCATTTTTTGCAGAGACTGCAGATAATTTAAAGAGCCAGTCAAATGATTACTCTGATCCCAGCCTGGTACACTTTTATCCAAAAAGAGCCAGACTCTATCAGAAATATTGCTAATTAACCAGATTACGAGTAAACATTGCCAAATTTTGAAATAACGTTGCATTAGCTTTTCCTTTTCAAGTCCCGGAGCATTTCATCTATTTCCAGTTCTCTAAATTTCTGCTCTAGAGAATCAACCGAATCATATTTTGAAGAATTTTGCCAACCCCTGGTTTCAAAATCATTAGTTTTTTTCGTTTGTTCCGGAGCGGCTTTCTCCTGGTTATACTTGACTTCAACCTCTTTTTTGCGTTTCTGAATGGACAAAAGTAATTCTTGGGATTTTTTTAGTCTTTCCTTTACTCCAGTCATTTTGCCCCAGGTTTGATTACCTTGCCGCAAAAGGGCAGCTTCTCTTTCTTGTGCAGACTGAGCTAAATCAACTCTATTGGCATTAACAGCTTTATCTATCCTTTGATGCCACAATTTAATCTGCTTTCCAAGAGAAAGTATTTCTTTTTCTAAAATATCTTGGTCTGCCTCTAATTGTTGAATAAGCAATTTAGTGTCTTTTTCCTGCTCTTCTAATTGCTCAATAAGAATCTGAATTTGCAGATTAGGATGCTTTTTTAAAAACTCTTCTAGACGAGTCTCTAAAAATTGATTAAAATTTTCAAATATGCTCATATTATTAGTTGTTTAAAAAGTTTGACCTATCTCGATATAACGAAGACTTCCTTGTTTGGAAATTAATATTTTTTGCTGACTAACACCTTGAAATAGCCAACCAGAATCCGCAATAGCATCCCCAACTTTCAAACGTTTTATAATTCCTTGTATATCAAACAAGGCAATAGATTCGGAACCAGAATCCAAAACACCAATCAACTTAATATTGCTTTCTGATATAGCTTTATCTTCATATTTTTTTGTGCTAGATGGGAGAGCCACAGTAGGTAGAGGTATGGATTTAACTTGAATATAATTCTTTGTTGGAAGAGGAATTGGTAGAATTTTTGCTGTAGGAGAAAAAGCATTTAATGTAGATAATTTATTAGCTAATTTAGCTGAAGAATATAGAGGAACATAAACCCTTTCTATAATGGGATGAGAACTCACAACAGTTTGCTCATTTTTATGATTTTGCTTTATTACCTTAAGGGACTGTTGCAAATAAAATAAAAATTGACTATTAGAAATATTAGATAATTGATATTTATGATTCGAGATAGAATATTTTAAATGAGCAGGTCTATTAATCCAAAATATTATAAAAAATAAATAAAAAAGTGAAAAGACAAAAAAGACTTTGTCGATATATTTGAAAATCTTACTTTTTGAAATAAGGGATAAATTCTCCATGTTCAGTTCATTAAGATGTTATACAATAGAAGTTGGTTCGCAGTATGCTTACAGATTCCCACCCAGTAATATGATAACCGACCAATCCACAATACCCAATAGAGAAACAGTGGAGTTAGAGCCTAGCTACAATATCCCAATAATCCTGACACTAGGTGCTATCATACTATCAGCATTTCAAGTTTGGCTATGCTTTGGTGTAGGCTTATTCGCGATCTTTCTTGCAATACAGGCTTACACTCTCAGGCTAAATTTTACGGCTGATTCTCTTAAAATATACCGAGGGAAGAAATTGATTCGGGATTTTCCCTATACACAATGGGAGTATTCTGAAATTTTTTGGTCAAAACTACCAATTCTGTTCTACTTCAGAGAAGTAAATAGTATTCATTTCTTACCCATTATTTTTGATAGAAAAACATTGAGTTATTGCTTGGAAAAAAATCCATGTAATTTCAAAAATTAATAAACCTTTGATTTGATGAGCTAGGAATGAACCCAGACGATTTAGTAGAATTACCAGAATTTCAAATCCCGGACAATCAAAATATCCTGGAAAATACTCTAGTCAAAGAAGATCTCAGTATCTTGGAAAACAAAAAAAAGGCACTTGAAGAAGAAATAAGAGCATTAGAAGAAAAAAAACAAGAACAAATTATCCAAACGACAGAAATTATTTCGCAGATTCTCAAAGATGGGCTAAGTGAGCTCGAGATTCGCAGACAGAAACTAGAACTCTCAATTGGACAACTGGAAAAAAGACGTGAGAAAATAAAAGACGAGATGCGTTCAACCTTTGCAGGTGCATCCCAGGATCTCGCTATTAGAGTACAAGGATTCAAAGATTATTTGGTAGGTAGTCTGCAGGATTTGGCAGCAGCAGCAGAAAAGTTAGAACTTACTCCTAAAACCCTAGAAGTGCCTATTGTTAAAAAAACGAGAGAAGAAAATAGCGATACATCTCTATCACAAAAAGGTTTTATTGAACATAGTCGGACGATTAAAAGCCTAATAGAGCAATATAGAACGAATCCAGACTACTATGGACCTCCTTGGCAACTTAGAAGAACTTTTGAGCCAATTCACGCAGAACGTGTCCATAAATGGTTTTTCAATCAAAGCGGCAGAGGAACAATTCGGGCTACAGGCAGTAGACTACAAAATATATTGGTAGCCTCTGCAATCATCGCTATTGCTCACACAATCTATGGTGAGAAGTCTAAAGCCCTAATCCTGGTTAGTTATCCTGAGCGTTTAGGGGAATGGAGAAGAGGGCTACAGGACTGTCTGGGAATTTCCAGAAACGATTTTGGTCCAGATAGAGGCATAGTTTTATTTGAAGCACCTGAGCCTTTAATCCAAAAAGCAGAGCGATTAATTGACGATGGACAAATGCCAATTGTGATATTGGACGAAACGGAAGAACAAGTAAATGTCGGACTACTACAATTTCCACTCTGGCTAGCATTTGCAATGGATCCACAGCAACAGAATTCCAATTTTAACTACTAGATAAAGGAGGAACGACCAATTATGTCCTCTTGGTTGATTGCTGGAGTATTGCTTGTATGTGCATACTTGTTAGGTTCGATAGCCACAGGCTACTGGGTGGGCAAAGCTCTCAAACAGATAGATATTAGGGACGTAGGATCGGGCTCAACTGGAGCTACCAATGTATTAAGAACATTAGGAGTGCCAGCCGGGATTTTCGTACTTCTGGTAGATATGGCTAAAGGGGTCTTGGCAACAAGCTTATTTAATCTTCTCCCAGTCTATCTAGCCAATCAAATCCCTAGCCAATGGCAAAGTTGGTTGATAGCAGGAACATCCTTGGCAGTCATATTAGGACATAGCAAATCAATTTTTCTTAATTTTTCAGGAGGAAAATCTGTAGCTACTGCCTTAGGTGTATTTTTGACAATAACTCCAAAAGTGGGATTATTAGCCCTATTTATTTTTCTATTGGTCTTAGCTCTTTTTCGAATAGTTTCACTTAGTTCAATCATCGCATCTGTTAGTTTGGTAATCCTTATGTTTTTGTTAAAAGAACCCTTACCTTACAGTTTGCTTGGTATTTTTGTCTCTAGCTATGTTATAGCCAGACATACAGAAAACATTAAGAGATTACTACAAGGTACAGAACCAAAAATAGGCAAAAAATTACGAGAGAGACTATAGCCAATAGAACGTTAAGCAGTTCACGAAACAAAAATATTTGTAACCAGAGAAGCAATTCTGGCAGCAGCACCAGGACTACCTAGCCTACTTCTTCCGTTTTGAGCAATTTTGGACAATAGAATTGGGTCGTTGATTATATTTTTTAGAGTTTCAGGAACTTGAGCAGGTTCTCCAACCAAAGTAACTGAACAGCCCAAAAGACGGGTCTGTGCTTCAGCAAAGGCATAAGTAAACTGAGGACCTGAACCCACTAGAGAAATTACAGGTTTACCAAGACCTACAAATTGTTCTGTCGCTGTCCCGGCCATAGCTATGGCTACATTGGAAACTGAAAGATAATGACTATAAGAATTTTGACTCATTAGAAGTTGGGAATTTTCCAAAATATAATGAGAATCTCCCTGAGGATTCCACCCAAACTCCAATAAATACTCTTGAAATGGAAGTTTATCTAAAGAGGGGCTTAGCGCTGCCAAAAAGGTAAACTTAGATCCTGTCAGCCACCTGATCGACTGTAGGATCAAACGCCAGTTTCTCTCGGACTCAGGAGAACGGGAACCCGGTAATAACAAAACGGTTAAGTTACCAGAATCGCAAGAATCAGGCTCAAGTCCATCCATCATCGGATTGCCTAAATCAAAAGAACTTATACCAAGAGATTTCAGGATTTGATTAGTTAAGCTGTCGCGAGGAAAAACAGCACGACATTTCCGGGATGAAAGCAAGGCGCGCTCCCAAGGTAGATAGACACTACCCCATATCTTTTCAGAAGACTTAGCTCGGGCCAGATAACCATTTTCATCCCTAAGATAATATTCTGACTTGGCAGTTCCTACAAAGACATATTCGGCACCACTTAACCAGGCAAACAACAATGGAACTATATCTCCGACAGCCATAATACGAAAGCCCCGCTTAGCGTATTCATGCACCAACCGATATTGAGTTAGAGTCAATCCAAGGAGACCACTCTTGAGATCTCGTAGCAATTGGTTTCCATCCATATAGATAAATCCACCAGATGGCATCTGCAAAGTAGGACCGATTACCGGAATACCAGCAAATTGGTAGGCATGACCCTGCCCTACCAAAGGGAGAGCAACAATATCAAGATTTGGGGAAAAGTGCTTTAGTTGTTCGATGATACGCACAGCAATAATGTCTTCCCCGTGACCATTACTAAGACAAAGGAATGTCATCGTAAACTATAAATATTGCGATAATAAAAAAACGAACGGACAAATCATAGGAATAAGGTAATCAAGAATGAGCAAAAAACAACTGGACTTTTTGAGAGAATCAGATCCAACTGTTGCCGAAATCATACAGCGAGAACTTCAAAGACAAAGAGATCATCTGGAATTGATTGCCAGTGAAAATTTCGCTTCAGAATCGGTAATGGCGGCCCAGGGTTCGGTTTTAACCAACAAATACGCAGAAGGTCTACCAGGTAAGCGTTACTACGGTGGTTGCGAATTCATCGACCAGATAGAAGAGTTAGCGATTGAAAGGGCAAAAGCTCTCTTTGGAGCCTCTGCGGCCAACGTACAACCACATTCAGGAGCTCAAGCAAACTTTGCTGTCTTTCTTAGTTTACTAGAACCTGGCGATACCATTATGGGAATGGATCTTTCCCATGGAGGACACTTGACTCATGGTTCTCCAGTTAATGTATCCGGAAAATGGTTCAAGGCTACGCACTATGGCGTTTCTCCAGAAACAGAAGTCCTAGACTATGAAAATATACGCCAACTTGCCCTCAAAGAAAAACCTAAACTTTTGATCTGTGGTTATTCTGCTTATCCTAGAATAATTGATTTCGAAAAATTTCGCTCCATTGCCGATGAAGTTGGGGCCTATTTAATGGCTGATATAGCACATATAGCCGGCTTGGTTGCCTCTGGACATCACCCTAACCCAATGCCTTTTTGTGATGTTGTAACAACTACCACACATAAAACGCTCCGAGGACCAAGAGGCGGACTCATTCTGACTAAAGATATAGAACTGGGCAAAAAATTTGACAAAGCTGTCTTCCCTGGTACCCAGGGTGGTCCACTTGAACATGTTGTCGCAGCAAAAGCTGTAGCCTTCGGCGAAGCACTTGAGCCTGAATTTAAGGAATATTGTGCAAATGTAATAGCTAATGCTCAGGCACTGGCTAACCAACTGAGTAGACGAGGCTTGAAATTAGTTTCTGGTGGTACTGACAATCATCTTTTATTGATTGATCTACGCTCAATAAAACTGACTGGGAAAGAAGCGGATCGGTTAGTAAGCGAAATTAACATTACAGCCAACAAAAATACCGTACCATTCGATCCAGAATCGCCCTTTGTAACTAGTGGACTTCGTTTAGGCTCAGCTGCAATGACAACCAGAGGACTAGGAGTGGCAGAATTCCTAGAAATTGCTAATATTATTGCAGATCGTCTCTTGAATCCAGAAGATGAGGCAATAAAAAGGAAATGCATACAGAGAGTAGCTGATCTTTGTGAAAGTTTCCCACTATATTCCCGTAAAGAATCTGCAATGGCGATCGCCTAATTTCTATCTAACCCTGCTCATGCCTGGCAAATTGTACTATATAATAGCCTTTGTGATATCCCTGATTGTTGTTTTGATCTCAACTCCAATCGTCAATCATATTGGTCACCTGACAGGTTACGTAGATCAACCCGGAGAACGTAAAATTCATAACAGACCAATGGTAAGGCTAGGAGGAGTTGCCATTTTCTTGGGTTTTGCTCTTGCCATAATATTGGTATGGACACTGGGAGCTTTTGGAACTTCGCAGCATATCCAGCATTTTGAAGTTATGGGGCTTTTAGTTGGCTCGCTTTTATTCTTCTTTATAGGATTGTCCGATGATCTTTTCTCTCTTTCTCCCTCTTTTCGTCTTTTTTTGCAGATAGTGGTCGCCAGCCTTGCCTGGTATTGGGGTGTCAGAATAGATTTCATTTCAATGCCACTGATGGGAATTATAGACCTAGGCTGGCTGAGTGTACCAATAACTATAATTTGGTTAGTTGGAATGGCCAATGCCATCAATTGGATCGATGGTATAGATGGGTTAGCTGCAGGGGTATCCGGTATTTCTGCTGTAGTTATGCTGATTGTCATCCTCTTTATAGGCAGAGAGAGTGCTGGTGCTGGTTTGATTGCGGCTGCCCTAGCTGGTTCTGCTCTGGGTTTTCTACGCTACAATTTCAATCCTGCTCAAATCTTTATGGGTGATGGTGGGTCCTATTTTATGGGATTTACCTTGGCTGGGTTAGGAACAATTGGTCTGGTCAAAAGCCTGGCAGTAACTGCGATACTGCTTCCTTATCTAATTTTGGCAGTCCCAATAATAGATATGACATTTGTGATTGTCTCACGCATCAGTCAAGGGCGATCTCCTTTTTTAGCAGACAAGCGACATATCCATCATCGACTGCTCAATGCTGGCATATCACAAAAATCAACTGTTATTTTTATATACGCTCTGACATTTTGGGTAGGCAGTCTTGCCCTTGGATTTTCCAATGTTCCTAGTGGTTGGGGTTTTGCGGTTGCATCAACCTTGATCTTGCTCTATGTTGGATGGCAGATCGCCAAAGAGAGATCAATGAGCTGAGGATAGAAAAAATGACAGCTGAAATCATATGCGTCGGAACGGAGTTACTTCTGGGGGAAATCACTAATAGCAACGCTCGGTATATAGCGGATCAATTAGCTAAACTGGGCATTCCTCACTACCATCAAAGTGTTGTTGGAGATAATATTGAGCGTATAGGGCATGTTATTGACATTGCTATAGATAGACGAGCAGAAATACTGATCTTTACTGGAGGACTTGGTCCTACTCCAGATGATCTAACTACTGTAGCAATCGCCAACTATTTTGCGACCCCATTAGAAGAAAATGAGCAGATTCTATCTGATATCAATAAAAAATTTGCTGAACGCTCTCTGGTTATGACCGATAACAATCGTAAACAAGCTCTTTTACCAAAGGGGGCTCAGGTGCTTCCCAATTCTATAGGAACAGCTCCTGGCATGATCTGGCATCCTCGAAGTGATCTCTTGTTATTGACATTTCCAGGAGTACCTAGCGAGATGATGGCTATGTGGACACAAACAGCCATTCTCTACCTCCAAAGCTTGGGTTGGGGAAAGGAAATCATCTATAGCAGAGTAATGCGTTTTTTAGGAATTGGTGAATCAAACCTAGCAAGCAAGATCACCCCATTGTTCGAACTTACAGAGCCAACAGTAGCTCCCTACGTGTCCAAGGGAGAAGTAAGACTGCGCATTTCTACTAAAGCAACATCTAGGATTGCTGCCAATGAGCTCATTGAGCCAATTAGTGAACAAATCAAAACTATAACCGGACTAGATTACTATGGTTGCGATGAAGATACAATTTCTTCGGTAGTTGGCGAGCTACTGATTGAATCTAAACAAACTTTATCAATTGCGGAATCGTGCACTGGTGGAGGTTTAGGCAAGATCATAACTGACACACCAGGCAGTTCTTTTTATTTTATAGGGGGAGTAATCGCCTATGCTAACGAATGCAAAACCAGCCTACTGGGAGTCAGTAGAAACACAATTGAACAATTTGGTGCAGTGAGCCAACAGGTAGCGATGGAAATGGCCAAAGGTTTGGTCAAAAAAACCAACTCTGATTGGGGAATCAGTATCACTGGTATTGCCGGACCATCGGGAGAGAGTTTCCATAAACCCATTGGTTTGGTGTATGTAGGTATAGTAGGTCCAGGTGAAATTTTTGAGGGATTTGAATTCAAATTTGGAACCAACAAAGATCGCGAAACCATCCGTTACCTGAGTGCTAATAATGCTTTAGATAAGCTAAGAAGACTTCTTGTTAAGCAAAAAATAAAAAAGGAAAACACTTATATAATGGGGTAATGGAAAGTTACATCGATTTTGCCACTTTTACTAAATGGTCTGCTATTGCGACCGCTATTTTTTTCATCCTGAGTTTGATTGCTTTTTTGGTTCGATGGGGAACCAGATTCCGTTTGATTGGTGCTACGGGATTTATGCTCGTATTGACATTTGGATTGTTTGGACTTAGCTTGGGGCTTTTTAAAAACGTAGAAGTTCCAGGGTCTGTACCTTTTTCGGTAGTCTATGACAATGGAGGTTCCAGTACGGTAATATCTGTGCCTGGCGATGTCAGCGCTTCACAATTGGAAGCTACTCTCAAACAAGCTGCTAATAGATTGTTCTCCTACGGTAGAATTAGTGGTCAATCTGAACTTGTGATTCGTGCCCGCACCTTAATACATCCTGAACCAGGAATATCTCAACCTATATACCTTGGACAAATTAAAAAAGCTCCCTTTAGCAAAGAAATTCAAGTAGAAGTTTTCCAAGATCACCTCAAAAAGCTAAATTAGTAAAAATTCAATGACTGAAAGCGCTAATAGTATATCAGTTGCTCCCAATCGAGTCATTAGGGGTGAGGGAGTTTTCACTGTAGATAGAATTAACGAGTTAGGAACAAATCCCCTGATAGTAGGGGGGACTCAGAGCAGTTCTCTCATTAATCAATACATTGGTAATCTTCCGATAGCTCTTTATACTCCAGACTGCTCGGAAGCATCATTGAATAGATTAGAGCAGATAGTAAAAAAGGGGAAACACGATCTAATTGTCGGAGTAGGAGGGGGTAAGGCTTTGGACAGCGCTAAAATTTTGGCTCACAAATGTCTCTTACCCATAGTCACAGTACCGACATCAGGCGCTACCTGCGCTGCATGGACCGCTCTTTCCAATATTTACACAGATGAAGGCGGCTTTCTTTACGATGTAACTCTAAACCAATGCCCCGATTTACTTATTCTGGACTATAAGTTGATTGAGACGGCACCGAAAAGAACTTTGGTATCTGGTATTGGAGATGCGCTGGCTAAATGGTATGAATCCTCGATTAGTAGTAGAGATTCGACAGATAGCCTTACTATTACAGCAGTCCAGAGTGCCCGTGTTCTAAGAGATCTTCTTTTACAGAAGTCAGTTACTGCCCTTGATAATCCAGGAAGTAGTCAATGGCGAGAAGTAGTAGATGCCACTGTCTTACTAGCTGGATTAATAGGTGGATTAGGGGGTGCAAGATGCCGCACAGTAGCAGCACATGCCGTACATAATGGAATAACTCACCTAAAGGGAACAAATAATATTTTACATGGTGAAAAGGTTGCCTACGGTATATTGGTGCAGTTAAGGCTTGAGGAAATAATTCAAGAGAATCGATTGGCTTTATCATCTCGTATGCAATTGCTGAAATTTTATGAAAAGATAGGATTGCCTAGAAGCTTAGAAGAACTTGGGCTCAAGTATATTACTTTGAGAGAATTGAGAGAATGTGCTGAGCTGATTTGCCAAAAAGGATCCGACATATATCGAC
>CAIPYC010000075.1 GCA_903869185.1 uncultured cyanobacterium | reverse complement strand
TACCTGATTCCCCTGATACTCAGATTATTTATACAAACCCATCTTTTTTACAGATAGGTTATAGTGAAAAATCTGCACGAGAATATTTTGATACTCCGATTATAATAGGAAAAAAAGATTTTAAGAGTAATATTAAAAGTCAGATTTCTAGCCAGCATAGTGGCTTTATAAAACTGATTGTCAAAAATAATCTTGAGCTAGTTGGTGTTACAATAGTTGGTGATGGAGTAGAGGAGATGATGGCTTTTTTTCTGATATTTATGAACGGAAAAACTCATTTAGACAATTTACTGAAACCCATATATCCCCCTTTGAGTTATTCACATATCATTTATCAAGCAGCCTTGGATGCCATAGAAAAAAAGAATAAAAGTAGATTAGATAGTTGTCTGTTAAGTTGGTTTATTTGGCGAAAATTATGACTGGTAAATTCATTGTTTTAGAGGGAATTGATGGCTCTGGTACCACTACACAAGCAAATCTCTTAAAAGAATATTTACTTGTTCAAGGCAAAGATGTTATTATCACTACTGAACCAACAGATGGAGAAATCGGTAAACTCCTGAGAAAAGCATTAAAAAATGATATTTTTTCTCTAGAGAATGAACAGAGATATGATCAGCAGATGGCCTTACTATTTGCTGCAGATAGGCATTATCATGTATTTAATCAAAACGATGGTATTTTAAAAAACCTAAATAATGGAAATCATGTTATTAGTACTAGATATTACTTTTCTTCTATTGCTTATAATGCCAATAATCCAGATGAGTTTTCCTGGATTGGAAACCTAAATGCTAATTTTCCAAAACCAGATATTTTAATATATATTGATGTACCTGTTGATATTTCTTTGGAAAGAATATGCAAAAGAAAGTCCCTGGAAATTTATGAACATAGAGAAAAATTAATTGCAGTGAGTTATAACTACCACAGTCTTTTAAGAGATTACAATGGTTTGTTAATAAATATTGATGGTAAAGAACCTATTGAAACAGTTCATTCGAATATAATTAAATATATAAAAAGAATAATATAGTAAGATCATTTATATTCTCGTTGGATCTGCGCGCTCTAAACAGATAAAATTAATTATTCACGATAAAAGAAATCTTAAAAACCCACAATACAGCGATGTTTAATACAAGTAAATCAGAAGCAATTTTTGCAGCCGCTAGTAAACTCATGCCAGGTGGTGTCAGTTCACCGGTTCGTGCCTTTAAATCGGTGGGCGGTCAGCCAATAGTGTTTGACCGAGTGAAAGGTTCCTATATTTGGGACGTTGATGGTAACCAGTACATAGATTATGTTGGAAGTTGGGGTCCTGCAATTTGCGGACATAGTCATCCTGAAGTCATTGAAGCCCTTCATCTGGCACTAGAGAAAGGCACTAGTTTTGGAGCACCTTGTGTGCAGGAAAACATTTTGGCCTCGATGGTGATTGAGATGGTACCAAGTATTGAAATGGTACGATTTGTTAATTCTGGAACTGAAGCCTGTATGTCCGTTCTTCGTCTGATGAGAGCTTACACCGGTAGAGAAAAAATTATCAAATTTGAAGGTTGTTATCATGGGCATGCTGATATGTTTTTGGTTAAGGCCGGTTCCGGTGTAGCTACTCTGGGTCTGCCCGATTCTCCAGGAGTACCAAAAACAACTGCCCAAGCAACTTTAACAGCTCCCTATAATGACCTAGAAGCTGTAAAAGCCCTCTTTGCTGCTAATCCAGAAGAGATAGCAGGGGTAATTCTTGAGCCTGTAGTGGGCAACGCCGGATTCATTCCCCCTGATGCGGGTTTTCTAGAGGGTTTGCGTGAGCTAACCAAGGAGTATGGCGCTTTACTTGTTTTTGATGAGGTAATGACAGGTTTTCGTATTTCACCAGGTGGAGCCCAAGGAAAATTTGGTATTGTTCCTGATTTAACCACATTAGGCAAGGTGATTGGGGGTGGACTGCCAGTGGGAGCCTATGGAGGCAAAAGAGAGATTATGTCCATGGTTGCTCCATCCGGGCCAATGTATCAAGCCGGCACTCTTTCTGGTAATCCCTTGGCAATGACAGCAGGAATCAAGACCCTGGAGATCCTCCAAAGGCCAGGTAGTTATGAATATTTGGAAAAGATTACCAAAGAATTGATTAATGGATTACTGAAAATTGCCCAAAAGACTGGTCATAAAGTTACAGGTGGATCTATAAGTGGAATGTTTGGACTGTTCTTTACAGGTGAAAATGTACATAATTTTGCGGATGCTCAAAAATCTGACATAGCTAAGTTTGCCCATTTCCATAAAGGCATGCTAGAAAGGGGCATTTATCTTGCGCCATCTCAGTTTGAAGCAGGTTTTACTTCTCTGGCTCATACTTCTGAAGATATAGATAAAACCTTGGCAGTAGCTGAAGATGTTTTGCTCTCTCTAAGAAATCTCGATTAGATGAGGATTATTTAGTTTAATATGATTCAAATAGAGTTACAAAGCTTTGTCAATTACTAATCTAAAATTCAAAATGTTACAAATTCAAAAAAATATCTTATTGCTAGGTCTATCGGGACTTAGCTTTGTCTGGTTTGGTTTGTTGGATTGCTATAGACCGGCTCATGCAGAAGAGCTTCTCAAAGAACAAATGCCAGGTCAGTGTAAAACTCGAGCATCTGGTTACTACGACACTAGTATGGCCGATGTGTCCATCACATCTACCTCTTCAACGACAGTTAGATATAAAATCAGAAGTTCTGGAAAAACAGGGAAATGTACATACAATAGTAACAATGAGATAGTCAAAATAGTACCTGACCAGCAAGAAGAAAAACGCTATAAAGCTACTGGAAACATTTACTGGAGCAAAAAAGCAGGCAAATGGATAGGTCCTGATGGTATGGTTTGTCACACGTGTACCCCTGAAAATGGTTTTCCAATTCCTCCTAAAACCGCATCAGGTGGATTCTTCTATTTACCTAATGAAAAGATGTGGTATGAAAACAATGGGGAAGCTTGTCATACTTGTAATTCATCCAATGGCTTCCCAATTCCAGCAGGAAATTAAAAACTTCCTTTTTTATTAATTTTGAAAGTTGTCCCTAATGCTTTGAAGTACTAGGGGCATTTTCTCCCTGATAAACATAAATAGATTCTTTATTCAAACGAAGAATAATGATTGAACCATCTGTTTGCCTGCTTGCTGATTTTCCATATTGATCAGTATATTTATTATCTTTACCTTTAAGTTGATATTTGATCCCATCGCTTCTGGTAATTGTAATTCCATCTCGCTTTTGTTCGTAGGTGCAGTTAACAATCTTTGTCGCGTGGTCATCGCCCTTTGGATAAATATCACAACGAGATGATACAGGTTTGGCTTGAGCAATCCCCTCAACAGAAAAACTTAGCAGGGCTATGGTTGTTAAACAAAAGTATTTTATTGATTTCATTAGTTAGTTAGATTTGATTTTTGGCTTTGAAACTGTTGAACAATCTATTGGTTGTATGTATTGAGATTCGACATAACCTTTTTTGGGATAGCTAATTTTAACCCAATTACTACCTTTTTTTTGCTCTTGGACATTTACAATATCGCCAGTGTGTAGAATACCAACTCTAGTTCCTGTCTGGTCAGAAGCTCTAAGAAAAATCCCTGTGTAATCATTGATAACCTTCTGGCAGTGATTTACCTTTACATTAACTCCTTGGACAGGACTTAAAAACATTGTTGTGCCCAGAGCCGCGGCAAAGAGATACTGACTTAGTTTATGCATATAAATCCTAAAGATATTAACTCTAATCTTCGCTTAATAGAAAGCACTTTAGAGTTACACTTTGATACTCTCTATTTAATTTAAGTCTTAAGTTACTAGTTAAATTTTATATCGTATTTAATCAATTCAAACAGAAAATCAAACAATCCTCTATTAAAATCACTATTATAGGCACAATCATTAACCTGACTCAGATAAACAGTTCTTAAATCATGCAAATTGAATAAGGAGTTTAAAATGATTTCATTACAACAAATTCGTCGCTTTTTTGTCATCATGATTTTAGCGTTAATGCTGGCAATTACCATCGGTTTTGACTTTAGAACTACAAATGGTTGGGCCATAGCATCACCCATCGAAATTGCGACGATGAATCAAGTCAAGGCATTGAATAAGAATATTGAAGGCAAAACTCAAGAAACCTTAGGTAAAATAACAGGCGATCCCAAAGATCAGATGATGGGAAAAGCTAAACAAGTCGAAGGTCAAGTTCGCAATACAGCTGAAGACGTAAAAGACGCAATGAAGTTAAAAGGCAGAACAAAAGCAGTAACAAAAAATATTGAAGGCAAAGTTCAAGAAGCCAGAGGTAAAGTTACTGATAATCGTAGCGATCAAGTTGCCGGTCAAGCCAAACAAGCTGAAAGCGAAGCTCGCAATCTTGGAGAAGATCTAAAAGAAGCAGTTCAAAATATCTTCAATAAAGATACTTGAAATCTTTTACTGTGAATCAATTTTCATTACTTTTATACAATTGAAAGAGGGAATTATGTTTGATCTAGCTTGGTCTATTGTTGTTGTACTTTTTGTACTTTGGTTGATAGGATTCTCAATTCACATTGGAGGCAGCTTAATTCACCTGCTTTTGGTTTTAGTACTTATTGGTATTGTCTACAATCTATTTACGAAACGAAGTATCTAGCTTGATAATATTAGACTTGGAAAACCATATCATCACTACCATGAAGGTAATGGAGGCTTAAGCTTAAAGAAAGATAGTGCTTTAAGATTCAGGGCTGTAGGGGTGACATAGAGGTCAAAAAGCAGATGCAGTAATGTATGCAGCTCTCTTACCTTTCTTATAATAGAGGAGCTTTTGAGGAGATAATGACATTAATAGTTCACTTTCTAGCTTGAAGATATGCATTGATTCCAACCATTCTCTACCATGTAAACCTATATAAAAGCGACTGTGTCTTCTGGTAGAGCGTCGTTCTTCCTTCGTTCTAGCAATAT
>CAIPYC010000074.1 GCA_903869185.1 uncultured cyanobacterium | reverse complement strand
CAGTCATTCCATCATGAGACTCAAAGTCATGGGCTGTGGCAATCCCGTACCATATTCTTCTGGTTGTGGGATCTTGTGCTAGATCCTGGCTAAATTTTGGAAATTTAGTTGCCATAGCTGTTTAGGAAATTCTCCTACTTTGTTGAATGAGGCCAGATTGACAATTGTTGTTCTTTGGTTTAGCCAATCTGAAAAAACTTCAGACTGGCTCGAAAAGATTTAGCCAATTGATATACTTCTGGCTAAGAAGAAGGCCCAGGTGGTTACGATTCCTCCTAGCAGATAGTGAGCTACGCCAACGGCACGTCCCTGAATAATGCTCAGAGCACGAGGCTGGATAGCAGGTCCTAAGTTCAGTTTATTATGTGCCCAAACAATTGATTCAATCAATTCTTGCCAATATCCTCGTCCGCTAAACAGGAACATTAGACTGAAGGCAAAAATAAAGTGACCAGCAAGGAACATTATTCCGTAAGCCGATAGAGCAGAACCATAAGAATTGATTACCTGAGCAGATTGCGCCCAGAGAAAATCTCTTAACCATCCGTTGATGGTAATCGCACTTTGGGCAAAATTACCAGCAGTGACATGATTCACTGTACCGTCGGGATTTACAGTACCCCAAACATCTGACTGCATTTTCCAGCTGAAGTGGAAAATCACAATAGAGATGGAGTTGTACATCCAAAAAAGACCCAAGAAAACATGGTCCCATCCAGAAACCTGACAAGTACCTCCACGTCCTGGACCATCGCAAGGAAAGCGGAAACCTAAAGTAGCTTTATCTGGGATCAGACGAGAGCTACGTGCATAGAGAACCCCTTTCAAGAGAATAAGTACGGTTACGTGAATTGTAAAGGCGTGAATATGATGGATTAAAAAGTCAGCAGTTCCTAAGGGAATTGGAGCTATCGCAACTTTTCCAGCTACAGCAATGGTATCTCCGCCAAAAACATAGCTAACAGGAGCTATTGCATTTAAAGCAGTTGTGCCCGGGGCAATTGTATGTAAGTGCTGGATCCACTGCGCAAAAACTGGTTGAAGTTGGATTCCAGTATCGGAGAACATATCTTGGGGACGTCCTAAAGCACGCATGGTGTCATTGTGAACGTATAGACCAAAACTATGGAAGCCGAGGAAAATACAAACCCAGTTCAAGTGGGAAATGATCGCATCGCGGTGACGTAGAACGTTATCTAAAACATTACCAACGTTTTTGGCAGGATCGTAATCACGTACCATAAATATGGAGGCATGCGCACCTGCTCCGACTATCAGAAAACCACCTATCCAAGTATGGTGAGTAAACAAAGACAACTGTGTTGCGTAGTCTATCGCCTGATAGGGGTAGGGTGGCATTGCATACATATGCTGGGCCACAATAATTGTCAAGGAACCTAGCAAGGCTAAATTTACAGCCAGCTGAGCGTGCCAGGAAGTGGTTAGGATCTCATAGAGTCCCTTATGTCCCTGTCCGCTTATCAGTAGAGGATCCCTGTGGGCTTCCAGTATTTCTTTAATACTATGACCTATGCCCCAATTGGTGCGGTACATATGACCAGCAACCAAGAATAGAACAGCAATGGCCAGGTGATGATGAGCAATATCTGTCATCCAGAGACCACCAGTTACGGGATTTACCCCACCCTTAAAGGTCAAGAAGTCAGAATAGACAGACCAGTTCAATGTAAAGAAGGGAAGAATTCCCTGAGAGAAACTGGGGTAAAGCTCAGCCATCAATTCCTTGTTAAAGAGAAATTCATGAGGCAAGGGTATATCCTTGAGAGCTGTACCACTATCTAAGAGCTTGTTAACAGGGAGCGAAACGTGAATGAGATGTCCTGCCCAAGACAAGGAACCTAAGCCTAATAATCCGGCTAGGTGATGGTTAAGCATTGATTCAACATTCTGGAACCACTCTAGTTTGGGCGCACTCTTATGGTAGTGAAACCAACCTGCAAACAGCATCAAGGCTGCCGCAACCAAGGCACCAATTGCTGTGACATAGAGCTGGTAACTGTTAGTGAACCCTGAAGCTCTCCAGAGGTAAAACAATCCAGATGTGATCTGAATACCACTGAATCCGCCCCCTACGTCAGCATTGAGAATACCTTGTCCAACTACTGGCCATACTACTTGAGCACTGGGTTTAATATGAGTGGGATCAATTAGCCATGATTCGTAGTTAGAGAAACGAGCGCCATGAAAATACATACCGCTGAGCCAAACAAAGACTACAGCGAGGTGTCCGAAGTGAGCACTGAAGATCTTCCGGGAAATATCTTCTAGGTCACTGGTTTGGCTATCAAAATCGTGAACGTTAGCGTGAAGATTCCAAATCCAGGTAGTGGTTTTTGGACCCCTAGCCAAAGTTCGATCAAAATGCCCTGGTTTTCCCCACTTCTCAAAGGAGGTGGGAACAGGATTTTTGTCCACAGCTATTTTGACTTTGGCCTCTTTGGATGGAGGACTTGCTGTCATGAGGCTTCTCCTCGTCCTTAAAACATGAAAGAGTTTTGCTATGAGGATAGTTAGGTATTCAGTCAAATTATCTTTGATTGCTTCCTAACTCTTGGTTTAATTCCAAGTTTTTTCTTAAAGACATTAAATCGTCTGGGCTTCTGGGAAAATCCCTAGAAACTCTGACCTGTCTTATCGGGTTTGTCGCCATTCCCTAGATACCAGCTTTATCTATTCAAAACAGAGTTTTTCTAGACGTTAGCTACCATTAGTTGATGATAAGTCCTACCATCGTTACCCGTGAGTTGTCCTTAACAATAATTAAAGTAATTCTGGTTTCTTAGTCTAAATCTCTTTAAGTAAGAGGGTTTGACGTCTGAACAAAAGTCTTTACAAAAATATTCAATAGGGATCGATGCATTAAATTAAAATAAAATTTGAGCAAAATAGCTAGAGAATGGATAGATTAATTAAATTGTTGTCGCAAAAAGCTGGGAATTGTCTAATGGGAAGCCTTTGCAAATACCTGTTCATCTGTCTACTCGCCTGGGGCTTGGTTTCCTGTAATGGCGAACTGGCAAAGTCTACACTTTCTCAGGAACGATCTGATACTCCAATTATGAAACAGGGTAAAATTACCGAGGTCTCTCCTCCAGCTGTCATCCAACAGCTAAGGGTTGATCTTGATTCTTTGTATCAGCCTCAGGTTTCTATAGTTACTCCCCAAAAAGACGACATTTTAAAAGATAGTACTGTATCTGTTGGGATTGAGGTTAGAAATTTTACAATTTTCCGCAATGAAGAGTTTGGACTTGGCCCTCATTTGGAGATGGTTGTAGACAATGGGATCAAACGCTCAATATATTCTATTAAAGATCCGATTGTTCTGGAAAACTTGGCACCAGGAACTCATACATTAAGAGTCTTTGCAGTTGCCCCTTGGGGTGAGAGCTTT
Organism: uncultured cyanobacterium; assembly: GCA_903869185.1. GTDB lineage: Bacteria > Cyanobacteriota > Cyanobacteriia > Cyanobacteriales > Microcystaceae > CAISPN01. The sequence continues at coordinate 20,480 of CAIPYC010000074.1, read as the reverse complement.
AAAAACGTAGGCTCATATGCCGAAACAACATTTCATCTTTACAGCAAAACTGGAGAAAATGCCCCAGATCTAAAAGAACCTCTTTTGACGTTTAACCAGCCTCAGGGTGCCTATTCTGGAGAACCTGTCTTGTTGGATTTCTATCTTACCAATGCACCTCTACATTTAGTTGCTGGACAAAGTGAAGAAGATACTATAGAAAACTGGCGAATTAAGGTAACAGTCAATGGGGAGGTTTTTTATCTGGATCGTTGGGATCCTATATATCTGATGGGTTTTAGTAAAGGAAAAAATTGGATTCAGTTAGAATACATCAACGAAAAAGGTGTAGCTATAAATAATGATTTTAATAATACTGTCAGGGTAATTGACTTCCAAGGCAGTGAAGATGACTCTCTTTCTAGATTAATGCGCAATGAAATTCCCTTTGTTGAGGCTCGCGCCATTATCGATCCTAATTACCAAAAACCAATACCAGCTCTCGAAGAAAATCAAAATGTTGAACCAGTTGAATCTTTTGATGAAACCATAACTCCCGAAACTCCCGAGAAAGAATTTTCAGAACCTGCTGGAGAATCACCAGATGAAGACACTTCTAAAGCCCAAGATTCAATAGAACCTGCTGGAGAATCACCAGATGAAGACACTTCTAAAGCCCAAGATTCAATAGAACCTGCTGGAGAATCACCAGATGAAGACACTTCTAAAGCCCAAGATTCACAAAAAGCCTCTTCTCGTCTTTTCTTTTCTTAGAAACTAGAGCTACCCTCTAGAACTGTAGTAGTCCATTGATCTTCTCTTGTTTCCAACTCAGTTTGTAGCTCATCAAGAGCTTCTACAAAGTCCTTGACTCCCTGAAATTGCCCGTAGACCGATGCAAAGCGAACATATGCAACTTCGCTTTCTTTTTTGAGCTGAGCGAGAACAAATCTACCAATTTCTTTGCTTGTTACCTCCTTATCTGGTTTTTGTTGAAGATAACCTTCTATCTCTTCAACCAATCTCTCTAAACGACTATGAAAAACACCTGTTTTTTCGCAAGCACGAACCATTCCTCGTAAGACCTTTGAACGATCAAATAATTCCTTGGTTCCATCTTTTTTGAGGACAATAATTGGAATAAATTCAATTCTTTCATAGGTTGTAAAACGATGTTTACAATTCAAGCACTCCCGACGACGTCGAATACTCTCTCCTCCTTCCGCGGGTCGGGATTCTAAAACTCTGCTTTCTTTATACTGACAGTGATTACATTGCATAAATAAACAAAAAATTAATTTTTATTTATTTATAGCAAAAATAGAGCCGTAATTACACGGCCCCGTCAATATAAAACAAAAATTGTAATAAGTTTAAAGCTATTTTTCGATACGGGGAGGCTCACGAAAGGCAATAGCGAAAAAAATAACAGACAAAGCCATGGCCAAAACGATGATATAAGCTACACTTTCCATAAAATTGCCTCAAATGTTTTTTTCAAAAATAATAGTGAATATCAAGCTTGATGATATAAAAGAACGCCATTGTGTTCCAGTGACTCTGCTGATGCTTGAATGCAACTAGAAACTTTTCCATAGTACTGTTTTTCTTGCTATGGTGTCTTATAGTTGGGGACAGCTCAGCCCAACTATCACTAATCCCTTTCTTTGCATAGGTTACAGCTTTTTAGCTACATGACCTATTGTTTTAAACTAATCTGATTATATCCTATGAAGATCGACATGACAAGAAAAACAATTTCACCACCAGGGCAATCGCATATGAAAATTTTTATTATCGCCTGTTTACTGAGATATAAGATATACATCTATCTTGGGCAATATAAACCCGGTCAATCTTGGCAAACAGTAGTGTTCTGGGCAAGGCGAAATATAGAGCCAGCAATCCCTAAAGAATATAATCTTCTCTTTGAGCAAAATCTCATAAAAATCATTTATCTAACTATATTATTGATTTCCTAGAAGATGTATACATTTTTTGATTGTTTTTACTTTATCTACTTTCGTTGTAAAAATAATGTACTACTTTGTTGAGGTCCCAGTAATAAAATGATCTCATAAATTCAAGACTAAAGGCAATTTGGAATACCAAGATCCTAGTACTCCACATTGTCGTTAAGTATCTTAAAATGATATAGAATTTGTATCTGTAAAAGATTCTTGTTTGTATTGAAATCAAATAAGACCAAAATATACCACATCAGATATAAAACAAATGTGCTAAAAGCCAACGTTATTCAAAATAACCTGGAGTCCCATGCTCAGAAAACTTTTCAGAGTTGGTATAGTATGTCTTTGTGTGGTTTTATATAAAAACTTCTAAATAAATTAGGTATACCTACTGTGGATTTAGCTCAAATTTTTAAAACTTCTTTTCCTGTTATTGGTGTTGTTCATCTATTACCTCTGCCCACATCCCCTCGCTGGGGCGGAGATTTACGAACAGTAACCCAAAGGGCCGAACAAGAAGCAACCGCTTTAGCCGCAGGTGGAGTAGATGGGATCATTGTGGAAAATTTTTTTGATGCCCCCTTTGCCAAAGGAGAGGTTGATCCAATTGTAATTAGTGCTATGACTTTGATCGTTGATCGTATTCAAAATTTAGTCGTTCTGCCAATTGGTATCAATCTTTTGCGCAATGACGCGTTGGGAGCTATGGCTATTGCTTCTATTGTCAATGCTCAGTTTATCAGGGTAAATGTTTTATCAGGAGTAATGGCTACCGATCAAGGCATTGTCGAAGGTAACGCATATGAGTTGCTTCGTTACCGCAGAGAGCTCAATTCCAAAGTCGCTATCTTTGCCGATGTTTTGGTTAAACATGCTAATCCCTTAGGAAGTGTCGATCTCGCCAGTGCGGTCAAAGATACCCTGGAAAGAGAATTGGCTGATGCGGTCATCCTCTCCGGTATATCTACAGGAGTTCCTCCTTCAATAGAGGATACCGAGACAGCTAGAATTGCCGCTGGAGGTCAGCCTGTATTTATTGGTAGTGGTGCTAATTGTGATAACGTTGGCAAACTGATCATATCGGCTGATGGTGTGATTGTAGCTAGCTCCTTAAAACGGAACAATCAGATCAGCGAAGCAATTGATCCTATTAAGGTTGCTCAATTTGTCGAAGAGGTCCGCCTCGGTAGAAAAAAACAAGCCGAGGATAAGTGGAAAGTGAATCAATTAACTCACATTTAACTTAACCCTCTCTTGTTGACCGTTGCTCATATGAGAGAGCATCTATTATTCTTCGGGTATAAATTCAATGTGATTAAACAAAGTGGTTACAAAGGAAAAGAGTAAAAAAGGCAGAGAGAGAACCAGGACAATTCCAACAGTTGCCAGAGCATAGATCTGTCTAGTATTACTCCAGAGCGCAAGCGTAGTAGCTAAAGTAATAAATATAACTATCAACCAGGCTATGATCTGTCCATAGATATCCCCAAAACTCAGCGTACAGACCATTTTGTATTTTTGTATATTGCTCATTGTCTACCTAGTTTTTTGCATTTTAAAGTATATTCTTTTTCTTTTAATCTGGATTCCTGCTGGTTGCACTGATTTTGTAATAGCTCTTCACAAAAAGGGTAATCAAACGTTAGGAAAGTTCATCTTTAAAAAATATCATCCTCTTTTTCTGCTCGTTTAGAGCCTGTTCGAACTGATCGTGATTGATTAGTCCCATTTCCAACAATATTTCGCCGATTTCAGCTTTGTGATTATCCTTATTGAGCTTTTGAAGAGCTACTTCTAGATCTCGGGGAGATATCAATTCTTTTTGCAGGAGAATTTGACCAAGGGGTACAGTATAGTGATTATAATTTGACTGTTCAAAGGGACATTTATATAATCCCAGCTTCTGTTTGCCAATCAACCAGAAAAAAGGAAGAGATTCAACAAGATATCTTTTCCAAAGTCTCTTTGGTTCAGAAAACAGACGATAAAACCATTCCAATCCAATCTCGCTCATCCATTTAGGTGCGCGTTTTTTGGTACCAGCTTCAAAATCGATCGTTGCGCCTATGAGAAAAATCGTCTTGATTTTTTTAAGTTGACGGGCATACATCGCGATCCATTTTTCCTGCTTGGGCGCACCAAGTCCAATAGCTAGAACATTGGCTTCGGATTGGTTGATAGCTTGGATAGCTTCCTTGCACTCTTGAAGCGATGTCTCAAAATCCATTGACGGGGAGAAGGAATCTACAATGATTGAGCGGCCAATTTTTTGGTTGATATTGTTTTTAGCTTTATCTGCGATTCCCTCAGCTGCTCCCAGTAAAAATATCTTGATATCTTCGTCATTTTTGTAATATTGACAGAAAGCCGGAAAAAGATCTGAACCAGAGAGCTTTTCCGTAATCGGTGTACCAAGAAAATTAGAAGCGTACATGATGATCTTGCTATCACATACCCGATAGTCAGCCAGTTGATACGCTCTATAGAAGTCAGGATTTTTCTGCAGAATCATCAAATGATCTACATTGGTAGTCATCAAAAGTCCGCCCTTTCCGAGTCTTTCTAGGATTTGCTCTTGAGTCAAATCGTCGATGTCTACATTGAGAATAGTTATTTTTTTATTCGCCATTAAAGTATACTGAGCGATGCTTAAGTCCTTGAGCAAAACTACATTATAGTATTAAATTAACCATAAACAGTAAATAAATGTCACAGCCATTTGCCTTGGCGCGTATACTAGATGCCAATCTCAACCGAGCCAGAGAGGGAGTTAGAGTAATAGAAGATTGGAGTCGATTTGGTTTAAATAATCCCATATGGGCTAACCAATGCAAAGTCATACGACAGGAATTAGCTCAATGGCATAGCTATGAACTAAAACAGGGACGAGACACCATCAATGATACTGGTACTCTCATCTCACATCCACAAGAAGAAAGCAGAGAAAATATAGATAGTCTATTGAGAGCAAATTTTGCCAGGATAGCCGAAGCATTGCGAGTACTGGAAGAATATGGCAAGCTGCATGACCAGCAGATGGCAAAGGATATAAAAAAAATGCGCTACCAGATTTATACCCTAGAAACCCAAATCTGTGATCTATCCCTTCTGCGCAAGATACAACAGTCTCCTCTTTATCTGGTTACTTCACCACATGAGAATCTCTTAGAAATTGTAGAATCAGCCCTCTCTGGTGGTCTAACATTAGTTCAGTACCGTGAAAAAAATGCTGATGATCTAACTAGATACAATAGAGCAGAAAAACTATCACAACTATGCAGGAAATATGATGCACTTTTTCTGGTCAACGATAGGGTAGATATTGCCTTGGCGGTGGGCGCAGATGGAGTACACCTTGGACAACAAGATCTCTCTATTGCTCAAGCTAGAAAAATCATGGGCCCAGGCCGAATCGTGGGCCGCTCCACTACCAGTCCAGAGGAAATGGAATCGAGTCAGGATGCTGATTATATTGGAGTAGGCCCAGTATATGACACTCCAACCAAGGTAGGCAAAGCAGCGGTTGGACTAGAGTACGTCCAATATGCCAAGCAACATTCTGGGGTATCTTGGTTTGCCATTGGAGGCATTGATATTCATAACTTAGGTACTTTGGTAGAAGCAGGAGCTAGGCAGGTTGCAGTAGTCCGGGCAATTATGGAGAGCGAGGATCCTAGAAAAATCACTAGAGAAATACTTTCTGTTCTAGAGTCTAAAGAACATAAGTAAGCAAAGGAGTATATAGAATGACTGTAGCCTATATAGGTGATCGTGAAGTTGGTAAAACTCATCTTGCACTAGAGTTAGCTAATCCACAGAGCAATCATGTCAAGGTGATCTATCCCGAATATAGCATTTTAAAAACTCTACTCTACAATGAAAGCCAAGAGCGTACAGTTGCCACTAATGATCTTCTGAAAATAAGAAAACTTCAGATTCAGGTGGATTTACCATTTGGTCAAAGAGACCTGGATATAGACTGGATGGATAGTTCAGGGGAGAGTTGGCGAGAATCCTGGAAAATGCAAAACCCAGAGAAGTGGCAAATATTTCTAGACACCTTGAGGCAGAGTGAAGGGATAATACTGGTATTGTCTCCTTATCGGGAATTGGTTACCAAGGGCAATCAGGAGGATTTTATCACTCAAGTTCAATGGAATAAACGTTTTATAAAATGGGTGTATTTCTTTCGATATCAATGTCCAAAGCTAAGCCATCTATTACTATGCCTGAACAAAGCAGATTTATTCTGTGATGTTGAACAAGAAGCGAATATATTGAGATATAGTCCCAATGGTTCTCAACTCAATTGGTATCAGAGAAATGACTATGTTTTTAGACGTTATTTTACTTCTATTAAAGAGCAAGTGCTAGAATTGAGTCAAAAAACCGAGATTGATTCTATTCGTTATTTTATTACCAGTATCAGAAACCGTGATCTAATTGAGTTACCTTGGATTTATCTGGGTACTCATTTAAAATAATAGTTGTAAATACATTATGAGTGTGGTAAGAGTGCTTGGTTCAAGAGCCGCAGGTAAAACGACCTACTTGACAGCGCTATCTGGTTATTCAAAAAAGCAAGGCAACTTCACCTTTACTCCTGTTAATGATGAAGCTAAAAAACTAGCAAGCTGGTCGGAAAATATTTTAGAACAAGGCGGCAGATTAACCCCAACCAATACCGAAAAGGGTTTAGGTGAAATGCCCAGCTATCTTTTTTTAATTGAAGGTAAACGAGGTTTCAAAAAATATAGGGTAGATCTTAGCGTTAGAGACTATTCTGGTGAGATCTTTGAAAAGATGGCACAAAATGGTACGATAGATACTAAGACTGAAAGTCATATTAAATCCTGTTTATACAAAGATATTACTGGCTGCTTGATCATGCTAACTGCTTGGGAGAAAAGTGAGGATAACAAATATAAAAAGGCTCTAGATTATTTCACCAGAATAATGGAAAGGCGCAACAGATCCCAAGATTTACGCTTGGCACTGGTTATGGGTAAATGTGAGAGAGGTGAAATTTGGCCTGGCCGAATAGAACCAAAAACCGACCTTTTTGATCTCTACTTACCCCTGACCAAACAATTACTAGAAACGAGGATACCTGGCAAGAATCTCCAATTCTTTGCAGTATCTGCTTTTGGTGTATTAGGTCCAAACGATCCAAGACCAAACCGTATTGATGAAATTGGTAAAGAAGGAACTCATGCGGTTTTGAGAGATCCCGAACTATGGAAACCTTATAATCTATTGGAACCAATCATCTGGGCTGGAAAATTGTAAGTATTTATAATAAAAAAAGTTGAAAAAATGATAAGCATCCAAGAGTTTAGTACGGGTATCCAATACGAAAAAACCGAAACTGGATGGATTTCTCGCGGCTTTACAGGATATTTTATCAATAAAACAATAGATCCTGTTCCTGATGCCATCATCAGAGCTATTGAAGATAGACAGTTTTCACTGGCCGAAGGGACGGTTAAAGAAAAAGTTGCCCTGATTGGCCGTGAGGTTGAAAAGGATAGTTCCCAATGGTCGGTTTTAGCTGTAATCACCAAAGGGGAGGATGAATTTGGCCGTTATTTTCCTGTCTATCGTTTCTTTTATACAAAAGACAAAGGAAATATTGAGCATTTATTGACCTGGTGGAAAGATAGCTCTGAACCGATTTTCAATCCTTTTGATAAGCCTGAAGTTAAATTTTATGAGGCAGGGCATCATCGAGAAGTTTCTCTGGATGATTTTCGAGAAATCCTTGAAAACAAAAAACTACCTGTGATTTTAGATTCTCAAAAAAAGTATTCTCCCTTGGAGATCAATGCCCTAGCCAAAAAAACTTCGGGATTGGATAATATTGCCTGGGCTTGGAATGTAGGAGGGGTAGAATTCCCTGACAGTTTCCATGTAATCTATCCAGATGATTTAAAATCGCAAAAAATAATCCTCAGAGCGATTAGCCAGAGTCAAACAATTTCCAAGGGAGTCGTTACTGGTGAAAATTCTGTAAAAATAGCAATTCAAGGTCTCAGCAGTGAGGGAGAGGTCGATATCAATCATTTAGAGACTTTAGAGATGGCTTTGGAGCAATCAAAATATACAAATCAAGATTGGATTTCCTGTTTCAACGCCAAAGGCGCCAATCAGGCTATTGACAAGAAGCTCTATGGAGCTGACATGGTCTGTTTGTTGACTTTACGAGCAATTATCCTGCCTGAGACTATAGCCGAATGGTTGCATTGGCTGAAAAAATCTCCTAAACAAATAGAAAATAAAGAAACTTCCTTGTATTTCCAACAGCAGATGTTCACAACCATGACCAAAGCTGCCCCCATAATGCTCCAAAAAGTTGAAGATGGCGTCAAGTTTTGTATGGCCCATTTACTATATGAGCCTGACCTGGTGGAAATGACCGTATGGTTATTGGGTAGTTTCGGCAGTCTTTGGAATCATTCATACCATAGTGAAGTAACCAAGCAAATCGCCGAGGATCTCAGCTTGATGTCAGAGCTTGCCAAGGGCAGAATAGCTCTTAACCAATCAACCGGAGATAGCCAAGGTTTTTGTATGTTGCCCCATTGGCAATCTATTTGGGATGAGATCAAGGAATACTGGCGTGATTCAGCGCTCAAGACCTTGCCAAGATACTTACCAATAGCCGAGATGTTCCAACAGCTGGGAAACTATAAGGTTGCAGCGGTTTTTTATCAAATTGCCTTGGGCTCGGTTAACGAAAAACTCTATAACAGAATCTTCGATGAAACCAAAAATTCTACCACTACTTATAGGGGATTTAGAATAAAAAAACAGAAGTCAGGGTTACCGTCTCTGCCAAATCTAGGTAGTAAATTAGTGCCTGTAGTTCTTGTAATTCCAATGTTACTAGCTTCTTTCATTTTAGGTGGTCTTGCCGAGTTTGCTGCCAAAATTGGCATTCAAATCCCACCAAATCCCTCCTCAATCAAAACTCAAAAAAAGGAAATAGGCAAGCAGATGATTCCGCTTCCTCCAATACCCATTCTTGCACCGAAAAAACCATAGATGATATTCTATCTTTACTTAATAGGTGGACTTATTTCTGCCGTTTGGGGATGGAGTATTGGTCAGTTTTTTTTGAGTGATCTCAATCTCATTTCAATATTGCCTTATCCTGAAATCATTCTGTTTCCTTGTCTTGCTATTTCCTTGGCAGTAGGCATGGTTCTCAATGAGATATTCGTTACTAATCCTACTAGGCTGAAACTTGCCTTAAAAAAAACTATTAAACCCCTTGTTTTGTCCTTGGGTTTGGGAGCGGTTTTAGGTTTATTGGGAGGAACTTTAGCTTTTATTATTTCCACTTCGATATTTGAGATCCCTGCCAATTTGACAAGAATCTTTACCTGGCTTTTATTGGGAGCGACAGTTGGGCTTACAGAAGGACTTACTTGGAAATTTGCCAGATACGATCAATTACAACAACGATTACGCCAGAGTGTAATCATTTCAACTTTAGCAGGATTGTTAGTAGCAATTACTTTTGAGCTATTTAGTCAACAAATGGCCAAATCGCCCCTATCTGGATTAGAAGATCTCATTGGCTTTGCCATGCTTGGCTCAATAATAGCAGTGTCCCTGGGTCTGAGTTTTTCGCCAAGTTACCTAAGTGCCCTCCGAGCTGGCTCTGGCTTTGAATATACCACTCAAGACTATCAAGATATGCAAACTGACTATCCTAGAATCAACAGTCCAATTTTAAGATTTGTCAATCAAAATCGAAAAAAAAAAATTGAAGAGGGACTTTCTATTGCGCTTCCAAAAGTTCATAGATCACGGAGTATAAAAATTGGATCTGCTCGAGATGATGATATATATATACCAAAAATTCCACCATCTATTGCCACCATTGAGTTGCACCCACGCAGTACTTTTTTGATCCCGTCGGAAGAATATATTAATAACATCTATATTAATGGCGCAAGAGTAACCAGTGATCAACGAATACTCCTCAAACACAATTATTTAGTCAGCTTCACCACTTTGAACAAAAATGGACAGAAAGTCTACCGCTTTATTTTTTACAGTCGTTTCCTTGATCCAGAGGCTTAGCTTGATAATTTTTCTCTCAAGTGATATGCCTTTTGCCTATGCGCAAAACAAGGTTGGAGAAATATATCTCAAAAATCCCCCCAGACTCATTGGTGATAAAGTTACTGTAGGCTTAAAGCTTCAAGGGGTAAATAATCAACCATTGTCGGCTGTAGAGTCAAGGGAAATTGTACTCAGGGTAGATGGCTCCCTTCAAAAAGATTTTGACTGGAAGCCGGTTGAAGCAGCAAACCCTTCACCTTCTTGGATTCTAATTTTATTGGATATGTCTATCAAGAGCAAAAAGGCAGTTCAAACAATCCAAAAGTTTATTAGTATCAATCAGAGAGCTAAAAGAAATACATGGATATCTCTTGTGCCTTTTGGGTTGAAAGCCAAAGGTTGTCAGGCTTTTTTGGACTACAGGGATAGTTCATTTCTAGATCATTTTCTCTTGTCCAAAGACGTCAAGTTGCAAAACTATCTCGATTATCTAAAACAGCAACAGATTTGTTCTCCAGCCGAAATCTATAAAACCGTTGAAGAATCTCTCAAGCTTTTTGGTAACCAAGGGGATCAACGTTTCTACGGTGGTAACAATGTTGACAAGCCCAGAATCTCAATTATTTTGCTGAAAACTCCGCAAAAGAATAATCCTACTCAAGAGCTAAATCTTAAAAATTTGCTTACTTTTTTAAAAGACAACAATTACAATCGAATCCCCATAGATATCCTCACTTATGAATCCAAATACCTTGGTGATAATCTACTCCGGCAAATTGCATATAACACAGGAGGTATCTGGGAATTTGAAGCTAATCCTTCACTAATAGCCGAGAAAATCAATCTTTTTTCAGATTCCCTGCCCGGAGAATACCAATTATCCTATATTCAGCAAAAAACAGAAAAAAACAGCAAGCACTATGTAACCATTACCATAAATGATATATCCACTAGTCCTTATTACTATACTATCTCTACCTTTGACCAGACTTTACCATTTGGACACCGTTTATTTGTCATAGAATGTACAGTATTTTTGTTGTTTATTGGAGGTATTGTTCCCTATATTCTATGGGGTAAAATGCTCAAAAATTAAAATAATTAACGATGAAATTATTTAGTTCTATCCTTGTGATATCTTTCGTTTTAGGTATTATAGCCTTGATTTTCCATGCTCAACAAGAAAAAAGCAATGAGCTTATCAGTTGTCCAAGTTATCCACAAAATCACTTAGAATCAAATCAACTTAAAATCGTCCATTTTTCGAATATTCCCAGTTTATTAGCCCAGCAAGTAAAACCAGATCAAGATATAGGCTATATTTTTTCAGCATCTGCCCGGGATCGTTTCAACTATAGTAAGCTTGGTGATATCTGTATCTGGTTGTTTACTCCAGATAACAAAATAGTTGACAGTTCAGTACTGCCTGTAACTGGCAAGTACATTATGCAGATCTCCAGTGCCAGAGGTACAGTGAATTTTGAAATAAATACAACATTAGAAAAAGATTCAACAATTGCTCAAAAGATCAAAAAAAATATGCTTAAAATATCGAGCATAAAACCTAAACTAAATGATCAAAATATCTATGAAAATCTAGTCAATGAACATTTATCTAAATTAAATACTCAAGATTATAAAAAAGCTTGGTCGGATCTTTCACCAAGATTTCAAAAGAAATTGAAAAACGATCTTGCCTATAGTAAAATCTGGCAAAAGTATATTGGGGCAAGGCTAATCAACATGGTGGTCCTATCGAAAACCGATAAAGAGGTAATTGTTGCTATAGAGATTAATTATTTATCCTTCGAAGATGCCATTGGAACAATTATTTTTACCTTTGATCCAAAATATTCCAAATGGCTAATTGAGTATGTTAGTATTTAATGCAATCTACTTATGGTTAAATATATTCTTGAGTTAAAAGTAGAAGGAGATCCCCAGGCTTATCACTATACCCTGGATCTAAGGCTAGAGCAGGAGAACCATCCAGAGAATATCTTTGATACAAATTTTAAGCAAATCATTAAAAGTAAACTGGAAAGTCAAATAGAATGTAAAATAGCCACTTTGCTGTTAGATCGAATGCTCGAGGCTTGGGCAGGAGATATAGCACAAGGTTATCGTATAACACAGATAATCCTGAAATTCTCTTTTGTTATGCAAGAAAAACTCAGCAGATTAGCAGATCAAGGATTTCAAGATCAACCTACAATTTCGTCCCCCTTTATAGATCCGATAGAACCGACAATATTACCACCTTTAACCCTTATCCCTGAATAAATATGTTAGATGTGACTATAGTGCCAAATCGTGAGTTTTTAGCTGCACAAATAGCCTCACAAAAAATGTTTGTCATGTTAAAATTGAGACCCAATAAGGATATTTCACAAAGCAGGCCTGCTACTAACTTTGTATTTCTTATAGATACTAGTGGCTCAATGTACGAAGTAGTATCAGGAGAAACCACCTCAACTGGTAAAGTTTATCAAGTTGACGGTAAAACTTATCAGCAAGTCAAAGGTGGTAAGAGCAAAATGGATATAGTTATTGAATCCTTGAAAGCTTTACTGGAATCTAATCGCTTAGAGCAAAGTGATCGCATAGCTATTGTGAAATTTGACGATACTTCCACCACATTGATCGGCTTGAGCTGCGCAACTGAAAAGGAAAACCTGATCAAAGCAATTGAAAGCTTAAAAAAATTCTCTGGAGGAACTTATTTAGGCCTTGGTATGCAAGAGTCGCTTCAACTGTTATCCTTGCAAACCATGAGTAGTCGAAGAGTGATGATTTTTACCGATGGTTTGACTTTTGATGAGGAACTCTGTCAAGAATTGGCTAAAAAGTTTGCTGCAGAAAATATACCAATTACAGCTCTTGGCGTGGGTAATTATGCTGAAGATCTCTTGATTTATTTGGGCGAAGTCACTGGTGGCCGTCTTTTCCACATAACAACAGAGGAAAAAGACAGTGAATTGGCTGTATCAATCGATAAGCTACCCAACAAGATTATTGAAGAGTTTAGTCAAGCTCAACGAGATGTTGTGACCAACTTAAACTTGCATTGTAGAACTGTACAAGGAGTTGAATTAACTCGTATATCCAGAGTTTATCCAGAGCCAGCAGAATTCTCCCTCACTGAAAAAATTTATAGTATTGGCAATGCATCTGCCAACGATGAAACGATCTTCATTCTAGAATTTAACATCACCAATCGACCACCGGCTAAGGTCCGTATTGCTCAATTGGGACTGACTTATGATCTACCTGGCAGAAATCAAAAAGGAGAATTACCACCTCAAAATTTAGTTGTTCAATTTGTAGCTGGTGAAGTTGATGCTCCTTTTAACGAGGAAGTTATGGGCTATTTGCAACAATTAAACACAGTAGGTTTAATCAAGCAGGCGACCCAATTAGCTCAAAGCAATCCGGCAAAAGCCACAGAAATTCTAGAGGCCGCCAAGCGACTAACTTTACGAATAGGCAATGAAACCATGCGCAAGACCATATCCCTGGCCCAGGATGAACTGCGCAAAACTCGTAAAATTTCTGATGCTACCCGCAAAACCATTAAAATGGGGGCTAGAGGTAAAACATTGCTTATTGAAGATAAATCAGATGAACTGCCTTCAGAAGAAGTAATCCGTCAGATTTCGGGAACTTAGATATAAAAAAATAGTTTTAATTATTATATGAGTAATGTTTGTTCGGCTTGTTTTCATGAAAATCCCAGTGCTGTTGTTTTCTGCGAAATCTGTGGGATAGAATTAACTCCTCCTTTAGTGGAGCCAGAGCCCTCCCTTACCGACACATCAAATCAACAGACCCAAATACCCTCATCCCTACTTTCTAAGCACCCTAGCGCTCCAATTACGCAGTTTTCTTTAGAAGGAATATCAATGTTAATTGGTCGTTTTGATCCAGATTTAGGTCCAGTAGAGATCGATCTAGATGGTTTTAGCGGTGATGACACCATTTCGCGCAACCATGCAGAAATCTATCTCGATGGAGGATTTTGGAAGATTAAAGATCTCGGTTCAATAAATGGAGTATTTATCAAAAAATCTGGACAAGCTCGTTTTGGTCCTCGTATCAGCACACCGACAGTGCTGGAAATTGGCGACGAGCTATCTATAGCCAAAATTCGTTTTCTTGTTCAATAGCAGCTAATGGATGGACTTATCATTCAAGTTGATTCTTGTTTTGAGCTAGCAGATATCAAGCTGGAGGTTCTGACTTATCTGGGATCTAGAGAAGATGTTTATTATTTCAAAACCTTAATTCATAGAGATCAACTTTCTTGCCATGGATTATTGCGTATCGGATCATCTACTGGCGGTCTTCACAGAGAGTTGCTTTTGAGAGATTACCTCAAAGAGCATAAAATGATTTGCCCTTTGCTCAAGATATCTAAAGAGATCAACCCAAAAATTATTATTCCCGAAGGCGATCATCCCAAGTCAGATAATGATATCCAATATCTAGAAGAGGAATATTATTTAGAAGATGATATTTTCAGTAGCCCTCAAGAAAAGATCATTCTTCTGAGTCATTATCCGGAAAACCCACTGGATTTCAAGGATCTAACGAGCTCCCTGGTCAGTATTACACAAATTTGTCAATTTTTCCGCTACCTAAGCCAGTCCGGCTGGTGTTTCATCTCACTTATGCCTGAATATATTGAAAAAGGCTCATTAGTCTGTTTCTTTGATCTCACTTGTGCCTATCCTCTAAATTCCCAAGTTACCTTAACAAATCCAGACTATTATTGCGTTGGTGAATTAATCTATAAACATCCAGTTCAAGAACAAGATAGCAGCTATGTAATCGGCAAACTGATTGCAAAAGTGTTTGATATTGATGATGAGTTTTTGAGCCTCGATTGCCTCACCCTTGAACAGAAAAAAGTTCCTTTGCTTTGGCAAATACTCTCACTTTCTCTGTATCCTCTTGCTCAAAAACGTCCCTCTCTCTCTCAATTACTCAGCTTATTGGTAGCTCTGCGTAAAAATCTTTCCTCAATACACCCTACTTATTGGGAAATTGTCAGTGAATCTATTGTAGGTCTTTCTCAACATCGTCTGACAAATGAAGATAGCTATATAATCAGACAAAAAACAAGTAACAGTAGTGCATTGATTATGGCTGCTGTAGCCGATGGAATGGGAGGATTAGCCAAGGGAGAAGTCGCCAGCAATAGTGCAATCGAGGTTTTAGGCCTTGCTGATTTTCCCAACGAGGGCGAAGATGTTCAGAACTATCTCAATGAACTGATAAATAAGGCTAATGGGGCAGTTAGAACTAATGCCAGAGATGGTGGCACTACTCTAAGTATTGTTTTTATCAAAAGATCACAGCTCAATATTGCCCATATTGGTGATAGTCGAATTTACCTGATCCGAGATCGACTCCTTTGCCAACTCAGTCAGGATCATTCTTTGGTCACAATGTTGATCGCCAGTGGTCAAATCGCTCCGCACGAAGCGCTCAATCATCCTGACCGTTCAGTTCTGCTCCGTTCTTTAGGCAGCAAACCACAAATAACTTCCGATTATATTCACAGTCTTAAGCATTTTGGACAAGATGATCACTTATTACTAAAAGATAGAGATCTTTTAGTTATTTGTTCTGATGGAGTTTGGGATCACCTTACACCAGAGGAAATGGTAGATATTTTTGAATACAAAAAAAATGGGCTCCAAGATTCCCTAGAGAAAGCCATAGAGGAAATTATTCAGCGAGGAGCTCAGGATAATGCTACTTTAATCGCCCTGAGAATTCATTTGAGTCATGAATGATCTCTGTCCAGCATGCCTATCGGAAAATCCAAAAGATGCAATAGTTTGCCCTATTTGTGGTTATAGCCTTAAAACCCAGGGAGATATCCATCATCTTGATCAACAGACTCTTTTGGTTAATCCAGATTCCAAAAACCAATATCGAATCGAAAAGAACATAGGAGAAGGAGGTTTTGGGATCACCTATAAAGGATTTGATCTCCAGCGACTGAACTTTATAGCTATCAAAGAATATTGGCCAGTAAGAGCCGCCAGGCGTAATAAGAGTATCGTTTGGCCCCTCTCTATTTCTATAGAGAATCAAAATGAACAACTTCAAAAATTTATTGAGGAAGCTCAAAACATTAAACTTTGCAATCATTTTAATATAGTCAAAGTTTATGATTACTTTCGGGCCAATAATACAGCTTACTTGATTATGGAATATATTGAGGGTATTACCCTCTACGAGCTGGTTAAACAAAATGGACCACTTAACAATACCAAAGTCAGGAAATATTTTCTGGAGATTGCAGATAGTTTGAATGTAATCCATGCCCAAAAACTTCTACATCGGGATATCAAACCTGATAACATCATGATCGATCAGCAGGACAGGGTAGTACTTATTGATTTTGGTAATGCTAGGGAATTCATTGCTAATAAAACCTTTGCTATGACTACCTGTCTAACTCCAGGTTATGCTCCATTAGAACAATATTCTAAACAGGCAAAGAGAAGTCCTGCCCTCGATATATATGCTCTATGTGCAACCTTTTACTACGCCATTACTGGAATTGAGCCTCCTGCTGCTACTGATAGGATAGAATCAGATCCTTTACAGATACCTAGTCAAGTTATTCCCTCAATAGATCCACTCCTGGAACAAATAATTTTGACAGGATTAAAGATCAAAACGACAGAACGCTTTAGCACGGCTGATGATCTTCTTGAGTCTCTGCAAGGGAATTGGATTTCACCAACTTTGAAAACGGCAAGGCACTTAGTCAGAGAAAATAATCTTGCCAAAGCGATTGAAGTTTATCAATCTTGTCTAGAGGCTCCAGGAACTTTGATTGAACAAGCAATTGTACAAATCTGGCAAGGTGATCTCCTCACTGCTCAAACAGCCAAAAGGGCTATAGAATTAGATCCCAATGATGGTAGGGGTTACGGTATTTTAGGTGTAATTTACTGTAGGCAAAAAAAATGGCAACTTGCATTCGAGAATTTAAAGCAAGCAGATTATCTAATGGGAGTCCAAGACTGGATCCTGGTCAATCTTTCTTGGTGTTTGATTAATTTACAACAATGGGAAGGGGCACAAAAAATTCTCCAGAACTCAAGTCTTAATTTTTCTTTAATTGACATCTTAAAGTCCTATATATTGCTACAAAAAAAACAATACAAAGAAGCAATCAAATATGCCAAAAATTCTTTGGCTAAAGTCGAATTCTCATCTGATATAAAATTGCTAGAGTGGCTTTATTCTAGTTTATTAGTAGAACTGGTTAATAATAGGGAAATTTCCAATAAAGAAGATCTAGAAGAAACTTACAATAATTTTTCCCGAATTGATCCCAATAGCCATTTGATAGATCGTTTTAAGATCTGGCAATTAGCAAAAGAACAAAACTGGCTAAAAGTTATCGAGCATCGCCAAACAACTCAAGTTGATGATTGCAGTTTACTTAACTTTGCCGGAGCGCAGGAACAATTTGGGTTACTTGATGAAGCTTTATTAACTTACGAGAGTTATTTAACAAAACATCCTAAAAATAACTATGCACTCTACCGTATGGGAGTAATTTATATTTATTTAAAACAGTGGCGAAATGCTAAGGATTATCTAGAGCGCTCGATTAAGGAGTATCCACATCAAGCTAAAGCCCATCATAATTTGGGGTATGTCCTAAATAATATCAAAACTCAAGAGGGAGAATTAGAATATCCACAATCTCTTTTGGAAGCTTATAAAAAGGCTATATATTATTATAATAAAGCAGGAGAAACTGAACTTTCATCTTCTATTTTAGATAATTTTAGAAAGGTAAAAATTGACCTAAATTCAGTATGATTTAAGTTAATTTTTTGTAACTACTCAGACTTGAAAAAAGTGGAAATTTTTGGCAAGGAGCATAAAAATCAGGTATTTTGTAGAAGATATAGAGAAAGATGCTGGGACCGTTGAACTAGAAAAGTCCGAGTGTATTAGGCAAAGATTGGAATGGATAGAAGAGCTATCAAATACATGACTGCAAGCATTATCTCTGTAATGCGCATCATTTAAAAGAAATAATGTTCATTGTATAATAAGACTGCTATTGTACGAGCGTGCGCTTTTATTTGGACTTTCTTATCCATGTCCATTTATGTTATTCTCTCAGAAGTAAGCTTTTTTGCTTTAGCTCCAGAATCGCAAGATTAGATCCCACATTCAGCAGGTTAAATCATAAAAAGGTTATTTTAATCTAAGTGGATTTTAAGGTAGCCAAAGTGAAGTCAAAAATACAAATAGATGTACAAGATAAAGAGTTAGGGACTTATGTACAGGAAAAGGTCAGTGCAGGTCAAATGGTCAAAGCAATGATTCTAAATTGTATGGGTTTTCTAACGGCTCCTTTGTACCTTTTTAGTGAGTTTTTTATTGAGAAAGCAACAGAACATCTAATTGGCCAAGAAGTAAAAGCTGAATACCTAAACAATAGTAGATTGGGAAGAGTACTGGATCAATTATACGAATATGGAATAAACATCCTATTCTTAAAAGTAGCATTTGTCATGGCCAAGCGCTTCAGTTTAAAAATATCTAGCGCCCATATTGATGGCACAAGTATTTCAGTCGAGGGAAAGTATCTTCAACCAGAAAAAGAAAAGATAGAAACTCATTCAACTGACAGTATATTAAAATTGGACGAAGATAATTCTGAACCAGTATTAATAAATATTACTTATGGCTACTCGCGTGACCATAGACCAGATCTCAAGCAATTTACATTAAACTTGTTAACCACAGGGGAAGAAGGGATTCCTTTATTTATGCAAGTGGGAGATGGGAATAAACTAGACCAGGATGCTTTTCCCGAGATGATTAAAGAGTTTAGAACTCAATGGGAAAAGGAACAACCAGATTTATATGTAGTGGACGCGGCTTTTTATAACGAAAAAAAATTGAATCACTTTCAAGATAGTATTCATTGGATTAGTCGAGTACCGTTAACCCTTAAGTCTGCCCAAGAATTGACTCAAACTTTATTTCCAGAGCAATTTACTAAGAGTACTCTCAATAAAGATTATAGTTTTTGCAATGTTTGTAATGAATACGCAGGGATTAAACAACTGTGGATTATAGTAAAAAGTACACAACGTCAGAAGGATGATCTAAAAAATTTATCTAGGCGTATTGAACAGTCCTTAGCGGTGAAGACAAAAAGTCTCAAAAGCCTAGAGAGTAAAGAATTTGCCTGTAAAGCAGATGCGCTTAGTGCTGCAACTGACTTTGAAAAAACCCTTAATTATCATCTACTCAGTGCACTAAAAATAGTCACCAAGCCCCACTACCAACGTCCGGAAAGACCTCATCGAGGAGATGAAGTTAGTCACTATAGTTATCAGACCCAAACAACTTTAATAAAAAATGAAGTCGTCATTGAGACCCACCGTAATCAAGCAGGACGTTTTATCTTAGCCACCAACTTAATAGATAAACCCGAGTGGACTGCAGATTTTATTTTACAAGAGTATAAAGCACTCTACGAGAGGCTTCGCCTACAACAACCTACGGAACGAGGATGTCGATTTATTAAGGATCCCTTATTTTTTGCTTCTCGGGTTTTTCTTAAAAGTATTAAAAGAATCATGGCACTAGCAATGATTATGACACGGGCTCTTATGGTCTATATCTTGGAACAACGTCAACTTAGGCAAGCATTAGAGCAAACTGATTCTACACTATCCAATCAAAAAGGTAAGCCTACAGCTAAACCCACTTTAAGATGGATTTTTCAATGTTTTCAATCAGTTCATCTTGTCTTTGTCAATGATATTAAATCTTCGATAAAACTCACGGATAAACAGACATTGATTTTACAGTTCCTTAGTTCTTTCTCCCATCAATATTATTTTTTGTCTTAAATAAACTGATGAATATAGGTTTGATAATAAGTATAAATATTTATTGCAAAATCGGGATGTACTCCGTAAACAAATTCTTAAATGATTAATGAATATGAATAAACCACAAGAAAGGATCGTTTTATTAGATTATGTAAGAATTCTTGCTTGCATAAGCGTTTTTTATTGTCATTTATGGGGAGCATTGTTGAGTTATCTAGCTCTATTTTGGCAAGAACTTAAATCTATAAGTATCTCCTCTCCAGCTTGTTTTGGAATACATGGGGATGGTCTTTATAAATGTGGAATTGATACATTATTTCTACTACCCAACGATAGTATAGAGAAAGTTATTTTTAACCTTTGTAATATATTCTTTGGATTAGGATATCAAGGTGTTCATCTTTTCTTCTTTTTAAGCGGTTTTGGCCTAGCTTTATCTGCACTTATAAAAACCAAAAAAAATAGAAACAACTCAATCAAATGGATAGATTTTTTCAAGAAACGATTAATTCGTTTATATCCAGCTTACTGGATAGTTTTAACAATCTATTTTCTGCTTACT
>CAIPYC010000073.1 GCA_903869185.1 uncultured cyanobacterium | reverse complement strand
CTTGTTATTGACGAAAAAAATCTGTCTTTCATTTGGATCGGCTACGGGTGTAAGCTCTTGCATGACCTTACGAGATTGGGCTGGATCAAAATTACGACTGAAATTTTTCCTCAATTGAGTGACTCTATTTTCTTCCTCTTTTGTTTTGCGATCGAGTTCTGCAAGTCTGTCCTGCTGTTTTAACTGATAGGGAACCAACTTAAGCAAAGCAACAGTAGCCACAATTGAGACAAGAACATTTACGGATATCTTGAGAGAGAGTTCTCTTGCTCTTGTCTGGTATTCTCTTTTTTGATGGCTTTTCTTTGTTCGCTGATCTTTAGATGGGATATCGGATTTGGAAACACTCATGGTTTTTACAATTTTGTTAGCCAAGTTTTTATTCTATCAGTTAGCCATTTTAGCTAATTGCTGGGAAAGCATCGAAAATCCGCATCTTAACATTGACCAGAACCAAGAAGGTGATTTGATATGTTGCAATTGGGGAAATTCAAATAGTTCCATTGTTTGTCTGAATTTCTCCCAATATCCCCTACGTAACATCCTAAAGGCACCTGCTAGGATGAATTGATAAAAAAAGTTATTTTGACATTGTGCTAATTCTTGCTCACTGAGAAGAGGTGAAGCCTGCTCAAAAATAGATAGTATTGTTACAATAGTTCTTTCTGTGAATATACCCATCGTCAGAGCTTGAGAATGAACTGTATAGGCGCAGGTGATTGTATTTTTGCAGAAAACACCATATGTTCTAAATAACCTGACCCACATTTCCAAATCGGCTGGTTCAGCTAAATTTGCTTTAAAAAAGCCCACATATTCAAATGCTTCCTTGGCAATGACTATGGCTGGAAATCTTACAAAAGAAGAATTACTGAGCACTTCAATCAATGCTTTTTTAGGGCAAAGATAGCCGCTTACTCTTTGATATTTGAGGATCTGTTCATTCTCATCTACCACTGCTGCGCCAAATAAAAATACCAATTTAGTTTGGCTTTTAATAGTTGAGATGATCGCCTGGAGAGAGTTGGGATATAAAAAATCATCGTCATGCAAGAGTAAGATATAAGAACCGTTTGCCAGCTCAATGGATCTATTCCAGTTTTGGGACATACCTAAACTTGGAATATTATGTAAATATTGCCATTTTCCAGTCCAATTTGATAGAATTTTTTCCGCAATCTGGCTATTTTCAGTATCAGTTGAATCATCCGAAATGATCAATTCAATGTCCTCACTAAAACGCTGTTCAATAACCGAAAGAATCGCTCTTTTTAGCCAAACTGGTCTATTGTAGGCAGGAATACAGATACTTAGTATGGGCATTTGTGAGGATTTTTAAGATTATTTTCGCATCAGATAAAGATCTTAATACAAAGGTAAACTAGAACTAAAGAGTGTATTTAGCCCTATGACGAGCTCAGCCGATGTCCGCAGAAAACTCTCAGAAGCCCTACAACTGGATTTAATTGGCCCTGCAGCTGATGATCTGCTTTATGCCAATGAAATAATATCTCAAGAACCATCACTCTGGTATCTATCTGGGTTTTTGGTACCACATGAAGGGCGACATAGCCAGCGACTGGATGAGACAGTAAACGATAATACTCTCGATCAAATTGGGGAAAGAGCCAATGCTGAAGATGAAGCTATACCAGAAGAAACCTCGTCATCACGCAAGGCGCTTTTTCCTTCTTCAATTGGGTTGAGTTTCTTATTGCCTCAGCGGGCTTCTTTACTTCAAGTATCAATCAATTGGGGCGACTATATCCCAATTAAGCGCAATGATCAAGTAGATGATTATTGGCAACGCCAACCACATCAAGCGCAGTTGACTATCCCAATTTCTCTGGCAACCTACGAGAAAATACATATACCCAATACTGATGGATTGCAATTAATCGTATCTATCAAAATAGTCAAAGACAATCCTAAGCTTTCATTAGGTACAAAAGCAGTCTCACTCTTTCTGGTCAATGCCCGTCCGCCTGCCCCCGATCATCAGAAAGACATTGCCTATATTTTTCAAGCAGGTCTGATCGTTCAGGTTGCCGAGGGTTTCGTTGCACGAGCTGATCTAACTGGGCAAGATAGCCAAGATGAAGATGAGCGTATAGCCGATTTACAATATCAACACGATTATGAATTTGCTGTTGGACATAACATTTCAGTAGTCGCTATAGAAAAAGCTGGAAAATGCAATGAAATTCGGACAATCTGGATGCCCACTGCTGAAGTAGAAAAGGTGGAATCTTCTTCTATTGATAGACTGGAATTGGGAATGGACAAGCTAGGATTGGCCAGCAATGATGCTCAGTCAGTCCAGTCTATGTTGGGCTCTCTTGTAAGTGCTTATGAATTTTGGCTGCAAGAGCAAGGTCTCAAACAATACAGCGCAGATCGTCTCAAAACAGCTCAAGATCTTTTGGCAAAGTCCGCTAGGGTCAAAGATCGCATTGCAGCAGGCCTCAAAGCCCTAGAAGATCCCCTGGTTTTAGAAGCCTTTCAAATCACCAATCGGGTAATAGCTTGTTCAATCAGACAAAGACTTTCAAATAGTGCCAGTGAACCTAAATGGCGACCCTTTCAGATAGCCTTTCTTTTAATGAATATCCTGGGGTTGTCCGATCCAGTACATTGTGAGCGTAACATAGTGGATCTTTTGTTCTTTCCGACCGGTGGCGGGAAAACCGAAGCATATCTGGCACTAGCGGCCTTTACAATGGCGCTGCGCAGACTAAAAGATCCTGGGATAGCCTCTAGTGGAGTAACAATTCTGATGCGCTACACCTTGAGATTGCTTACCCTAGATCAATTGGGCAGAGCGGCTACTATGGTATGTGCGCTAGAACTTGAGCGCCAACAGAATCCCGCAAAATTGGGAAGCTGGCCATTTGAGATTGGGTTATGGGTTGGAAGTGCCACTACTCCAAATCGCATAGGAAAAAAAGGAGATGAGGACGAAAACTCAGCTCGTTCAAAGATTTTGGCTTTCAACAAAGGTAAAACTCAACAGATGCCGATTCCTCTGGAGAATTGTCCTTGGTGTGGTACCAAATTTAGCAGTAATTCTTTTCAGCTGATGCCTAATCCTGACTATCCCACCAGATTAGAGCTCAATTGTGTAAATCGGAGATGTCAATTTCGCTCAGGCAATCCACTGCCAATCTTAACAATAGATGAAACCATATATCGACGACTTCCAGCTTTTCTTTTAGCTACAGTTGATAAGTTTGCCAGTTTGCCCTGGGTAGGGGAAAGTGCAGCACTTTTTGGCAAGGTTTTTCATCATGATCACAATGGTTTTTATGGAACGGTTGATGAAGATATCATCGTAGAGAGACCTCCTGAAAGTATAGTTAGAGCGCCTGAACTAATTATACAAGATGAACTACATTTGATATCTGGTCCACTAGGAACCATGATGGGCCTTTATGAAACAGCGATTGACCATCTCTGTACCTATAAAATTGAAGGAATTAAGATTGCGCCCAAGATAATAGCCTCTACTGCTACAGTCAAAAGAGCAAACAATCAGATCCTAGCTCTTTTTGGCCGAGCCCGGGTCGAAATATTTCCACCTCCAGTACCTGATCGGCATGATTCTTTTTTTGCTCGAACAGTACCAAACAACCAGCGAAATGGAAGAATCTATCTTGGTATAGCAGCCCAAGGTCGCAGTCTAAAAGTAATCCTGCTGAGAACTTACCTAGCTCTGATGGCAGCAGCCCAAAAAGCCTATATTGAATCTGGAGGTGAAAAAAATCCAGACAACCCGGCAGATCCCTACATGACATTAGTTGGCTATTTCAGTTCCCTTAGAGAATTGGGCGGTAGTCGAAGAATTGTGGAAGATGAGGTTAAATCAAGGCTTGAGAAATATGCCAACAGAAAAAGAGCAAATGAACAACAAGGGCTATTTTTCAGTCGAACTATAGCTGATGAACCTCTAGAGTTGACCTCAAGGGTGAGCACTTTTGCCATAGCCCAAGCTAAAGCTCTTCTTGCTCAAAACTTCCAAGAAAAACAAAAGCTGGATATAGTACTAGCTACCAATATGATTTCAGTTGGTTTGGATATTACCAGACTCGGTTTAATGGTAGTTTATGGTCAACCTAAGACCGTTTCTGAATACATCCAGGCAACCAGCAGGGTAGGTAGAGATGATCAAAGACCGGGATTGGTAGTAACATTACTCAATGTTCATAGACCAAGAGATCGTTCACATTATGAAAGGTTTAAGGTTTGGCATAGTTCCTTTTATCGTTGGGTTGAGCCCACCAGTGTTACTCCTTTTTCACCTCGTGCTTTAGATAGGGGGCTTGCAGGTGTGATTGTAGCTTTAGCAAGGTTAGGTTATAGCCGATTGACATTGCCACTAAAAGCCGCTGAAATTGCCCAACATCGACATATGCTCAATTTTATCGCCGAGGTAATTTGTTGTAGAGCAGAACTACAAAAGATAGATCGGCAAAATTTACACAATAGGGTAGATAGTCTTCTTGATAGTTGGCAGGCTATTGCTGCAGATAAAGGTTCATTACAGTACCAAAATGAAGAGGGTAATGCTCCTCCATTGCTGTTTGATCCCCTAGATCCTGAACTGGAGAATCAACCAGCTATCGCCGGCAAATTCAAAGCCCAACGCAGTCTACGTAACGTCGAACCCACTGTTAATCTATGGGTAGAAAATCTAGATAAAAATAAGGATCCATGATTAAATCCAACAATGAACCACCCGCTGGGGAAATAAGACAAAGTCAACTTCTCTCAACCTATGGACCTGGCGCCATGGTAGATCTCCCTAAGCATTCTGTCATCATTGGAGGACTAGGACATTGGCTTTTTGATAGAAAATATAAGAAAATTCAAGAAGAACGCCTAGAAACAGCAGTTTGCAGAATTTTAGGATTAAGCAAAGTTGAACTGCGTGAACCACCAACTTCCAACAATACTCACCTTGAGATTAAAACAGGAATTCGCACCTTCATCTTTCCTAATTGGTTTTTAGGACAGATTGAAGAAAAATGGCTATCAAATGGAAAAGAATATCGCACTAGACCCTTGATTCCATCAAAACACCTAACTGGCGGAAAATATCTAGATCGCAATCGTAAGAAACAATCCGTAGTGCCAGTGAGGTTTGTCCAGGCTTGCATTAATGGGCATATATCCGATGTGGATTGGCCAAAGTTTGTACATCAACAGTCCTCTTGCCAATGTTCTGGTCAGCTTTGGTTTGATGAAGGTGATACCAGCAGCAATTTTGCTGAGATCTTTGTTCGTTGTGAATCTTGTGGGGCTCGACGTCCTCTTGCTGATGCTACTATTGCTGATCTCAAAGCGCTAGGTAATTGTCATGGAGAGCGAATCTGGATAAGAGATCGAGAGGAGTGCATATCTCCAGAAACAGGCAAGCCGGTTGCCAATCGACTCTTGGTGCGCTCTGCCAGCAACGCCTATTTTCCTCAACAAATTAGTGTAATTTCCCTGCCTCAAAAAGATCAAGAACTGCGTGAGGCTGTCAATAATGTATATGAAATCATTAGTTGCGCAGAAAATATCGATGAACTTGTTATTTATCGACGCGTTGGTCAAGTAAAATCTTCACTAAAACATTTTAGTGATCAACAGATATGGCAAGAAGTAGAAAGGAGAAAAAATAATCCATCTCAGGAAAATAAAGCCATCAAAACAAGTGAAATTGAAACCCTGCTCTCTTCAGGAAAAAATATGGATTCTCAACAAAGCCAAGGTGATTTCTTCGCTCGTAATCAAGTTATAGAAAATCTAGATAAACAACTAAAGGGTAAGCTAGAAAGCATTATTCTGGTTGATCGCTTAAGGGAAGTAGTTGCCCAGATTGGTTTTACTCGTTTTGAACCTGCCATTGCCGATATTGATGGAGAACTTAAACTAGATGTCAAGCCAGCTCCACTAGATAGTGAAATCAAATGGGTACCGGCAATTGAAAATAGAGGTGAGGGGATATTCATCTCATTTTTTAGTGAAGCGATTGAGCAATGGCTCGCGCGCGAGGCAGTCCAACAAAGGGGAAAGGCATTAAATAAAGGTTTTCTTGAATGGCTAGGACGCAGGGGAATCAAACCTGAAAAATTTAGTTTTCCCGGCTTACCTTACATCATGCTGCATTCCCTTTCGCATCTTCTTATAACCAGGTTATCCCTGGAATGCGGCTATTGTGCCAGCGCTATTCGAGAGCGTATCTACTCAGGAGATGGCGGCTATGGTATCTTACTTTATACGGGTTCTCCAAGCTCCGAAGGAACCTTGGGAGGGCTGGTACAACAAGGGGAAAGAATTACAGAACATTTAATTAATGCTCTTGAACTTGGAAAGCTCTGTTCAAACGATCCAGTCTGCGCTTCTCATAGGCCTGATTCAAGTTATGAAGAAAGATTTCTTCATGGTGCTGCTTGCCATGGCTGTTTACTAATTGCTGAAACTTCCTGTGAAAGGCGAAACGAGTTTCTAGATCGCTCTCTGGTTATCAATACTATAGAGCAAGATGATGTGGATTTTTTTTCTATCTAATATGACTTTTTCTATAAAATCATTGCTGCAGTGGTTTACGCTATTTTTTTTCTCTCCAGTATTATTATCTTTTTTCATAACTGATGCTAAATCAATAATTGAGGAAGATATTAAACGTTGGCAATCTGTACTTAACCTACCTGAACGCTCCAATACATTGCAAATATTGTTTCTATTTAAAAGCTTTGTGGAGTTTAGGAATCTCTATTATTTTCGGGTTCTTAAAGGAAGTCTAACCGACAGAATGATTGGACGACTATTAAGGTTGATATATCATCCATTGTCTACACTTTACTTGATCGACTGCTGCAACATAGGACCAGGATTGTTCATTCAACATGGATTTAGCAGTATAGTTTTTGGCGATCTCGGTTCTAACTGCTGGATCAATCAACAGGTCACAATTGGAACCAAAGACAATAACGGGTACCCACATATTGGAGATAATGTCATTATTACCTCTGGAGCTAAGGTTCTTGGAAATATCAAGATTGGCAATAATGTGACAATTGGGGCCAATGCTGTTGTCATTAAAGATGTTCCGGATAACTGCGTAGTTGGTGGCGTTCCTGCTCATATTATTAAAAGAGACGGAAAAAGAGTAGATTAGGTAAGAATTATCAACTTCTTGCCTAATCTGTATCAACTATAATTTGGCCAAATTTTCCAGACCAGAAAGCACTTTAGCTGAAATGATTTTATCTTCGATTGTGATTTTGTCTAGAACCTCCTTTCCTTCGATTAAATAGCCAAATACAGAGTATCGGCCGTCCATTAAATTAAAGCCAGGTGGAGTTAGCTCAGTATCAAACCTATATAGAAAGAATTGTGATGAGCCTCCATTGGGATCACTCTCAGGCCTTGCTGTGGCTATAGCACCATAGGCATTGAAAGGAAGGGCAAGTTGTGGGAGATAATACCCTGCATCTTCTAGGGTTGTGCCATAAATCGGGCTATCTTTGTCTTTGATTTGGATTTCCAGAGGAACGGTGCGATATACACCTGTGGAAGGATCTTTAAACCCAGTGGCATCTCCTAAGGGATCGCCAGCCTGGACAACAAAGAATTCTTCTGCCCTGGTAAAAGGTAACCCATCATAAAATCCTTGATTGACTAGATCCACAAAATTACCAGCATTGACAGGGGCATTATAGCCATCAATGATTAGTTTGATATTGCCTTTGGTTGTCTCTAGAGAAACCGTGGCTCGGCCCTTTAGCTGAGGCAAATTTTTATATTCTGAAGGTATATCAAAAGGAAACCCAACCACCATCATTTCCTCTATTGTTGTTATGGTGTCTAGAACGATTGCTTGGTTCTTTATGGTTAATTCCCTGTCTTTTTTCTCGACTGACTCTTGAAGGGTATTTAACTCTTCTTTGAGGCGATCAATTGACGATTGTCCCGATTGAGAGCGATCTTCTGGGATGCTCTTAAGTATCTCCTTGCTGCGCTGAGAGAGTTTTATTGCGGACTGCTTAACATCACGGTCTATGAAAGACCAGCGTTTACCCTTGATGTGATTGGAGATATCTTCTACGTCTTTTTGAATTTGACGGATAGTTGGATTGTCTATCGGCAACGCGTAACGCAATAGCGCCTTAGGATCTGTTATTGCATTTCTAGAAGCCAAGGCGCTGATCAAGATTCCTGGAGGAAGAGTCTCAGCGCTTACCTCTGTAACTATGCCTGAACCAACCAGTAGAACTAGAGCAAGACTTAGGGTTAAAACTTCTCTTAGCATGAATTTGGACTTTTGTAATATTAGTGTCATAATTTTTTGAATTGATTGGGATATCCCTTGTATGTTCTTAGTTGATTATCATTCTTGTCAATAGTCTCAGTTTAAGACCATTTTTCTTGTAAAATAGATTTTTGAACTTTCTAGGCTGTTTAATCAGTTCATGATTTCTAGCAATGATTTTCGCGTTGGCGTCACAATTGTAATAGATGGCTCTGTTTGGCGTGTAGTTGAATTCCTGCATGTCAAGCCAGGAAAAGGCGCTGCCTTCGTCCGCACCAAATTAAAGAACATTCAATCTGGTAATGTTGTTGAACGTACCTTCCGTGCAGGAGAGACAGTTGCTCAGGCTACGATCGAAAAGAAAAATATGCAATACACCTATAAAGATGGCGATAAGTTTGTTTTTATGGATATGGATACTTTTGAGGAATCCTCTCTCTCTTCCAACCAGATTGGTGATGGAGTTAAGTATCTTAAAGAAGGTATGGAAGCAAATGTTCTCTTTTGGGGAGAACAAGTTATTGAAGTGGAACTTCCAAATTCTGTAACTTTAGAAATTATTGCAACCGACCCAGGGGTCAAGGGCGATACCGCTACTGGCGGTACAAAGCCAGCAATTGTTGAAACTGGCGCGCAGATTATGGTTCCGCTATTCCTTTCCGTAGGAGAAAAAATCCGTATTGATACTCGTGATGACAAGTATCTTGGTCGTGGGTAATATGTTCTCCATCTCTCAAATTAGGACGTATGTTTTGTGCCGATTAATTTAAGTGAAATTCGAGACTTTTTGAGCGTATTAGCTCAAACTGATATCACGGAATTGACTCTCAAGAGTGATGATTTCGAGTTAACAGTTCGTAAAGATGTAAATTCGAAAACCTTAACTGTAACTGCTCCCGCAGTTCCTCCTGCAGAAGCATCTGTTCCTGTGGTTCAATTATCTGAAATTCCTTCAGTGGTCCAAGAAACACCATTAAGTCCTCTAGAACGTAATTATGTTCCGATTACCTCTCCCATGGTCGGGACATTCTACGTGGCTTCTGCACCAGAAGAGTCGCCTTTTGTTGCTGTCAACGATCGGATTCGTCCTGGACAGGTACTATGCATTATAGAAGCAATGAAATTAATGAACGACATAGAATCTGAGGTTTCTGGGCAGATCATGGAGATAGTAGTTACTAACGGAGAGCCAGTTGAGTACGGACAGACATTGATGTGGGTGAAGCCAGAATAATTTCTCTCAATTCTGCTACTTTGTAAAATTAGCTAATACACTATTAGATCAAAAAAAGAAATAAATATTAAGAATTATAAAAATTGTCTCAGGAAATTAGCTTCCACTGGTGATAATGTTAGCTTAGACTTGCTGAGGTTTTTGGAATATGGTAGTCTTACTCGTTACTGGCATTCTAAGTATAATCGCTTTGATTCTTGGGCTTGACGCTAGGATTTATCCAAAGGCGAAAAAATCATAGTTGTTTAGTAAAGGATTTGAAGATTTGTATTTAGACTATTTTTTAGATGACCCCTTTAATCAAAACAGGTTTCCTGAATTCTGAGATTTCGCGTTATTGGGAATTGCTTCAGGTTTTAGTGCAAAGGAATCTCAACACAAGATACAGGGGTTCACTTTTAGGTGTTTACTGGTCTTTGATGACCCCAATTATCATGACTGGGCTTTACACAGTGATATTTGGCACAACCTTTGCAAGGTACTATGACAACTCAACAATAGAATACTTGCTGGCTGCGTTCACCGGTCTAGTTGTAATCAACTTCTATAATAGTTCAACTTCCCAGGCCCTATCTAGCATAGTGTACAATGGCGCTCTGCTTAATAAGGTAAAATTGCCTCTTTCGGTCTTTCCCCTTTCAATGGTAAGCTCCAATGTCGTTCAATTATTTATGGGGCCTCTTCCCTTACTTTTGATTGTTACTGCGGTGAGATCCCACATGAGGCTTCTCAATATGGTGGCACTGATTTTACCTCTGATTGCTTTAATATTGGTATGCGCAGGAGTGGGCTTTATTCTCTCTGCACTCTATGTATTTTTTAGAGATCTATCCTATTTCTATGAAGTTTTATGTTTTGTGATATGGATAGCTTCACCTGTATTTTATCCAGCCATAATTGTACCAGAAAAAGCCAGACAGTTTCTGGTTTTAAACCCTCTATTGCCAATTATTGAAAGTATCAGACAAATCTCTTTATCTGGACAACAACCGAATCTATCATTAATTGGTCAATCTTGGCTTAGTGGAATCATCATATTTGTCTTGGGCTGGAGCTGTTTTCGTATGTGGAAAGCTAATTTTATGGATCTTTTATAAAAAAACAAAATATGCCTTTGAATGTCTTGGTTGATGGTTACAATCTGGAACTAAAGCAGGGCACAGGGATCAAAACCTATTCAGAGGGACTACTTGTAGCGCTTAAACAATTGGGCTACTCAACCACCGTTTTAACTAGTCGAAAAATTGATTCTCAGGAAAATCTAAATCATTATCGTTTAATTACACGGCCGTTGTGCTTTAGAATATCTAATCTATTATTTAAAGGCCTGTCTATAAGATCACAGTTGAAAGTCAAACAACCCCTAGATATTTGGCATGCGACATATCCCCTCCCTGTTACTATCAAAAATACTGTCAAAATCACAACAATTCATGATTTAATTCCACTTAAGCTACCTCATTTGACCTTAGACAATAAAAGATTTTTTCGCGAATTAATCAATATCTCATTACAAGAGTCTGGATGTATAATTACTGTTTCGGAAAATACTAAAAAAGATATTATTGAGTTGTTCAATTATCCCCAAGATAAGATTTATGTAACTTATCAGCCGATAATTCCTAGAGAATATGATTCTAATGGCAAAGATATTCTAGAAAAGTATCAACTTAAAAAAAATAATTATATTTTATTTGTCGGAGCGATTGAACCTAAAAAAAACATCAAAAGAATTATAGAAGCTTATCAGAAACTGAGATTAAAACAACCATTGGTAATCATTGGAAAAAAGGCTTGGCTTTGGCAAGAAGAATTACAAAACATCAATACATCTTCGATTATTTTATTGGACTACTTAACGTACCAAGAGTTGCAATGTTTTTACCGAAGTGCTACCTGCTTGATTTTTCCCTCTCTTTATGAAGGCTTTGGTCTTCCCGTATTAGAGGCAATGCGTTTTGGCACTCCGGTTATAACATCAAATATCTCTTCCTTACCTGAAGTGGCAGGGGATGCTGCTCTATACGTCAATCCCTATGACAGTCAAGATATTGCCGAAAAATTAGATTATATGATCTCTAATGAAGCTCTCCGGGAGAAGCTGGCTCAGGCAGGCAGGCAAAGGGCTGAGATGTTCAGTATGGAAAAATACTTGCAAAAAATAAGTCAAATTTATCAAGCTCTGGGAAGATGAAACCTGAATAAAGTCCATTCGGAAATTGATTAACTCTGAGAAAATTAATCTTTCAGAGGTGCTCTGGCAATATCGGGATGTGCTTGATGATTATTGTGCTGGCCTTCTTCATGACCTTACATCCCATATAGCAATAGCCAGAGCTTATAGAGAAGAAACCATAAGAATATGCTCGATTATTAGGCGAAGATTAGGATGGATGGAAAACGCCGATTAGGATGAAGGGGGAGTTGACCAAAAAGAAAAGACACTAGAAGACGTAAATTAACAACGTCGTAAAGTGTCAGGTCAACATATAAAT
>CAIPYC010000072.1 GCA_903869185.1 uncultured cyanobacterium | reverse complement strand
TGCCGATTGAATTTACGGAAGATTGAATCGTTAAAACATCTTCACAGTAAAGGTTTTAGCCTATCTTGCCCCTGGTGACAGCTTCGCTATATCTACCCCTAATCCCCATGAGACTCTATCTGACTAACTTTCCCTCGTAAGAATAGGGGTTTCAAGGCTCTGTCTAATATTTAAGTATTGATTTAAACGTTCAATTGTCAAGTTAACCAGCAATATTGATGACAGGCGTACAGGCCAAACGCTACTCCCTACAAGTAGCTAATTTGAAGACTCTAATTATGGATGTATTAACAAGAAGTGATTGGGAGTTGTTCAGCTTACCCAATCCAGTCTTGTTATTGCGGTCCTGAAGAAAATTTCTGCTACAGTATACAAAGAGTTGGCTTTCTACCTAAAGAGTCGCTCTTTGTAGATGGGGAGCAATTTTTAAAGAAATGTACATTTGGTCACTGGAAACATTACCATACTAGTATTTGAGCTACTCATCGGCTGTTAGATTTTTAGGCTTATGGGCAGTAGACGAAGCGAGGAAAAAACAATTATCGCCCCCGATGCAATTTTCCCAAAGCCTATGAAGGGTCTTGTTTTTTTGTTCAATTATGGATAATATTACCTATAGATGTTAATAAATATAGTTATTATTATCCATGACGAAAGACGCGCATAGCGGACATTACTGCCACTGAAGTTGCGATGGGTTTACTTCAGAAAAAGGGTGGATTGATTAGAACTGCTGAGGCTATAAGTGCTGGTATTCACCCACGTTCGCTTTATTATCTAAGAGATACTGGATTTCTTGAACAGATATCACGAGGAATATATCGTCTATCGGAACAGGAACCAATTGGCAATCCAGATCTGGTGATAGTAGCAGTACGAATACCCAAGGCAGTTATCTGTTTAATTTCTGCGCTGGCATTTCATGAGATTTCAACACAAATTCCTCATAAGGTTGAAATTGCACTTTGCTCTGGTGCAGAATCTCCGAGAATAGATTATCCACCTATTTTTATTCATAGATTCAATGATGCAAGTTTAATGGCAGGGATAGAAGAGCATCTAATTGATGGTGTAACTGTTAAAGTTTATAGCCCAGAAAAGACACTGGCTGACTGCTTTAAATTCCGCAATAAGTTAGGAATGGATGTCGTTTTAGAAGCTCTAAAACTCTACAAAACAAGGAGGAAAATCAACATTCAGGAACTGCTTAAATATGCACGAATTTGTCGGGTTGAGAATATAATGAAACCTTATCTTGAAGCAATTATATGAATGCCAAATCATCTAAAAACAATCCTGCCTCAATACATAGCGCGCCTTTTAAATAAAGCCAGAAATGAAAAAAGACCATTCAATGAGCTACTTCAATATTATGCAATGGAAAGGTTTCTTTACCGATTATCACAATCTTCTCTAGCTGACAAATTTATTCTTAAAGGCGCTCTAATGCTTAGAGTATGGGGTTCTCCAGAGTTTCGTCCAACTAAAGATATTGATATGTTAGGGAGAACCAGTAATGAAGAAAACAGTCTTATTAAACAGATTCAAGAAATTCTCTTGCTTAGAAGTTTCTCTTGATGGATTGACTTTTAATTCTGAATCCATTCAAGCTGAGAGAATTGCCGAAGATGCTGATTATGAGGGTATCCGAATTTGTTTTCAGGGAAGTCTGGGTTCGGCTAAAGTCAAAATGCAGATTGATATCGGGTTTAGTGATGTGATTTTCCCTTTTCCTCAAGACTCAAGTTTAGACTAAAAAGCAGTAAGGGTAGACCCAAACTGCTTTTAAGGAGACAATGAAAAGTTAACCACAACTACATAGTTTCCCCATAATGAACTTAGAACAACTTAAAAGATTTCGTCAAGATATATATGAACTATTGGGAAAAGCAAAAGACGCAACGATGGATTTAATGGATGCTGTATTAACAACAAAGAGTATACAGTCCTTTGCGGAATTATCCCTTTCACCAGTATTTAGAAGAAAGTGGTCATCATTATATGAGGCAATAGAAGATGTCAGACCCCAGAGATTTAAACTAAGACAACTATGTATAGAACAGATTCCTACATTAACAAGAGTGGTTCTAGCAGGAGACCATACACCATGGCCCAGACTGTATGCAGAAACTTTAAAAGACCGAACTTAACTCTTCGAGAACCTTCGGTACAACACGGTCCAAAAGTTATTAGTGGAAAGCCAGTTACTTTAGGACAAGGATACAGTACCCTTGCTTGGATACCCGAAGAGGCAGGGAGTTGGGCTTTACCAATAAGCCATGACAGAATAACCAGTTTTGAGAGTCCTTTAAGCAAAGGTGCTTTTCAATTGAGGCAAGCTTGTAAAGAGCTAAAAGTCAGACCTATAAGTATGTGGGATAGCGAGTACGCCGTAGCACCTTTTATCAAACTAACAAAGGGTATTGAAGCAGATTTTCTCATGCGCTTACGTCCTAATCGTTGTTTATGGACTGCCCCACCCGTCTATCAAAAAAAAGGAAGACCTAAAAAACATGGTGATAAATTCAATCTTTCTCAATCTGAGACTTGGATGACTCCTATAGAGGAACTAGAAATACTCGACCCTACATGGGGAACAATTGAGGTAAAACGTTGGAATGGACTACATTTTAGAGGGCACAGCTGATGTCTCAATGGATATCGTTCTGATTCAAAGAAAAGGAATCAAACTAGATACTAATACTGCTAAACCTATTTGGTTAGCTTGTATATTTGAGAAAATGCCACGGATAGAAGAAATTTGGCCACTTTATCGATTACGCTTCAATGTTGACCACTGGAATAAATTCGCACTCGCAAAGATTACATTGGACTAAACCCAAGCTTTCTACTCCTGGACAAGCCCAAAGATGGAGTGACTTAATGCCCTTACTGACATGGCAATTATGGTTAGCACGTAGCCTAGTTCAAGATAACCCTCTTCCTTGGCAGAAACCACAAGAGTTAGGACGTTTGACCCCAGGAAGAGTCGCGCAGTCATTTTCTGGACTTTTGGCGGTAATTGGCACTCCTGCTTGTTCGCCCAAACCCCGTGGAAAGTCCTCTGGTTGGCCTAAAGACAAGAAACGTACTAAGAAAAATCGTTATCCTGTCGTCAAAAAAAGATATTCCCCCGCGACTAAAGAACAAAAGGAAGTCAGTTAGCGAACGTTTTTCTTTTTTCTTCCCGATAATCAGTATATACTACACTACTGATTTATTTTGGGCTGTCTATTAGTCTAAACTCAAGTACTAAGTACTTCATCTGTTGAGCATAGTCAATTTGAGTACGTCTATCGGTAACATTGACATGTCTCCAACTTGTCAACGGCTCAAAAAACATAAACAAATTAGCAACTCCTTCTCGTTGATATTGATAATCAAAACGTTGCTTCTGTCCAGGTTTAGCCTCAATTGGCGTAATGACTTCTGAAATTAATTGTTTAGAACTTTCATCAAAACAGACCAAAGGATAATCAGCATCATATTTGAGGGTATAAAGCTCTAAAACTTCTTCCATTTGGCAAACAAACTCAGCATTTTCTTTGGGTGGAATTACCCAAGATTCATTTAACCAAGGCTTAAGTTGGTTTTTTTTAACACTTGTCGCACAGTTTCATAGGACACACTTTCTATATATCCCAAAACCACCATTTGGTCTGCTAGTAGTCGTAATGTCCAACGACTAGATCCTGCAGGTGCTTGAGAACAAGCAAGTGCGACCAAGTGCGCTTCCGCCTCTCCGCCTAACTTTCGCAGTTTCAATGAATGCCTTTGACGAGGAATAAGTGCATTTTCTAAACTTTCTTCGACAAACCTTTGCCTTACCCTTTCAATAGTTCGTCTACTAATATTTAAAGCCTCGCTAATATCTTGATCTTTTCCTGAACCATCTGGATGATGAATATCTGCTTTGAGTAGAATACGCGCATGGTTGATTTTAGATGCAGTTGTTTTACCTGTTTTGGTTATTTGTTCTAAACCTGGGGCGTTCTTCAGGAGTTAGAGAGACAATATAGCGCTTGGCTGGCATAGTAGATTGTTCAGCATATTTACACTTCTACTATACCTCTATTATTCGTCGCATTTTCTTTGACAGACCACTAGGTTAAGTCCCTAATTCCTTATCTACTAAAAGTTGGACAGATTTTTTACTACCCTTGACAAACCTTTAAAAACCTTAACTTGTCACCAATGTCCTTAACTAGTCTATTATAAACTGCTTTTATCTAAATGTATTATTAGATACTTGACAGTAAAACAATTATCAGTTACAATTTGTACATATTTTTTTTGAAAAATATAACGCAATGTAATTGTATATTCAGAGATATCTGGGGCATGGTAAAAATATTCAATATATTTTGTACTATTTAGCAAACTTGCATTTACTAAATGAAAAGAGCTTTGGGAAGTTTCACTTTGTTACTAGAAAATTTTGGCTCATTTCCGCCCTCAATTACTTTTAATACTTGACGAGATGAAACAGATAAACAGCACAGATCAAAAAAAGAGTGAAAAGCCTTTTTTGACCTTAGTGGATTTACTCAGCTATAGATCTCAAACACAAACAGACTCATTAGCTTATCTTTTTTTAAAAGATGGAGAAAGTGAATCAGACGAGTTAACGTATGGTCAGTTATACAAACAGGCGCAACAAATTGCTGTTCATCTTCAGTCGTTAAAATTCAATTACCCCAGAGCGTTGTTGTTATATAACTCTGGATTAGAGTTTATCTCAGCTTTTTTCGGATGTTTATGTGCTGGAGTTATCGCCATCCCTGTATATTTTTCTACACGACGAAGAAAAATAGATATAATTCAGAATATTCTCTGCGATGCCCAAACCAAGCTTATTCTTACAACTGAATCTTTGTTAGTTGATCTGCAAAAGCTTTTCGAGCAGATGGAAGAATTAACTAATGTTGAGTGGGTAACAACTGATAATTTAGAAAATTCGCTTTCCTCAGCTTGGCAAAAACCCAGTATTAGTGGAGATTCATTGGCTTTTTATCAATATACTTCAGGTTCGACCAATATGCCAAAAGGGGTAATGGTTAGCCATGCTAATATTCTTCACAATGAAAAAATTATCCAGCAAGCCTTTAATCAGGATGAGAAAACAATAGTGTTAGGTTGGCTACCCCATTACCATGATATGGGATTAATTGGAAATATACTACAACCTTTTTATATTGGTAGACCTTGTATTCTGATGTCACCCTTGCATTTTCTTCAGCAACCTTTTCGGTGGCTAAAAGCGATTAGTAGATATCGGGCAACCTGTAGTGGCGGTCCTAATTTTGCCTATGATTTGTGTGTGCAAAAAATCACCCCTGCCGAAAGAGAAGAGCTAGATCTTAGTAGTTGGAAAGTAGCTTTTACAGGAGCTGAAATCATTCGAGCGGAAACTTTGATTAATTTTGAGAAAATGTTTGCTCCTTGTGGTTTTAATCCTAGTGCTTTTTATCCTTGTTATGGCATGGCTGAAACCACGTTATTTGTGACTGGGAAAAAGAAAAATCAATCTGTCATTGTCAAGCAAATAACAGAAGAAGGCTTACAGCAAAATCAAGTAATTACTTCCGACCTTCGTTTAAAACGGACTCGAACCTTAGTAGGTTGTGGTATTACTTGGTTAGAAGAAAAAATTCTTATTGTCGATCCTACTTCTTTGCTGCCTTGTTCTCCAGATTGTATAGGAGAAATCTGGGTAAAAGGAGCAAGCGTAGCTCAAGGTTATTGGAATCGCATAGAACAAACTCAAGAAACTTTCTCTGCCTATTTAGCAGACAACAGCGACGGTCCTTTTTTACGGACTGGAGATTTAGGTTTTTTTGATGATGAAAACCTATTCATTACAGGACGTTTAAAAGATATTCTAATTATTAGAGGACAAAATTACTACCCCAATGATCTTGAGCTTACTGTTGAAAGAAGTATTGTAGGCTTGAGTCCTAATTCAGGAGCTGCCTTTGATATTGAGTTTAGGGGAAAA
Organism: uncultured cyanobacterium; assembly: GCA_903869185.1. Lineage (GTDB taxonomy): Bacteria > Cyanobacteriota > Cyanobacteriia > Cyanobacteriales > Microcystaceae > CAISPN01. Next base: position 2,393 of record CAIPYC010000072.1, on the reverse strand, counting down.
GAGCAATTAGTCGTTATTCAAGAAATAGAAAGGGCTTTCCTCAAAAAACTAGATTTTAATGAAGTAGTTAATAAAATTCGTAAAGAAATTATGGCTGAGCATGGTTTAAAGGTCTATGCAGTTAGTCTGATTAAGTCAGGCACTATTCCTAAAACTTCTAGTGGTAAAATTAAACGTCATGTTTGTAAACAAGCCTTTTTGGATTATAGTTTATCTGTAGTCTATTCTTGGGTTGATAACTTGGTTGCTCCAGTATAAGTTGGGGCTTCAAACTAAGTCAACCTGTTGATTTTACTGGAAGCGCCAATGAGATTATTAATATAGAGCATAAAAAAATACTGAACTTAGGCAGAGGTCAAAACTTGTTCCTCTTTTAAACCCTTATACTTCTATTAATTTGGTTTCTGTTTTAGAACCCTCTGTTAATTTCGAGAGTGTTTTTTTTCGGGGGAGATGAGGGAGATCAGGCAGTAAATTAGTTCAATAACTGGTTCTTCACAAGGGTTATTTCCCACTAAAAATAGTATTATTGAGAAGACCGGACGACTAAACTGGCATCTGAGCGTAATCATTGACGAAAGGGATGATTCAACTACTTCACAAGTACAAGCGCATCTCCCCTGAAAAAAATTACTCTCGAATTTGTCCACATTAGCTTTTGTCCTTTTCTAGCGAGATTATCAAATGGTTTAGAAAGGAGGCATGAGAACAATTTAGGGAATAATTACTTTCTCTGATTCATCAGTGAAGAGTTAGATATTCTGTAGTATTTTTTACTTATTTGACATTACAGAACATTCTATTTTTAAAATAAGCAAAATATCTTGACAATAAAACAAGTATCAACTATAGTTAATTCAAAACAATTTTAAAAAATGCACAATAACTCATTTAAAAAAAATAAGCAAGTATCTACAGAAGAAATAAAAGCTTGGTTGACCAATTACTTAGCTGATATTCTTGAAATTAAAGCAGAGGAAGTTAGTACTAAGATAAATTTTGATGATTATGGTCTAGATTCTGCATTAGCTATTGGTTTAACAGGTGATTTAGAACAATATCTAGAAAAAAAAATCAATCCAACTGTAATATACAACTATACAAATATTGAAAGCTTAAGTAACTACCTCGCCGACAAAACACAAGATTAATTATCTCAACGGGTTTAAAAAAATGCTTGAAAATACTCTCGAATTAAAAAACCAAAGTAATGGACATAAACAATTACACAGACGAATAATAGACACCACTTATCACAATAATCAGAACTCCAACTATACTGAAAACATTGAAAGGCTAGATAGTCAATTTAATTATGAAAGCAATAAGGACTATTACTGGGGACCACCTGAGCTTTCTATATTTTATGGAACTTCATTATATGATCAGGCATCTTCTTCTCAAAAACTTGCTTTGAATCATCTTTATTGGACAACCCAGTATAATCAAACTGCTGCCACAGAAGCTAATGCCATACTCTACAATCAGATAACTGAGGGAGTTTTCTCAGCATTTGGAGGTTGTGATGTTCTTTGTCAAGAGTTATCTCTAGAAACAGCTCAAGAGCATCATCACATTCATGCTTTCCATTCTGTTAGTTATAAAACAAAAAAAGGCTTATTTGGGGATAATAAATTAAAGGTTTTTAGAAAAAATAAAACCATTAAAAATAAGTTAATAATTAATAGGGAATTTTCTGAGCTATTTCCTTTATTAGAAACAACAAAAAATCATTGGAAAAGATATCAAGAAGTTGCTTTTCGATTGATAAATGACCAACTTGTACAAAATAATCAAACAAAAATATACTCCGATTATTTTAAAAAAATGGAGAAAGAAAATGAACAAATTCCTATTCAAACAACAGGTTTATTAGGTCAAGTGATACCTAAATCATTCTCTAAGTTTGTCACTTTGAATTTTGGAACTTCTCCATTTTTAGCCTGTGTATTTTATGCGACACGCTACTTAGCTAATATACTCTTAAAAAACTATGAATATCGCTACCTTCAATACTACAGGGATTTAGCAAAAACAGAAGCTTTTATTCCTATTCCAACAGCTATTTCTTATTATCATATGTTAGATGAGTCCTTCCATACTAACATATCTAAGTTAATCGCTCAAGACTTATATAAAGAATTTACTAAACCAACCTTGTATGAGAAATTTATGGCTAATTCTATCCTTCATAGAAGTCAAAGTCTTTTGTTGGGTGGGCTTTCGGCTGTGATGCCAGCTACGTTTCGCAATGATAGTCTTTTTATAACACCACTTTATCAGATTCTTCGTTCTTCCATCTTTGAAATGTCTCAAGAAGAAGCAGTTGATTGGCTTGAAAAATGCTTATGTCATGAACATGAAGGCTTTCATCTAAATCTTAAATGGCATCA
>CAIPYC010000071.1 GCA_903869185.1 uncultured cyanobacterium | reverse complement strand
TTTAACACTGGAAAAAATTTGCATATATTGCAACCTGCTCAAAGTTTCAAGACATTCGTTGAATATCGCGCAGAGCTCATCTAGCTAATCAAACTAGGGAAAGTTATTCCATTGTTGATTTCTCTTAGTAAAAGAGATGGAATGTTGTCATAGATTTCTGGATTATAGTGTATTGTAAGCGAACTAGCCCGAGAATTGGTTTGGACAGATTTTACCCCTGGTATATTTTCTACCCAAGATACCAATTTCCCGGCATAACTTGCATCATTGCTGATTTGAGGGATCTTAAGCCTGACCCGGCCATCAGTTGTGTGTATGATTTGCGCTTGTTCAGTCTCTTCTCTGTTTTGGACTAGAGGAATTATAGGGCTAAAAAGCGCAGGGATGGTTAACAATGGACTCCAACTCTCATTTGATGGAATTGCTGGGAAAATTTCAACTATAATCTCATCGCCTACCAGTCTGGTTTTTTTCCTGACTTCGTTAGTTAAAGTGAATTTTTCCTTAGATTCAATATAGTTAATCAGATCAACTAATTGATTCTGGATAGTACTTAGACGAGCTCTGCCAGGTAGGTCTTTTGAAGTTGGTGTGCTGCGAATAGTATCAATCAAGAGACTAATGTCATCAAAAAGAGAACCTCCTTCTTTTTTATTTTTCATGATTTTTTCACAAAAATCGTAAAGAGTGACAGCGGAGTACTCTTGCATTTCTTCTCCTGCAACAGAAGAGATTCTTTGTACGAATTGACGACCGAGTCCATGTTGTTTTGTCAGAGAGAAGCGGAAAGGATCATCACCAAATTGTTCACGATCAGCAAACATCAAACTGATTTGTCTGGCCATCAGTATGGCATTTTTATCCTGAGAATATGAGCCATAACGATTAAAGCAAATTGACCAGCCAAAGAATTTAGCAAATGGATGAACAATTTCGAGTGCTTCATTGTAACTGATTTCATCAGCTCTCTCTCTAGCTCTATGCGTAATCCCGGTTCTAAGAAATTCTATCTCATTACCAACCAAGAGGTTATACAAAAGCATCTGAAGCTCTTCGGCAGCGTTCAGAAAAGGATTAACATAGAGGGTATCTAGCTGATCTTCTTCTGATTTTCTTTCTTTCTCCTCTTGCTCAGCCCAAGTTAAGACTGACCAAATAGCAGTACCAATTGTGGAAACCACAAGAATTAAAAGTTCAGGCTGCATATTCTCCTAAAATGTTTATAAATGGATTCTCAATCAACCATCTTAATATCTTTACAGAACCTTGTAGAAGTATCAACCCAAGTTAAGAGGGATTACCTAACTATCTAAGCTAAGTCAATTGTTGTTACAATAGTTCACAAAACTACCTTAAAGTTGAATTTAAAGGCTTACTGTTGAGATCCATGAAAGAATACACTGTTATTTCTTCTATTTTGCCGGATACTATTACGGTAGAGTCCGTGGCTGATATTGATGATGAAAGTTGGCGCTATAACTATGAGCTTATAAATGCCTATCATGATAAACGACCATGGCAGGTGGTTAAGCGTTTTTTTTCGGTTGTATTGCCTTTTCTTTCTTTTTCAATCAATCTATGGTGGGATCGCACCACAAATAGTGTAGAGAGAAATGAAAGAAAAAGAGGATCTCAGCTTCGAACAATTCTCACCAGGCTAGGTCCAACCTATATCAAGATTGGGCAGGCACTCTCAACTAGACCTGATCTGGTTCCACCTGCCTATATTGAGGAATTGACAATCTTACAAGACCAGTTACCTTCTTTTCCTAATGATGTCGCCCATAGTTTTATTGAAGAGGAATTGGGCGCGACTCCTGAGGTTATTTATGCTTATCTATCCCCTGAGCCAATTGCAGCAGCTTCTTTAGGTCAAGTATATCAGGGTATACTTCAGACTGGCGAAAAAGTTGCTGTAAAGGTACAGCGACCTGATCTTTCTGAAGCAATCATGCTGGATATTTATATCATGCGCAGACTTGCCGAGTTTGCCAATAGCAGATTTAAAAAAATGCGCTCGGATCTAGTTGCTATCATTGATGAGCTAGCTGGGCGAATTTTTGAAGAGCTCAATTATACACACGAAGGCCATAACGCTGAGCGCTTTGCAGAGCTCTATGGACATATACCTGAAATCTACGTTCCTAAAATCTATTGGCAGTATTGTGGCAGAAAGGTTCTGACAATGGAATGGATAGACGGGACAAAATTAACAAATATTAAAGAGATACAAGCACAGGGTATCGATGCTACCCATTTGGTTGAGGTAGGAGTCAACTGTTCGCTTCGTCAGTTACTTGAGCATGGTTTTTTTCACGCAGATCCTCACCCTGGAAATCTCTTGGCCATGCCTGATGGTCGTTTGGCATATCTTGATTTCGGCATGATGAGCACAATCAAACCTTATCAACGCTATGGTTTGATTGAGGCAGTGGTTCATTTGGTCAATAGGGATTTTGAGGCTCTCGCTTATGACTATATTAAGCTGGACTTTTTAAAACCTGATACCGATCTAACTCCTATTATCCCCGCACTAGGTGCGGTATTTGGTAATGCTTTAGGTGCTAGCGTAGCTGAATTGAATTTCAAAAGTATCACCGATAAGATGTCGGCTATGATGTACGAGTTACCTTTTAGCGTACCAGCATACTATGCTCTGATCATTCGCTCGATGGTTACCCTAGAGGGAATTGCCATAGGAATAGATCCTAATTTTAAAGTTCTTAGCAAAGCCTATCCTTATATTGCAAAAAGACTATTAATCGATCCTTCACCGGAGCTTCGTAATTCTCTCAAAGATCTCCTGTTCAAAGATGGTACTTTTCGCTGGAATCGTTTGGAAAATCTTCTTAAAAATGCTCAAAATTCCCAAGATTATAACTTTTCTAAGATATTTGACCAGGCCAGCGATTACCTTTTTTCCGAAAGGGGTAGCTTTATCAGAGAAAATCTAACTCAGGAAATTATCAATGCTCTAGACGTTTTTGGACGCAGAAGTATCTACAATTTTTCAACTTCAATCAGAGAGCAAATTGGTTTACCCATAAGTAATCCTCCAGCTGAGCTTGAGCAAAATCCTGGCAATTTGGATTTATTGCGTCGAGTTTTTGCCATTATCAAGGACACCCCAGGCTTTGATATCAATCAAGCTATCTTGGCTCTGGTTAAATTGATCCAAAAACCTGAAACTCAACATATGGGTCAACAAATCTTTGCAGGATTAGCGCAAAAAAGCTTGATTCATTTGATACGCTCTCTGTTGATTGAACCAGAGACAACCAATAAACTGCCTCCAACGACAAGAAGGACTTAACAAACATAAAAAATGGTAGCCATAAGATTCGACCACCACTTTGAGAATTTTTATTTTTAAGGTCTTTATATCTGCTGACCTCATTCTATAATGTATTGATGATAACAGTTTTTTTTGGATTTTCTCTTGATTTTTTATTTTTTTTAGACTTATAAGCAACAGATGACAAACAGGGGGATTTCTTTTTTTTTAAATATAAAGGGACCGGCCAGAATCGAACTGGCGGCCTAGCGCTTCAGATTTGCGTGAGTTTCCTCACTCTCTGGACTATTCCTTCACCATAGATAAAATAATCCTTAGGTGGTGGCCGTCTCCGCTGCAAGAGAGATTATCCATCTCAAAAACCATCCTTCGGTTCTCACAGCCAGTCTCTGCACCTTCTCCGAAATAGAAAACCTTCGGAGCTTGGCTCAAGATTACCATATCTGTATATAGACTTAGGCTTCCTTGAATTTGACCACATTCACTCCTGTAGTTTCCCAACCAGAGTGCCCGATATTTCAGGAGGCGCTCGCTCTATCCGGCTGAGCTACGGCCCCAAACTTAGCCCATATCATCATAACAAACTTGTTCCCTAATGTGCTGGCTTTTTGCCTTCGCGATCTGCCATCAATTCAATTTGTCGTTTTAGGGCAACCAGTGTTGAGTTTTTCGGATTTTGTCTTATCAACTCACCAAGTGGAGCCAAACTTTTTTGTAACATTGTCACATCTCCGTTAACCTGATATATCTTTAGTCTCGCATCAACGACTCGTTGAAGTGCGAAGGCATTTTTAGGTTCACGCTCTAAAATCTTTTGATAGCTTTTTTCTTGTTCGCCCAGTTTCTTAAGCAGATCCTCTTTGGTTGTTCGGTTAGCCTGGGGAACCGAAGAACTATTATTGAGTCCATTAAAAAGATTCAAAAGAGGCATCACAGCAAACCCAAGGAAGCCCACAATCATCACTGATATTATGATGATTTGACGAGAATTAAATTTAGATTGTCCTGACATTATCTCCCCACAACTGAAAAACTATCAGCCCAAATATAAAGGCAATTATACCGCTTAAGGAAACTACAAAAGTAGTAATTGAATGCTTGAAGCCATATCTTTGCATATCAATCCGCAAAAGCAGGGCAGCAGCTAGTATTATAATAAAACGAATAAAATAAGAAAACCAGGCTAAAATAACTGGAATTAAACTAGACCAAAGTAGAATATAGAAAAAAGTTAATACATTTGAAGAAAAAGGTTTCCTGACCACGGTATTCAATACACGCAGCGAATCCGACAGGAAAAGTGTAACTACAAAAATAAGCGATGTCTCTGCAATCTTGATAAAAGTTTGGATCCAGTATTTATGCTCTACCATAAGTGGTCCAACACCCCAAAGTTTCATCTGATTAAAGATAAAACGCGATAAAAAAAAAATTTTCTGAGCCTGCGATCCAGCCAAAGGCTGCATATGTAACTAAGAAAAGAATCCATGAAGTCCATGGAAATTTTTTTAACACTGTAAATACACCTTATATTCCAGATTTTTGGGATATTTTCCCATGGTTTGAGATCCTAAACAAAAGCATCAAGTTTATTAAGTCAATATAGTTGACACAATTTCTTCGCAAATTTGTAACTAATTAGCCATCTTGGCAGTCTAAATTATAGTCAAATGATCTGATTATTTGTTCTAGTTTACACTCAAACTACTATGAAAACCATGAACAACGAGAAAGTATCGGAATTTCCCTCTGCCAAGGCGGTTTTGACCTGTATTTCCCTATTTTTATTAGGTGGAAGCTTAGGTCTATCTGGCTCGTCTTTGCTTGATAAAAATAAAGTGCAAAGTGCAACTCCATCTAACTCGGCCGAGCAATTGCCAAATAACTCTGCTACAGCTGCTATTCCACCAGGAGTTTCTCCTGTGAGCTTCATTACAGATGTAGTCAAAGAGAGTGGACCTGCCGTTGTCCGAATAAATGCGTCCAAAGTTGTATCTACAGAACTTCCTGAAGTTTTCAAAGATCCTGTATTTCGCCATTTTTTCGCTGATTCACTGCCTCAGACTCCAGAAAAACAGATCAGGCGTGGACTTGGTTCTGGATTGATTGTTAGCTCGGATGGATTGATCTATACCAATGCTCATGTCATAGAGGGAGCTGACAAGGTCACTGTCACTCTCAAAGATGGAAGAACCCTCCAGGGTAAAGTTTTAGGCGGTGATAAGGTCACCGATGTTGCTGTAGTTAAAATCAACGCCAATAATTTGCCAACAGTCAAACTGGGTAATTCAGATCGTTTACAAACCGGGGAATGGGCAATAGCCATTGGGAATCCCCTTGGTTTGGATAATACTGTGACAGCAGGAATCATCAGCGCTATTGGTCGCCACAGTTCAGAAATCGGTGAGGGAGATAAAAGAATTGATTTTATACAGACTGATGCAGCAATTAACCCAGGCAACTCTGGAGGACCTTTGCTTAACGCCAAAGGTGAGGTGATTGCCATCAATACTGCAATCATCCAGCATGCCCAGGGATTAGGATTTGCTATTCCAATCAATAAAGCAAAACAGGTTGCCGATCAAATTATTACCAAGGGTAAGGTTGAACACGCATATCTCGGTATTTACATGGTGGCAATTAATCCTGAACTTAAACAGCAATTGCAAGAAGCCAAGAACTTCAATGTTAAAGCTAACAAGGGCGTTCTTGTGGTTCGGGTAGCCAACAATTCTCCTTCTGCAAAAGCAGGAATTAAACCGGGAGATGTGATTCAAAGCTTAGCTAATAAAGAAGTTCAAGATCCTGGTTCTATTCAAGATCTAGTGGAGAAAACCTCCGTTGGCAAGGAAATACCAGTTATTTTGGATCGCGATGGTCAAAAAATCAGTCTCAATGTGAAAGTCGATTCAATTCCCTCACCTGCAAACTGAGCGATGTTGGAACTTCCGTGGCGTAGATAGAACAAATTCAGTTCTTTTTGCTAATAAAACTAGACTCTGTTTTTCTACACTTCCTCAGACAAGGGTATACTTTATACTATGAAACCCTAAACTTAAACTTGATTTAGATGGACTCAGGAATTGATTTACAGGGAACCTTTATCGAATCTCTCAAAGATCTAGGATTCTCGCAAGGAGTGGCTAAACTCTTCTGGATGCCCTTGCCAATGTTATTGATGATTTTGGGCGCTACAGTGGGAGTATTGGTATGTGTTTGGCTAGAGAGAAAGGTTTCAGCAGCTGTCCAGCAAAGAATTGGTCCTGAATACGCAGGCCCTCTTGGATTTCTGCAGCCTGTAGCAGATGGTATGAAACTTGTATTCAAAGAGGACATCATTCCTGCAAAGGCTGATTCTATCCTTTTTACCTTGGGTCCGGTGCTGGTGGTTTTACCAGTCTTTCTTTCCTATCTTGTTGTTCCTTTTGGAGAACATTTGGTAATCACTGATCTAAATATAGGTATATTTCTTTGGATATCCCTTTCCAGTATTGCTCCGATAGGACTGTTAATGTCAGGCTATTCTTCTAACAATAAGTATTCTCTTCTGGGAGGATTGAGAGCTGCAGCCCAATCTATAAGCTACGAATTGCCTCTTGCTTTTGCTGTCTTGGCAATAGTTATGATGTCCAATAGCCTTAGTACTATTGATATAGTTGACAAGCAATCAGGTTATGGTATTTTGGGCTGGAATATATGGCGTCAACCTATAGGTTTTCTCATTTTCTGGATCGCAGCTCTAGCTGAATGTGAACGACTTCCCTTTGATTTGCCCGAAGCTGAAGAAGAACTTGTCGCTGGTTACCAAACTGAGTATTCAGGCATGAAATTTGGCTTATTTTATGTGGGCTCCTATGTCAACCTGGTTTTATCTTCTCTGGTTTTTGCTATTCTTTATCTTGGTGGGTGGGAGTCTCCCCTGCCTCTGGAAAATCTGGCATCCTGGTTTAATATCAATCCTAACAATGATGTCTTGGAGATTGTTGATGCAGCCGTAGGGATTGTTATGACTATCCTGAAAACATACCTTTTGGTATTTCTGGCGGTTTTAGTACGCTGGACTGTACCCAGGGTACGCATTGATCAATTACTAAATTTAGGTTGGAAATTTCTTCTTCCAGTATCTTTGGTCAATCTCCTTCTGACAGCTGCACTCAAATTGACATTTCCTTTTGCTTTCGGCGGCTAAATTAACTCAAATTATCATACTCAGGAGAGCCTTAAGTTCATGTTTAACCTCCTCAAGCAAGTCACTAGCTATACTAAAGAAACTATACAGGCGGCCAAATATATCGGAGAGGGTCTAGGTGTTACCTTTGATCACATGCGTCGTCGTCCTGTTACTGTTCAGTATCCTTACGAAAAACTGATTACTTCCGAACGTTACAGAGGGAGGATTCATTTTGAATTTGACAAGTGTATTTCCTGCGAAGTCTGCGTGAGAGTGTGTCCTATTAATTTACCTGTAGTAGATTGGGAGTTCAAAAAGGAACTTAAGAAAAAAGAGCTTAAGCACTATAGTATTGATTTTGGTGTATGTATATTCTGTGGTAACTGTGTGGAATATTGTCCTACCAACTGTCTTTCCATGACTGAAGAGTACGAGTTATCCACATATGATCGTCATCAACTAAATTATGATAACGTTGCCCTGGGTAGACTTCCCTATAAAGTTACTGATGATCCTATGGTTACTCCCTTGAGAGAATTTGCTTACCTACCCAAAGGCATTAGCGAACCTCATGATTTACCAGAGGGTAGCCAAAGAAGTGGAAAACGTCCAGAAGATATCAATTCTCCATCTAGTTAACCAATCTCAAGGAACCTAATTAAAATGAATTTAGCAGAAGGAGTACAATCGGTCTCCCTGATTATTCTCTCAGCAATGTTAATCGCCGCAGCTTTGGGGGTAGTCTTACTTTCCAATATCGTCTATTCAGCATTTCTTTTGGGAGGAGTGTTTATCTGTATTTCTGGGATCTACATTTTGCTCAATGCTGACTTTGTAGCGGCGGCACAAATATTGATCTACGTCGGCGCTATAAATGTTCTGATCCTATTTGCCATCATGCTTGTCAATAAAACAGAAGATTTTGTAGCGATTCCCCGCCGTTGGATTAGAAGCGGATCTACAGCTTTAGTCTGTTTAGGATTGTTTGCCCTACTAGGTACAATGGTTTTGATAACGCCTTGGCAGATTTCCACGACTTCTCCTGCGGTGATAGAAAATACAATGGTGGCTCTTGGCAAGCATTTCTTTAGTGATTTCCTCTTACCTTTTGAACTTGCTTCAATCTTGTTGTTAATCGCCATGATCGGCGCTATTGTCCTAGCTCGTCGTGATTTCATTCCTGATATCTCTGGTAAATCAGAGTTAACAAGTACCGCCTTGACCTTGCCAGAACGTCCCCGTGAATTAACCAAAAGTGAAAAATAAGTCATGTCAAATCAATTGCAATTTTATCTATTATTGTCAGCGGCTCTCTTTTGTATAGGCATTTTTGGATTGGTTTCTAGTCGTAATGCGATTAGGGTATTGATGTCGATTGAGCTATTATTGAATGCGGTTAATATAAATCTGATGGGATTTTCCAATTTTTTGGATCCCGGTGCTATCAAAGGACAAGTTTTTACTGTTTTTGTGATAACAGTAGCAGCAGCTGAGGCCGCAGTAGGTTTAGCTATCATTCTGGCAATTTACCGAAATCGTCAGACAATTGACATGGAGCAGTTTAATCTTCTTAAATGGTAGTGGTCTGCTTGAATGGATATTGTAGAAATCAGTGATCTGCGCTGTTATGGTTATGTGGGCTACTTTCCTGAAGAAAAAATACTTGGACAGTGGTTCGAGGTTAACATTAGGATTGCCTATGATTTATCTAAAGCTGGCCAAAGTGACGAACTTACAGATACCATTAACTACGCCGAAGTAGTTAAGCTGATTAAAGAGAGAATAGCTAATTCTAAATATGCCCTGATTGAGCGTTTGAGCGAAGTGATTGCTCAAGATATTCTAAAGATACCTTTAGTACAAAATGTTAAATTGAGGCTCACCAAGATCTCTCCTCCCATTCCTGATTTTTCTGGTCAGGTCAGCCTAGAGATTGTTCGTTCTAATTAATTTTAATATTGAAGGCTCTCAAGTATTGGACTTTCCTCTTGGCTTAGCTCGCGCCATTGCCCAGGGTTTAGTCCTTCTATACTTAAGCTAAGATATTCAAGATTGATAGAAATTCTGACCAACCTAAGGGTAGGAAAGCCTATATGGGCGCTCATGCGTCGTACCTGTCGGTTTTTGCCTTCCGTCAGGGTCATTTCTAACCAGCTAGTAGGCACGCTCTTACGATAGCGGATAGGTGGATTTCTTGGCGGCAAGACCGGCTCTTGCGCTAGTATTTTTATTCTTGCTGGTTGGGTTCGATAACCCTGTATTAGAACTCCACCTCTACGCAATTGATCTAGAGAATTTTCATCAGGGATCCCCTCTACCTGTACCAAGTAAGTTTTGGGATGTCCAAATTTAGGATGTGATAAACGGTTTTGTACTATCCCATTGTCTGTCAGCAATACCAGTCCTTCACTATCTTGATCCAATCTACCAACAGGATAAACACCAGATACTGACACATAATCCTTAAGAGTTGGGCTATTATTGCCATTTGGGCTAAACTGGCAGATTACATTGTAGGGTTTATATAGCAGGATATATCTATACATACCGTGGATCAATTGAAATTAATGAATTGATCTAAAGCAGCTACAATTTTGGGGGGCCAATTTTTGGTATTGGCTATCCAATCTCGATCTCCGTAACGCTTATCAAGTCCCACTGCAGATACCCAGTTACTTTCGGCTTCACCTTGGTAACCAGAATACCAGAGAAGTGCTGTAAGAGCTGCGCGCGCATCAGAAAGCATTGGATATTTCCGAACTATCTCCTGGAGAGACTTGAGGGCTTCTTCATTTTTGCCCAACTCAAAAAGGACAAGGGATTGGTTGGTTAAAGCCAATTGAGAGTTAGGATCTAATTCGAGAGCTTTTTGGTAATCAGATAGAGCCAAATCCCATTTTCTTAATTTACATTGGGCGATTCCTCTTCGATTATAAAGTTCCACATCTTCTGGATTTAGCTTGATACTCTTGGTCAAATCTTCAATCATCTGACTCCAATGTTCTTCTCCTTGAGCCAAGATATTGTTACTTACGTGATCTAACGCTGGAGCAAGTGGCTGCGCCAAAACAACAGGAGTACTCAACAACAGAAAAAAAATCAACAAAAAAACAAAGATCCACTTCATAATTTTTAGCTATTTAGAGAAGTTCTCTTTTGAGATAAGGCTGGAGTACTTCGGGTACTCGTACACTACCATCACTTTGCTGATAATTTTCTAGGATTGCGGCCATCGTTCTACCAACTGCCAAAGCAGAACCGTTGAGCGTATGAGCATGGTTTGTTCCCTTTTTGCCAGCTTCTTTGTATCGAATATTGGCTCTTCTGGCTTGAAAATCCCCAAAATTAGAACAGCTGGAGATCTCTCTGTACTTACTTGCTGATGGCAACCAAACTTCAATATCATAACATTTGGCAGCCCCGAAACCAAGATCGCCAGTACAAAGCTCAATCACACGGTAAGGCAGTTTGAGTAATTGTAAGATTTCTTCTGCATCCTGGAGAAGACCTTGGTGTTCTTGGGGCGAGGTTTCAGGAGTGACAATCTTCACTAGCTCTACTTTGTTAAACTGATGCAGACGGATCAATCCTCTGGTATCTTTGCCATGGCTACCAGCTTCACGACGGAAACAGGGAGTATATGAGCAGTGATATATAGGTAGTTGGGACAAATCGAGAATATCATCACGATAGAGATTAGTAACCGGCACCTCGGCAGTTGGAGCTAGCCAAAGATCATCTTGGCTACAGTTAAAACCTTCATCTGCAAATTTAGGCAGTTGTCCAGTACCCTGCATAGATTGACTATTGATCAAAAACGGAGGTATCACTTCGTTATAACCTTTGGCAATATGACGATCTAGCATCAGAGTAATCAGAGCTCTCTCAAGAGCAGCTCCTGCACCAAATAAAGCCACAAAGCGACTCTTGGCTATCTTAACAGCTTTTTCAAATTCTAAAATCCCCAGTTTTTCTCCGATTTCCCAATGTGGTAAGATTTCCTTGGAATTTATGAATTCATCTCCCCAGCGCTTAATTTCTACATTTTCCTGTTCATCTTTGCCGATAGGGGTTGTGCTACTTGGAAAATTGGGCAAAGTTAGCAACATTCGCTCTATCGAAGCTTTAATTTCTCTCTTCTTGGGCTCAAGATCACCTAGCTGCTGTTTGATTTTATTGCCATTTTCTTTGAGTTGATCTATATTTTCACCTAGCTTGATTTTTTGAGGGACAAGTTTGCCAATCTCATTGGATCGCATTTGAAGCTCGGTACGCTTTGATTCAAGTTCCTTTTGTTGGTGATCAAGCTCGAGAATTGGAGCTAAATCATATAATTGGGAATTGGTTCTTAAATTGAGCAGTTCTTGAGCTTTCTTGGGATTGTCTCTAATATATTTAATATCTAACATAGTTAATCTAATAGTCTTAGCTTACTTTATTATCCTAATTTAAGGGAAAAACCATCTCAGGGTGAGATGGCTCAAGATTAAAATTACATCAAATTACATTACATTACCACAGTGACACTCAAGGAGTTGCCTCTGAAAGCTCACCTTTTCTCTCTGGTGTAGTTGAAGTGATAATGACCTTGTTGTCATCATCTATATCAACAATAGATGTATCGCCATCTCTCAAACGTCCCGAAAGAATTTCTTCCGCCAAGACATCCTCTAACAGACGCATGATAGCTCTTCTGAGTGGTCTTGCTCCGTAGGAAGGATTGTATCCTTCTTCTACCAGACGCTCTTTAAATTTATCGGTTACCGAAATACCAATATTCTGCTCAGTTAGACGAGAAAATACTTCTTTGAGTAGAATTTCGGCTATTTCTTTAACCTCATCTCTGGTGAGCTGACGGAAAACAATTATTTCATCTAGACGATTGAGAAATTCTGGACGGAAGAATTTTTTAAGTTCTTCATTGACCAGGGAGCGTATGCGGTTGTATTGGCTATCGGAACGATTTTCCGAAAACTCAAAGCCCAGAGAACCTCCACCTTTTTCGATTACCTGAGAACCAATGTTGGAAGTCATAATCAATAGGGTATTTTTAAAGTCCACTGTTCGTCCTTTGGCATCTGTCAAGCGACCATCTTCTAGTATCTGAAGAAGTAGATTGAAGACATCAGGATGAGCTTTTTCAATCTCGTCAAAGAGGACTACTGTATAAGGTTTGCGACGGACGGCTTCTGTAAGTTGACCACCTTCGTTATAACCAACATAACCTGGAGGTGAACCGATCAGTTTGGAAACCGTGTGACGCTCCATATACTCAGACATATCCAGCCGAATCATGGCATCTTCCGAACCAAAGAAGTAGGCAGCTAACGATTTGGTAAGTTCAGTCTTGCCGACTCCAGTGGGACCAGAGAAAATGAAACTGGCTATTGGACGATTGGGATTCTTAAGCCCTACTCTGGCCCGACGAATTGCACGTGAGACAGCTTTGACTGCGTCCTCTTGACCTATCAACCTCTGATGGAGAGTATCTTCCATGTTGAGAAGTTTCTCGGATTCACTTTCAGTTAGCTTGTTGACTGGTACACCAGTCCAAGAGGCTACTATGTGAGCAATCTCTTCAGCTGTGACTGTAGGAGAGCCTTCTGTACCCCTGTCAGATTCTGCTTTCTTGGCCTGGGCAATAGCGCGAATTTGCGCTTTTAGGTCGATCTCTTTATCTTTGAGCTCGCCTGCGCGATCAAAATCTTGGGATCTAACCGCTTCATCTTTCTGCTTGAGAATTTGACGCAATTCCCTATCCAACTCTTTGGCAGCATCTGGCAACTGGGAGTTCATAAGTCTGACTCTAGAGCCGGCTTCATCCATCAGATCGATTGCCTTATCTGGTAAAAAACGATCTGAGATATAACGATCAGAAAGCTTGGCCGCTGCCTCTAGGGCTTCATCTAGGATCTTGAGCTTATGATGCTGCTCGTAACGCTCTCTTAATCCGTAGAGAATCTCAATTGTTTCATCAACCGAGGGTTCACCGACCATGACAGGCTGAAAACGACGTTCTAAAGCTGCATCTCTTTCGATATGCTTACGATATTCATCTAAAGTGGTAGCCCCAATGCACTGCAGCTCACCCCTGGCAAGAGCAGGCTTGAGAATATTGGCAGCATCAATGGCACCTTCAGCGGCTCCAGCTCCAATAAGAGTGTGAACCTCATCTATTACCAGCACTATATTGCCAGCCTGACGAATCTCATCCATGATCTTTTTGAGACGTTCTTCAAACTCTCCACGATACTTGGTTCCTGCTACTAACAGGCCGATGTCCAATGTAACAACTCTCTTGTCTTCCAAAATGTCTGGGATGTCTCTATTGGCAATTCTTTGGGCAAGACCCTCAGCAATTGCCGTTTTACCAACTCCCGGTTCACCGATCAAGACTGGGTTATTTTTTGTTCTTCTACCAAGGATCTGGATGACTCTTTCTATTTCCTTCTGTCTTCCGACTACCGGATCCAAGTTACCCTTAGCAGCTAATTCAGTCAGGTTGGAACCAAATTCATCTAGTGTTGGAGTTTTAGTTCTTCCTTGCGAACTAGAGCCGGCGGAAACTTCCGCTGTTTCACCTAACATGCGGATCACTTGGGTTCGAACTTTAGAAAGGTCAACTCCCAAGTTTTCCAAGACCCTAGCAGCTACACCCTCACCTTCTCGGATTAATCCCAACAAAAGATGCTCCGTCCCAATATAATTGTGACCGAGTTGGCGAGCTTCTTCCAACGAGAGTTCCAGAACTCTTTTGGCTCTTGGAGTAAAAGGTATCTCCACCGCAACAAAACCAGAACCACGCCCGATGATTTTCTCGACCTCAACCCGGGCATCTTTGAGATTGACCCCCATTGATTTGAGAACCTTGGCTGCTACTCCTGTCCCTTCTCCGATCAGTCCCAAGAGAATTTGCTCCGTTCCGACAAAGTTATGTCCTAGGCGGCGAGCTTCCTCTTGGGCGAGCATGATCACTTTTATGGCTTTTTCTGTGAAGCGTTCAAACATGATTTATTCCATCACCTGCTGCTGATCCCTAGTATGATGATCTTAGCATAGGCTCATTTGTAGATTGAATGTTGTTATTTCAGGCACAAGCTGTAATGTCCAAAACAAAAACTTGTTGGCACTTCTATCTTAGTTCATTTACTCTGTTTTGTTGCTTGATTCTCCCTGCCCAAGCAGAGTCCTCTGCTAAAGATTCAAGCACTAACGGTTATCCCGATGGGTTTGGCAAGCTTCTGATGGAAAACTGTATCAAAACTGGCAAATCTCAGGGAGCTCCTGAAGATCTAATAGAAAGCCAATGCTCTTGCTTCATCTCGCGCCTGCAAACTGAAATTTCTTTTGAAAATATGACTGCCATGGCCGAGCAATCCCATAAAAGCGGCAAACCCTCTCCACAAATAGAGGCTATATCTCAGGGGTGTCGCGCTGGCAAATGATAATTTTCAAGCATGCTCTGCCTAGGTAAAATCTTAATTCTTTTTCCTTTGGAATTTGATCATTGATGAGGATGATAAGCCAGGAGCAAATCGATGAAAGAGGCCAAACTTCCCAACTACTTTGATGTTTTGATAGTCGGCTCAGGTGCGGCCGGTCTATATGCCGCGCTATGTCTACCATCTAAATATCGCATCGCACTAATCTCCAAGGAAAATCTCAATTCCAGTTCCAGTGATTGGGCCCAAGGTGGAATTGCAGCGCCGCTTGCCATTACTGATTCACCCGATCTTCATGGCGAGGATACTATTAAATCCGGCCAAGGTATTTGTGAACTAAATGCAGTAAGATTCTTGGTAGAAAATGCAGCCAATTGTATTGATTACCTGGTAGAGATGGGGGTACCATTTGATCGCCACGATCACCAGCTAGCTATGACTCTAGAGGCTGCCCATTCTCGCCCGCGAATTCTTCACTCGCGCGATACTACAGGAGCGGCGATCATCGAAGTTCTTACAAAAAAGGTATTAGAGCGCTCCAATATCGATGTTTATGAACAGGCTACGGCCCTAAATCTCTGGTTAAATCAAAAAACTGGTTCTTGTCAAGGTATTTCTCTATTGTATTGTGGGACAATCAGTTGGCTAAGAGCTGGGGCAGTGATTTTGGCTACAGGAGGATGCGGACAGGTATTTGCCAAAACGACGAATCCTTCTGTTAGTACAGGAGATGGTGCCGCTCTAGCTTGGCGTTCTGGGGCAATCCTTAGAGATCTCGAATTCATCCAATTTCATCCAACCGTACTCAATAAAAATGGCGCTCCAAACTTTCTTATCAGTGAAGCCGTCAGAGGGGAAGGAGGGCAGCTGATTGATGATCAAGGTAGAAGGTTTGTGTTTGATTATCATCCAAGTGGAGATTTAGCGCCTAGAGACGTTGTCAGTAGAGCTATTTTTGCGCAAGGAGATCGGCCGACATATCTTGACCTTAGGCCAATTCCACCGGAAAAAATTACTTATCGTTTTCCTAATATCATTGAAAAATGTCGTCACTGGGGAATTGATGTTTGTCAAGAGCCAATTCCCGTTTCTCCTGCTGCCCACTATTGGATGGGTGGTATTGCTGTCAATCTAGATAATTCAACCTCAATTGCCGGACTCTATGCACTTGGCGAGGTGGCCAGTACGGGTGTTCATGGTGCCAATCGCCTAGCCAGTAATTCTTTATTGGAGTGTTTGGTCTTTGCCCAGCAATTTGCCAAAATGGATATCCATCCATCCAAATCATCAATAGAGCAGCCTCTGGAGATCTTGGTTACTTCACAAGATTGGTCAAGCGAGCTTGAGAAAATTCATCTAATCAGGCGTGAGTTGCCTATTTTGATGTGGCGCTCTGCTGGAATCTCCCGAGAGCGCTGCGATTTGCAATCTGCATTAATTACAGTAAAGCAATGGAAAGAGGAGATAGGAAGTTTAAAAATATGCCAATTTATCTCTAATTTAAGCCCAAATCAGACTCTTAAGCTGGAAAATACGGAGGCGCAATCACAACTCAAAACTGCTGGAGAAATATTGAATCTTTTGGATGTAGCTTTTTTGATCCTCAATAGCGCCCTTGTTAGAAATGAAAGTAGAGGCGGGCATTATCGCAGCGATCATCCTGAGACTATTGCAGACTGGCAAGCTCATACCTTAGTAAGATATTATGATTGCTGGAAGTCATTTATTGGCTAAAATTGAAATGAATATTTTTATTTAATAACAAATTCTATGACTTTTTCCCATTCGAAATATTTTTTGACTATAGTCTCCTCATTGTCAATTTTTTTCTCGTTCTTGTCTTTTGGTGTTTCTGCCCAAATTCTTCCAGAAACTACTCCTCCCAAGTCTTATTTAGAGGTTGAAGACAAGAACAAAGACCAATGGAGCTTTCAAATACAGCCTTATGGAACACTTCCAATAACTACTTATGGCAATGTTATTATTGGTGGGCGCACAGTTGAATATCAGCAAAGCCTGGGTGATCTTTTACAAGTTCTCAGGATGGTAGTTAGCGGACGGATTGAGGCTTGGTACAACAATTTTGGCTTTATTACTGACGACTACTATGTGAGCTTGCAGGGGAGTGGAATCAAGAATACAGGACCTATTTTAGATACAAGCTTTCAGTCGGTTCTGACTTTTGATCAAGGTATATATGATTTTGCTCTGAGTTATCATATTGGACCAAAACAAGACTTGACATCCCAAAATTTTCCTCTTCTTTCTTTTGAACCAATTGTAGGAGTTAGACTCAACTCACTCTCTTCAACAATTAATAGTACTTTGAATGTCGGAATTGTTAACACCAGTTTTCAAAAAAGTGTATCCATAGGACGTACTTGGTTTGAGCCCATGCTCGGGGGGAAGTTGGCTCTACAGATATCAAAGCCCATTATTCTCTGGGCTAGAGGAGATGTTTCTGGTTTTGGCTTAGCAGGTCAAGATGATTTGAGTTGGAATACTCTTGCTGGAGTTGATTGGTGGGTTAACCAAAATACTTTTCTTACACTTGGCTACCATTTCTACCAAATCAGCTACACCAATAACAATATGACCTTCAACGAGAGCTTAAATGGGCTTTATATAGCTGCAACTTTCAAATTCTAATCTTCTTCAAACAAGCGCTGGCGGCTTTTCTAGAGGAGCGCATAGAGCTTCTTCCAAATCACTACAACCTAATCTTGCTTCTAAAATCCGCATCACCTCGCGTCCAAAATCATTGGGATTATTTCGCCAGGCTTCCAAACAGACCTCTCCAAAAAATGAACCCAAAGGCTCAGGATTCCAAAGGAGTTTTTTAGCTGTCCAGGGCATGAAACTCATCGGATTATACTGACGATTGAGCATTCCTTTATCAAAAGCGTATTGCTCAAGATGGGTATGTGGCTGAAGACCAATAAAAAAGATAGCTGGCTCTACCTTATCAGCACCAAAAATACGTTCTAATTCACGATGGTAAGCAATGGTTTGTCTTATGGTGTTTTTGGTTTCATCAATGACATTGAATGAATAATTTACAGAAACCAAATCATTAAAACCGGCGGCCTTTAGATCTCGACAGTTTTCCAAGACTGTACGAAGATTGTAGCCCATCCTCATCTTACGTACTAATTCTTGAGAGCCGCTGGTAATCCCAATTTCAAAATAGTTCATCCCTGTTTTGACCATCAATTCACAGAGCTCTGGAGTTAGATTATCAGCTCTGATATAGGCGGCCCAATGAATATCACTCATACCAGAATCAACTATCTTTCGCAGTAGTTCAATGGCATCGGCTATATAACGACGTGCTGGAATGAACTGAGCATCGGTGAACCAAAAATTCCGAATACCCCTGTTGTAGAGCTGTTGCATCTCCTTGACTACCTCATCGGCAGGGTTAATCCTTACCTGCTTTCCTTCCACCACGGTATAGACACAGTAACAGCAGTTATGTGGACAACCTCTTTTAGTCTGAACTCCAATATAGAAATCGTTTTCCTCTAGATAGTAATCAAATTCAGGCCAGACAAGCTTTATGTAGTCGTAGTTACAATGGCTTTTTTCTAGAGGGGTAGGCCATTCATGAATCAAACGCGGACGAGGCTCTTCCTGCCCCACTATATAGCAACGCTCAGTAAAGATATCCTGTTGCTTTAAAAGCTTTTCCAGGAGCGTTTCCCCTTCGCCAACTGATACAATTGCTCCATGTGGTAGCATGCTCTTTAGCTGTTCGTAGAAAACACTGACCGCTCCACCACCTACAATGATCTGTGCTTGGGAATTATGGATTTTAGCTCTTTTAAGTCCTTGTTTAATCAAACCCAGATTGCGCCATAGCTCACTATAGTAGGCGATGACTACATTGAGTCCGCCCAAGGCACCCTTGAGCTTAACCAAAGGGTTTCTATCATAAAAAAACTCAAAAGCATTTTGTAGTGGATTACCACCACGACCACCTACTGGGGCATAAATCTGTATATCTCGCCATGAAAACAAAACCAGAGTAGGCGTAAACTCATCAATGACATCATTGAGGGCTTTGCGAAAATCAAGAGGCGGCACCGTTCCTAAGTCAAAAATTCTCTGCTCAATTTCAGGAAAGAGTTTATGAACATGATCACAAAGATAAACTACACCTATGGGAAATATAGGATTACAGGGCAGACGAACATAGAGAATACGCTGCATCATTTTTGAGTTAGTAAATCTAGTAATCTATCCTTAACTGTAACATAAGTTAATATTCAACTTCTCCACTGAAGTATTCTAGGTTCCACGGGATTTTCAAATTCTCGACTTTCTTGGAGAGATTTGAGATACTCCTGTTTAAGACGAAAATACCATTTGGCCTGGGTATCACAATCATCAATCAGCATCAAAGAGGGATCATAGGCTAAACCTTCTTGCTGTTTTATAATCACATCCCTATCTTCTGAAAGAAACTGCCTGGTTAAGATACTAAGTAAAGGCTTAAAAATAACCAGACCCGGCACTGTCCAATAGAGACTTTGGAAGAGCTGACAATGGTTTTCATCAATAGGGGTGATAGCAGTAAACGCGCAGGCTTTATATCGATCCCCTATCAACAGCTCCGTTCTATAGGAAGGTAATTTAAAGACAATTTCTATAGTTATATCTTTACCCAATAGTCTATAGGGTTTAGCGCTCTTTGGCATTTGATAGGGTACTAGACGAAAGCCAAAAGGAGCAGGTTCATAAGCTTTCTCCTTAATTCGAAACTTACGCGGACCATTTCTCCACCACCAGGAACGATGAACATAAGGTCCATGGGCAGGATCCATCAAGCCGATGATGGCATGATCTATATTGCAATCAAAATCTATAGTTTCTGATATTCCAGGACAAGCGATACCAAAATCAGGAATCAATGGTGGAGATGATATTTTGGATAGATCTAGCTTTTCTTTAGGATCATTGGGAATGTAAACCCAAATATTGCCCTGCACTTCTTGGGCAGGATAAACAGGCACCTTGATTCTTTCTATTTCAAGATTGTTATCGGATGTCAATGACGGAATTTCGCTACATCTTCCATCTTCAGTTTCAAATTTCCAGCCATGATAGCAACAGCATACTGCATTTCCTTCGATCCAACCATGACTCAAAGGTATACCACGATGGGGACAGATATCCCTCATAGCAAAAATTTGACCTTCATTGGTTCTGCCAACCAAGAGAGGATCTCCCAACATTTTTTTATGGATCATCTGACCGGGCTTGAGCTGCTTCCCGGGCATTGCCATGTACCAGAAATTGCGCAACAATGAGGACATAGAGCGTTATAGTGATACCTCTTATACACCACTTAAGTCTCATTATAGGGCAGTGTGTTAGAATCTCAGAGTAGACGGTACCTCTGACCCAACAAATATGAGTGAAGCTATCGCCAAAATTTCTCGAGTCTTACCTGATTCCATCGCCCAAGAGCTTGGTTTGACCACGGGTGATGCGCTTATTTCAATCAATGGTACTAAATTGCGCGACCTGATTGATTATAGATTTCTCTGCGCGGACGAGTTTTTAGAATTAGAAACAATTAATCCTCAAGGAGAAAAACATAAACTGGAAATAGAAAAAGATTACGATGAAGATCTTGGACTGGAATTTGAAACAGCTCTTTTCGATGGACTGATTCAATGTAACAACAACTGTCCTTTTTGCTTTATCGATCAACAGCCACAGGGCAAGCGCAATAGCCTATACCTTAAAGATGACGACTATCGGCTCAGTTTTCTCTATGGAAGCTATTTGACCCTGACTAATCTCAGTGAACGGGAATGGCGGAGGATTGAACAAATGAGACTCTCTCCACTTTATGTTTCAGTTCATGCCACCCAACCGGAGCTGAGGATCCGCCTGCTAAAAAACCCTCGAGCTGGTTTGATCATGGAGCAACTGCGCTGGTTTGCAGAAAGAGAACTGCAGATCCATACTCAAATAGTGGTCTGTCCAGGGATCAATGATGGACCTAACCTGGAAAGAACTATTCGGGACTTGGCAAGTTTCCATAAAGGTGAATGGCCAGCTGTTGCTTCTATTGCCGTTGTTCCCGTTGGTCTAACTCGTTTCCGTCCCAGTGAAGATTCACTTACGCCTGTGAGCAAAAAAACTGCCAGCGAAGTGATCGAGCAGGTTCAGGCTCTGCAAAAAATCTTTGCCAAGCAATATCAAACCAGGATAGTATGGCTAGCTGATGAATGGTTCTTGATAGCTGGTAAACAACTTCCTAAAGATTATGAAGACTATCCGCAAATTGGCAATGGCGTAGGTTCAATTGGTAAATTCATTGAGGAATTCCAGAAGATTGCCAGAAAAAAACTGCCTCAAAAAATCAGCCCAAAGCGGAAAATGTTATGGGTAGTTGGTAATGCAGTTGAATTGGCTTTTGAACCTCTAGTAGCTCAGCTTAACAAGGTAGAGGGACTTCAGGTTGAACTAGTACCTTTAAGGAGTGAATATTGGGGACAGGAGATCACTGTTACCGGATTATTAACTGGCTATGATCTACTAAAAGGCTTAGCTGATAAGGACTTAGGAGATGGTATACTTTTACCTGCTGTAATGCTCAAACATGATGAAGACAAATTCCTCGATGATACTACTGTTGAGGATATAAGTCGCCAATTAAAAAGCCCGATCTATCCAGTTGATGGAGTCGAAAAGCTACTGAATGTCTGCCTAGCTTAGGAATTCATTGAATTTTTAGTATCCTTGACTGCAGCTAGAAACAAGATTACAGTCAGAGGAACTGCTGCTGCCAGGATAAGGCTGGTTGCCAAGACTCCCAGTTCGGGAACGCCAGAAGTCAATTCAAACACAGATCCGACAGAGGCAATAGCCGAAATACAGCTACCGAAGAGAAATATACCGCTTTTTGGGGTCACAGGCTTTAATCCTTTCTTACTGGTCTGATATGTGATTGGGAAAAGCCATGTTTGCTAAATTGAGCAGTCAGAGCCAACTGGTTCTCAACACGATCTACAAACATCACACCTTTTAGATGATCTATTTCATGTTGGATTACCCGAGATAACAGTCCATCAGCCTGGATGATGTGAGCTCTTCCCTGTTCATCCTTATAAGATACCTCTATTTGGACGGGCCGGGCAACATCGAGGTAAATCTTGGGAACACTGAGGCAGCCTTCTTCGGAGAGCTCCAGCTGGGGGCTGTAGTTGCCAATCTCAGGGTTGATCATGATTAGAGGGGGACTGTGAGGATTATCTGGATCACAATCAACAACAATCAACTGCTTATTAATACCTACCTGTGGTGCGGCAAGACCTATACCGATTGCGCTATACATCGTTTGCAACATTTGCTTGGCCAGTTGCCTGATTTTTGTATCAATCTTGGCGACCCGTTTGGCTGGCTGGCGCAAGACCCGATGCCCCAGATTATAGACATTGAGAGGAGGCTTTTGTAATTTTTGCTTATCAAAAACGATAACTGAAGTCATGATATGCCAAGGCATGATATTAGAATAATTCCCATTCTAACCTATCAACAAAGATGTTTCTCTAGAGAAAATGAATCCTCTTTAGAAAATCTCAGGCTCAATAAATCAAGAGGAGAATCAAAAATTATTGATAGATTACTTTAAAAAAGTTTAGAATATCTAGTTAACCTTTGACACCCGAGTCCTCTCGAAAAGGACTGTTACTTTTTTGGGAGATGTATCATATTTCGTGAAAAAAATATTACCTGTCGATCTAGCTAGACAGTACAAACAAATTGAGCAGGAGGTGAATGAGGCAGTTCTAGAAGTACTTTCCTCAGGAAAATACATCAATGGACCGGTAGTTTCCAAATTTGAAGAAGATTTTGCAAATTACAATGACGTCTTGTCCACGATCTCCTGCGCGTCTGGAACTGATGCACTTTATTTGGCGCTACAGTCTTTAAAGATAGGACCTGGAGATGAAGTGATTACATCATCTTTAACCTTTATAGCTACCGGTGAAGTTATCACCCGTAACGGGGCCACCCCGGTTTTTGTAGACATTGACGCAGAAACCTTTAATTGCAATATAGATCTAGTAGAAGCGGCAATTACAGAACGCACCAAGGCAATCATTCCGGTACACCTATATGGTCATGCTGTAGATATGCATCGCGTGATGGATATCGCAAAGCGCTATGGTCTTTATGTTATAGAAGACTGTGCTCAAGCAACCGGGGCCAAGTGGCAAGGACAAAGAGTTGGTAGTTTCGGAGATCTGGGCTGTTTTAGTTTCTTCCCAACCAAAAACCTAGGTGGTTGTGGAGATGGGGGCGCAGTTACAACAAACAACGCTGATTTAGCCAAGTTTATTCGTATGCTGAAAGAACATGGCAGTGTTCAGCGCTATTGTCATGAGGAGATTGGACTAAACAGTCGTCTAGATGCAGTTCAGGCCGCTATCTTAAGAGTTAAGTTGACCTATCTGGATCAATGGAATGAAAATCGCCGCTCAATCGCGCAATCTTATCATCGTCTACTAGAACATATACCCGGAATAGCCCTACCCCAGGATATATCCGGCAATGGGCATGTCTGGAACCAATATACAATCAGAGTACTCAAAGGCTCGAGAGATCAATTAAAAGAAGATCTGGAGAAGAAAAATATTTCCTCAATGATCTACTATCCCATTCCCCTTCATTTACAGCCTGTTTATCGAAATCTAGGTTATCGTTTAGGGGATATACCACTATCTGAAGCAACTGCCAATGAAGTTCTCTCTTTGCCAATGTTTCCAGATCTATCGTTGGAAGAACAAGAAAAGGTTGCCCAGGTGCTCAAGGAATTGATGATCTAATTAAAGATCTCTTTCCCAACTGATTGGTAACTCAACCAACCATATTGCGCCCTGGTATCACTATAATCCTTGATGACAACCCCCTTTTGTGAGGCACGCTCAAAAGCTACCAGCAAAGGAATTTCCGATTGAAACAACGGTAGTTTGTGTTCATTTAAAATGTTTCTGGCTTCCCTACCATTTTTGGTGCGACTATCTACTTTGGTGAGCAAAATTTTAAAATTAGTTTTGAAGTTTTTAATCAATTCAACCGCCTTGAGTGTGGCGTCAATATCCAAATGATTGGGCGTAGTTGGAATGATTAACAAATCACTTCCCTCGGCGATATCTTTTACTTCATCTGGCTCAGGCCTGGCTTTGGTATCAAGAATAAAGTGGGTATATTTTTTGATTAAACCAGTAGCACCAGCTTGGGATGCGACAAAAAAAGAAAGCTTGTCCTGACCAGACCAAATAATTGCTGAACGATTGCGATCGGCATCTATCAACAGTGTGGGAGCTTTGCTCTGAAAATAGGCAGCTAAATGAATAGCGGTAGTGGTTTTACCAACTCCACCTTTGAGTGCGGTGATAGCAATATACATAGTTTTCTATTAATATTTAAAATTCTTACATATTCATTTTATACAAAAATTGTGTTTCATGTAAAATAATTGCGTACCTGAAGTCAAATTTTAATCCTCAAAGAATTATAAATGTACCCCAACCATCTCATCTCTCAACTTATAAGTAATTGGCTGGATCAATATCTGCCCTTCAATATAGATTATTTACCAGAAGGCAGTTATTTAGTAGGTGGGACAGTCAGAGATATTTTATTGAAGAGACAGAGAGAATATTTGGATTTGGATTTTATTATACCTTTTAATACTATTGAAATTGCCCAATATCTAGCTAAAATATATCAAACAGGTTTTGTGATTTTGGATAAAGAAAGACGTATTGCCAGGGTTGTATTTCCACAAATTACCTGTGATTTTGCCGAACAAGAGGGAGAGACAATTGAAGTTGATCTCCAACGTCGTGATTTTACAATTAATGCGATTGCTTACTCTCTAAAAGATGCACAAATTTGTGATCCTACAGAGGGAATTGATGATCTAATGACTCGAGTAATTCGCATGATTTCAGTTAAAAATCTCAAGGATGATCCTCTTAGATTGCTAAGGGCTTATCGACAGGCTGCTCAGCTAAATCTTACCATTGAAAATCAAACAAGAAAATCATTACGGGAGCTAGCACCTGAATTAAAAAAGGTAGCTGGTGAGAGGATTAAAAGTGAGCTAAATTATATTTTATTAAGCTTACAAAGTAGCTATTGGCTGGAAATGGCCTGGAGAGATCAAATACTCCGTGATTGGCTACCGAGTGCTACAGATAAAAAAGTATTATTGCTATCTGAAATTGATCGCATTGGTGAACTGATTTCTGTTGAATTCAAAACCAACATTGTCTCTAGTATAGTTCTTGCCAAATTTGCTCTTTTACTTTCTTACTCTCTAGAGCAGGCAAAAGAAGAGTTAATTAACTTAAAAGCTTCTCGCTGTGAAATAAGATCCATCACTGTTGCTCTAGAAAAATTAAATAAATTGAAGAACTTTTCAAAACCATTGTCAATCAAAGATCAATATTTTTTGTTTTTGGAGAGCCAGGATTCTTTTGTGATTTTATGCCTGCTCTCTTTAGTATATGGCTATGGCGAATTGGAAATTATGTCTCTTTTGGGACGTTATTTTGATTTAACAGATCCTATAGCCCATCCCAAAGCCTTAGTCACAGGAAGAGACTTACTCGCTGGTTTACAATTGACTCCAGGTCCATTGATCGGTAAATTACTCACCGAGATTCAAATTGCCCATTTGGAAGGAATAATTCAAACCAAAGATGAATCAATCATTTGGGCAAGAAAGTTTCTCAAAGATCAAGGTGATCGGTTAGAATCTTAAGATCTACGTTTTTAATAAAAACTTGAATGTCTATCATTACGCTCAAAGAGCCTTTGCCTAGTCCAGATTCTCTCCAATTAGAGCCACTGCCTCTTGATCGTCCTCTATTGTTGATTGGGCATGGAACCAAAGACGAACAAGGAAGAGAAACTTTTTTGAATTTTGCCAAGATTTACCAGAGCCTAGACCACAGTCGTCCCGTTATCCCCTGTTTTTTGGAGCTGACACCTCCTTTTATCAAAGAGGGTGTTGAACTTTGCCTGGAAAAAGGTTATACGGAACTTTCAGCTTTACCGTTACTTCTGTTTGCAGCCAGACATAACAAGTTTGATATCACTAATGAACTTGATCACTGCCGCACACATTATCCCCAATTAAAATTTCACTATGGAAGACATTTTGGGATCAATCCTTCCATCCTTAGCCTTTGTCAAAATAGATTGGCTCAAGTCGATCAATTGCACAATAATCCCAGAGAGATTCCTCGATCACAGACGGTTCTTTTATTTGTAGGAAGGGGTTCGAGTGATCCTGATGCCAATAGTGATGTTGCCAAAATGGCCCGCCTTCTCTGGGAGGGAAGTGGTTATCTTACTGTAGAAACTTGTTTCATTGGCATAACACATCCACGACTTGAGGAAGGGTTTCGAAGGGCTCTTCTTTACAAACCCAAGAGAATAATCGTTCTGCCCTACTTTTTATTCACCGGGGCCTTAATCAAGAAAATATTTGATATTACAACCCAACAAGAAAATCAACATTCAGATATTTCTTTTACTTGCCTGCCAGAAATGGGTATTCAGCTTGAGCTTTTAACTTTGGTCAGAGAAAGGGAAATTGAGATCCAGAAGTCTCAGGTAAACATGAACTGTGAAATGTGTAAATTTAGACAGATGGCCCCACTTCAGGAAGACCAGGCTCACCACCACCATCATCATGGTCATGAACATAGTAATCATAATCATCTTCCCGAGGATCCTTACTCTGACCCGGAAAAGTATCATCAGAGAATTTGGCAGGTTCCTTAGGGCAACCATCCAAAAAGAAAAATATTGAATGATGTAAACCTAAAGCCTTAATATTGTTAAATGATCCTCGGCGAAATTTAATAAATATTTAAAAATAGAGTTCCTGATTGTGAAGCAAATATCTATCCTTGGCTCAACCGGCTCAATCGGCACACAAACGCTAGAGATTGTAGCCCAATATCCCAACCAGTTCCAAGTAGTAGGGCTCTCCTGCGGAACCAATATTCAACTTCTAGCCCAGCAGATCAAAGAATTTCGCCCTCAGATAGTGGCTATCCAGAATGAAGCACAAATCAGTTCCCTACAAAATGCGATCGCTGGAGTTGGCTATAAGCCCATAATTCTCAGTGGAGAAAAAGGAACTCAAGAGGTCGCTCGCTATGGCGATGCGCAGACAGTAGTCAGTGGAATAGTTGGCTGTGCTGGACTTTTGCCGACTATCTCTGCTATTGAATCGGGTAAGGATATAGCTTTAGCCAACAAGGAAACTCTCATCGCAGGCGGACCTGTTGTTCTACCACTGGTGGCAAAGCACAATATAAAATTGCTGCCGGCTGATTCTGAGCATTCCGCCATTTTTCAATGTCTCCAGGGAGTCCCTTCTGATGGTTTACGTAAAATCATATTGACCGCTTCTGGTGGTTCCTTTCGCGATTTACCGGTAGAGAGTTTGAGTCGGGTAACTGTAGCTGATGCTCTCAAACACCCTAACTGGACGATGGGCCGCAAAATTACTATCGATTCGGCTACTTTAATGAATAAGGGTTTGGAGGTGATAGAAGCTCATTATCTTTTCGGCGTAGATTATGAACAGATAGGCATTGTTATTCATCCTCAGAGTATTATTCATTCTTTAATTGAACTGCAAGATACTTCTGTAATAGCCCAGATGGGCTGGCCAGATATGCGATTACCTTTACTTTACGCGCTCTCTTGGCCCAAAAGGATAATCACAGATTGGCCAAGTTTGGATCTGATCAAAGCCGGAGATTTAACTTTCAAAGAACCCGATCACAATAAATATCCCTGTATGAAACTAGCATACGCAGCCGGTAAAGCAGGTGGATCTATGCCAGCTGTACTCAACGCAGCTAATGAACAGGCGGTAGCTCTCTTTTTAGAAGAGAAGATCACTTTTCTGGAAATCCCCCAACTGATTGAACATTGTTGTGAAGTATTTGATGCCCAGAATACCCAAACTCCAAGCTTGGATGATATTTTACAAGCAGATCAATGGGCTAGAAAAGAAGCATTGAACTTAAGTACTAAATCAAAAATATTGGTTTAAAAAAACAATGAATATCCTATTGCTCATAGCTGCCATTGTAGTAGCTTGGCTGGTATTTAATGCACTACTTAAAATACTCAAGGTTGGACTTTCAACCGCAGCCACCATAGCAATAATTCTGATAATTTTACAATTCACATTTGGTATCAATCCCCAAAAACTATGGAATGAGATATTAACCTTACCGGAAAATATTTCACATCTTTTTGGCAAATAACATTAGAATGAAACCTAATTAAACTTTGTCAGTAAATAAATTCTTCAACGGGGTTAATTTGGTCAAGAGTGCGTTCTACTACAAAATATCATTGGCCTTGATTGCCTTGTCAGAAATGCTGTTTGGCTGTGGCGAAAAAAATCAGTCCGTCCAGGCGCCACAATCTATTCCTGTGGCTTTCCAAAGCCTTAACAATTCAACTGTGATAGATAGCAGTGACTTTGTTGGTACACTAGAGGCCGTCAAAAGGGTGAATTTAGCCTCACAGATAGATGGACGAATTGGCTCTATATATGTCAGCAGCGGACAGAATCTAACTCCAGGTGAGAAAATACTGAAATTGGTTCCCATCAAACAACAGGCTCAGGTGAACCAAGCCAATGCCCAAGTTGGCCAAGCCAAATCCGATCTTACTCAAGCTCAGGCTCAGCTTCAAAGTGCCCAGTCCCAAAAAAACAAGACTATCGATGCAATTGCCCAGCGCCGCGCGGATATAGCCCAGTCCAATGCCCAGCTCGAAAGCAGACAGGCGGATCTTGTCAAATCCAAATCTGATCTTGTCTTGGCCGAGAAAAATTATCAAAGAAGTCAGTTTTTGATCAAAGAAGGTGCCATAGCCCAACAGGATGTTGACAATAAGACAGCCGCCTTAGAAAATGCCAGATCTTCACTCAAGGTTGCCCAAAAAGATAGAGATGCTGCCCAAGCTGCTCTTCTGGCTAGCAAAGCGGCTTTAAATTCGGCTTATTCTGATCAAAAAATTGCCGAAAAACAAATCCAAACAGCCCTGGCCAATATTGAAAACAAGCAACAAGCCATAGATGCATCTCTTAGCAACGTCAAGGTCTTTAAAGAAGATCTAAAATACAATACCTTGGTTTCTCCAATAACTGGAACAATAGGCGATCTCTCTAGCAAAAAAATTGGGGATATCCTCAGTAGCGGCGTACCTTTTACTACCATTGTCGACAACAGAAAGCTAAATCTAAATATATATGTACCGATAGAAAAAAGAAATAAACTCAAATTAGGCTTACCAGTTGAGATCATTAAATCCAATGGAACAAAAGGCAACGTTGGCAAGATTACTTTTATTTCCCCTACAGTGACCCAAGACTCTCAAGTTGTTTTGGCTAAAGTTACTTTCAATAATGATGGCAACCTAAAAGACTCTCAATATGTCAAATCTAGAATCATCTGGAACAAATCAACTGGCTTGCTAATACCAACTAGCGTGGTAACCAATATCGGAGCGAGCAACTTTGTCTTCGTGGTTGAAAAAAGCAAAACTCCAGATGGCAAAGAAATGCAAATTGCAAAACAGAGACTGATCGAACTAGGCAAAATTCAGGGACAAGCATATCAGGTTATCTCAGGTCTCAAGGTTGGAGAGGAGATCATCATATCAAGAACCCAGATTCTAGCCAACGGTATGCCAGTGATTTCCGAAGCTCTCTTACAAAAATCTCCTAAAAAGGTACCGTAAAACTCTAAGCCTGCAAGAATATGCTTTTAAGTATCTCAGACATTTTTATCAGGCGACCTGTTCTTACAACGGTGATCACATTGATCATCTTGTTGGTAGGGGGAATATGTATTCCGCTATTGCCTCTAGAAAAGCTGCCTCAACTGGCTCCGGTTCAAATTCAGGTATCTTCTAACTATGTCGGAGCTGATGCCAAAACCACTACCGACAATGTTACGACCATCATAGAAAAAAAAATCAACGGCGCACCCAATATGCTCTATCAGCAATCATTTACTGATAGTAGCGGCAATTCTTCCATTAACGTTAACTTTCCTGTAGGAACGGATCCAAATATTGCTCAAGTATTGGTACAAAATCGAGAAGCGCAAGCCAACTCTCAGCTTCCTGCTGAAGTTCAAAGGGGAGGTGTAACTGTTGTCCAGGCATCTCCCAGTATCACCCTAGTTTATGCTCTCTATAGCGAAAAAGATAGTCAAGGCAAACTCATCTATAATCCACTTTTTTTGTACAATTACGCTGATCGTTTTCTGATAGATCCTCTAAAAAGGATCCAAGGTGTGGGAGATATAAGACTATTTGGCTCTGCTTCCTATGCCATGAGGATCTGGTTAGATCCAGAAAAATTGGCTGCCCGCGGTATCACTGCCAAGGATGTCACTACGGCGATCAACGAGCAAAACGTACAAACTGGTGCTGGGATCATCGGACAAAAACCAAATGACAGTGATCAGCAATACCAAATCGTTCTGCGGGCCCAGGGTCGCTTCGAAACGCCGCAGCAGGCAGAGGATCTAGTAGTCAAGGTAAGCAAAGATGGCAGCTTAATCAAGCTAAAAGATGTAGGTAGGGTCGAACTAGGCGCTCAGGACTATTCCACGCTTGGTCTCTATAAAGGAGAGCCTGGAGTGGCCATGGTGATCTACCAGTTACCTGGAACCAATGCTCTAAGTACTGCGCACCAAGTTAGGAAAGTGATGGAAGAACAAATCAGGCTTTTTCCACCAGATATGGCTACAGAAGTGATTGTAGATAATACTCTCTTTGTTACAGCATCTCTAGATGAGGCTGTTAAAACTCTTTGGGAGGCAATATTTTTAGTAATTCTGGTGATCTTTATCTTTTTACAAGACTGGAGAATCACCTTGATTCCTGCTATTGCCATTCCTGTTTCTCTGATAGGCTGTATGGCTTTTTTGAAAATATTTGGCATTACATTGAACCAATTGACACTCTTCGGGGTGGTTTTGGCTACTGGGCTGGTTGTAGATGATGCAATCATCGTAGTTGAGGAGATCTCTACCAAAATATCTCAAGGGAAAAAGCCCAAAGTGGCTTCATTAGAGGCAATGGAAAGTCTTGGAGGGGCAATTGTAGCAACATCCCTAGTGTTGATGTCGGTCTTCATTCCAGTTTGCTTCTTTCCAGGTACAACCGGCATTATTTATAAACAGTTTGCTCTGACGATTATTTTTTCCGTTGCCATATCTGCGGTCAATTCTCTAACATTTTCGCCTAGTGTTTCAGCCATATTGCTAAAGACTCATCCAGAAGAGCCAAAAGGACCTATCGGATTGATCTTTAAAACCTTTAATAAGGGATTCGAACTCTTCCGAAGAGGTTTTGTGAAGTTTTTAGAGTTTTTGATTCCCCTGCGTTGGTTGGTGGTGATAGCTTTTGTAGCCTCTCTATTTTTAACTGGTACTCTGTACAAGATTGTACCCCAAGGGTTTTTACCGGAAGAAGATCAAGGCTACTTTATTACTGTAATCCAGGCACCCCCGGGAGTCTCTTTAAATTACACCGAAAAAATTGCCAAGGAAGTTAGCGCCGAAGCTCTCAAACTAAAAGAGGTATCCAGCACTGTTGCATTAGTAGGTTTCAGTTTTAATGGATTTTCCAGCAACCAGGCGATAGTTTTTAGCAAGCTTAAGGATTGGAATGAGCGCAAGGGACCTGATTCTTCTGTATTTGGAATTATACAGAGATTCAATAAGACCCTTCGCTTTAAAACAACCAAGGCTCTTGCTTTTGCCGTAAATGCCCCACCAGCAGATGGTTTGGGCAGTATTGGGGGCTTTCAGTTTGAATTACAAAATCGCGGCGCTCAGTCAATGGATACCTTGATCCAGAATGCGCAAACCTTTTTGGCAGCAGCACAAAAAAGACCTGAAATTGGTGGAATATTCACTCAATTTACCTTTGGTGTACCGACGGCAAAAATCACGGTTGATCGAGATCAAGCTAAGGCTCTTAATATAGATATAGATCAAATTTTTAATACTATACAGACTTACTTTGGTTCTTCCTATGTCAACCAGTTCGTTTTGGGCGATCAAGTGTATAGAGTCTATACCCAGGCTGACCAAAAATACAGGTCAAATCTAGAAGATATCAACAAGATCTATCTCAACAGTAAAGATGGTAAGACAATCCAGCTCTCGAGTGTGGTCAAAACAGAAAAAATATCCTATCCACCGGTAGTTGGACATTTCAATATCTATCCTTCTGTGGAATTTATAGGCAATCCTTCCCCAGGTCACAGTAGCGGGGATGCGATCAGGGCAATAACAGAAATAGCAGAGGAACAATTCAAAGGGGGTAAGACGGGATTTTGGTATGAATTATCCGGACTTTCCTTACAAGAGTCAAATTCGGCAGGTGCTGCCCCAATAGTATTTGGCTTGGCTTTTGTGATGGTTTTTTTGGTTTTATCTGCTCAGTACGAGAGCTATATTGACCCTATGATCATCATGTTGACCGTTCCCTTGGCTGTTCTTGGAGCAATGCTCAGTATCTTTTTCAGGGCTAATGTATTGCAAATTGGTTCGGTTTGGCCAATTGTCAACAACAATATCTACTGCCAGGTTGCCCTAGTGATGCTCATTGGGGTAGCCAGTAAAAACGCAATCCTAGTAGTTGAGTTTGCCAATCAAGCTCGCCAAGAAGGTCTTACGATTATCAAAGCAGCAACTAAGGCAGCGCAAGAACGGCTTCGTCCGATTTTGATGACAGCTTTAGCTGGACTTGTTGGATTTTTGCCTCTGGCGATTGCTCAAGGTGCTGGTTCGATGAGTCGCTGGACTTTGGGTACTGCGATCTTCGGTGGTTATCTTATTTCAACTATCTTGAGTTTAGTCATAGCTCCCATTCTCTATATTGTTATTAAGAATTTGGCAAACAACTTCCTAGATACTCCTGATAACAAATCACAACATAACAATAGGGGTATCTAAGCACAATGTTCAAAAACTGGAACTTTGACGACTGGATGAACCATTTAATTTTTGCTTTGACCGTGATAGCCTTGATCTATTCTTTTTTCTTTTGGCACCATTAGTTTTGGATATGAGAATTCGTTTAATAGTCTTTTCTGGCCTAGTAACAGGTTTAATTGGCATGATGGTAGGACTTGCAGCTACCAAGATAGGTCAACCCGATTTTAATAGACTCAAGTATCCTACTGATGTGTATAGCAAAATATATAAGAACTTTATGTGGATTGGAGCTGGAGTTGGTGCCACTGTCGGAATAGCCCAGGAATGCCTGCGCGAACTCAAACAGGAAAGAGACGAAGAAGAAGAGAAAGACGATAAAGATCCCAAAGAATAAAAATAACCAATTGCTCATTTGGTTTTGGCGAGATAGGTATCGGTTATCGAGGAACGGGCCGATTCTAACGACTGGGATAAAAGCAATTGTTTTTGCAGTTGATCAGTGCTAGAGACAAGAGCGCTAAGTCCATTTACCAAACGGTGTAGATTGGCTCTGAATTTGGGATCACCTGTTAGTTCATCTACATCAGAGGTGATTTTTTGGGTATTTTCAAATGTACTTCTGGCAGAGTCTAGAGTTTGTTGGACAGTCAAAATGG
>CAIPYC010000070.1 GCA_903869185.1 uncultured cyanobacterium | reverse complement strand
GGCCCTGGCTTGATAATAGCTTCCCTGTAACAATTGCAAATAAGCTAAGCGGGCAACGATCAATCCTGGCAGCAAAACCGTAATCAATAAAATCAACCAGAATAATTTACCCTTCTTGCCGAAGTATTTTTCAGCTGGTCTTGTCCTGGGGGTTGTTCGGTTTGGCAAGAACATAGAAATTTTATTTGCTTTGCTTGTATTCTATTGAATTGTTCTGCTTAATTTTGGAAGAGTTGACTGATTCTTCTAAAGAACCAGCAATTTTATGAACTGATAATATTACTATGAGGATATAAAAAAAATAAAAATAAACTGGACGAAACTCAAAAGCGGGTAATTTTAAAAAATTGGTAGAGAATCTGCCATTTTGTGCTGGTTTTTTGGGGTAGAGATTCTCCAAAGAATTCTTAAGATCAACATTTAAAAAATCAGAATATTTTTTTATGGTGATTTTTAGGTAAACAGGCTCAGGTAATTCCCCTAAATTGCCATCTTCAATAGCTTGCAAAATATCACTGGGAATCAAAGTTTTAAAAGAGATCTTCTTGAAACTCAGATTTTGCTCCAGGCGAGCTTTTTGTAAAATTAAACCAATAGAGGCCAACTCAGCAGAGGGCTCTTCTCTGAGATTATCCAGGCTGAGGTGCCTTTGTGGTTTAAATCTGGTTGAAACAAGAGATAGATAGCTTTTGAGCCGTTGTATCAAGGTGATTTTTAAGAAGTTCCGATTCAGAGTCATCTAGTATTCTATAGCTCCCTAAGATTAGTTCTGGTCGACCAGGTAAATTTAGTGGAATTGGGCCAATAGCTATTCTGTTTAATTTGACCACTGGATGACCTAATATGTCTGCGCAATTACGTATTTGGCGATTTCTTCCTTCACTGAGGATAATTTCCAATAGTGTCTGTCCTTTTTTCCTTTTGAGCACTTTAATCTCTGCCGGTAAGGTTAACTTGCCATCGAGCAGAAGACCTTGACGCCAATGGTTCAATAATGAATCCAAAGGATAACCTTCAACCCAGACATGATAGGTTTTATGTAGATGATAGCGAGGATGTGTAAGTTTGAGTGTTAAATTTCCGTCATTAGTCAAAAGCAAGGCACCGGTTGAATCCATATCAAGCCTGCCGACTGGATGTAAACCTTTGCCCAGAGAGATTTCGGTCGGTAAATAATCGAGAACTGTTGGTCTTCCTTGGGGATCGAAACAGGTTGAGATCACCCCAAGTGGTTTGTTTAACAAAATATACAAAAGCTCTCTTCTTTGCCCTTGTATTCTTTTGCCATCGTAGAGAATAGAATCATTGAAGGGATCAATTTTCTCACCAATGTTAGCCATGCGTCCATTGACAGTGATCCTTCCTGAGCGAATCAGTTGTTCTGCCTGGCGACGAGAGGCAACTCCCCACTGTGCCAGAACCTTTTGAATTCTCTGGTGCATTGCTAAGAGTCCATCCCAAGGTTATCTTTAAATTACATTTTCATTATGTCTGATTTTCCCAAGATGAACTCGAGTCGAATTATCAGCAAGGTTCTCTCCCCTGCTCTACAGCTTTGGTTGCGCTCTCAGGTAGAAGATGTCGATAGTCTTCATTTGGAAATCCAAGGTGAAGATCGTCAAATCCTGGGCGGATATATACCAACTATCTATCTTTTGAGTAAATCG
>CAIPYC010000069.1 GCA_903869185.1 uncultured cyanobacterium | reverse complement strand
GAGGAACAAAAAAAGCAGGATAGGTGCAAACCTGAGGGGATCCACCTGGGGTACTGGGCAAGCCCTGGTCATTAAAACAAACTTGGTAAATTCCAGCAGTTGGTTGGCTCATAGTTACATTACTGGCTGTTGTATCTAGGGATATATTGGAGGGCAAGCTTGTCCAGGATATATTGCCACCTCCACAGGTAGTAGGGACTTGAGATGCCAAATGAACCGCATATTGCAATATCCCCTTGTTGGAACATAGACTAAACTGCCAGTTTTCTCTCCTTTGGTGTGAATAGGCCTGAGCCTGTGAAATCGCTTGATAAACCTCACTTGTATATCTCTTTAAGGTATATTGGGCAATTACACGACCGAAAAAAGGTCCAGATAACGCGGCAAGAATCCCGGCGAGCACCACCACCACCAAAACCTCTACTAGCGTGAAACCACTTGGTTGCTGATTCTTTCTGCTCAACGGATCAATAGTTTTCACCGACTACTCCTCTGACGCTTATCGTGGTATAGATTGGTGGTAATACACGATTGAGTTTGTTTAGTCCATCGCTACCCTTGGCATTGCCACGCAGGTAGATACTGACCTTCTGAGCTATCCCAGCAGGAGATGACCATGCGTTACCCGATCCCTGGCTGCTCAAAGTGGTCACACAGGCCCAAAAACTTGTACTATAATAAGTGGTTGGATAATTCCCGTTGTAAGTACCTGGAGCCATATTAGCCGGGGCAATGGGATAGGCGGGAGTCCTGCTTTGGGTAGAATCACAGGTGGAAAAATTTGAATCCGCTGTGCTTTTTGGATCATCTACATAGTCTACCAACACCGCAGGATTTGTAGCAGAAATAGTTGGCAAACTAGCTTGCAGATTTTTTTGACTGTTATTCTCAGGCCAGCTGGAATAATTTCCACTATAAGTGGGATCTATAAAGCCAGTGTTCCTTCCATAAGTAGTCATTGGTTGTAGGTACTTATCAAATTCATAGCGCAGAATCCTTGCTGGTCCATACCAACCATTGTCACTACTATCTCCAACGTTGGTCTTGAGAAAATAGACAACCAGAGTCATCATTTTTCTGCGATAGAGCAGGGCATTACATTCTCCCTGGTAGGAAAAAGCGCCGTTGGTTATCGTGGGATTGTCTTCCGGGATATAAGTTGAGTTGGAAAGACCACTACAGATACTGGCATTGAGATTGCTTAAAGATGCCAGTTTCCAAAAAGCAAGAATAGGGATGTAGTTGGCTGCGATTAGACTAGCAGGTATACCCACTAAAGGATAGGGAAGAACATTGCCATTGGAATAATTATTTCCGACATTGCTGGTGCAAGCTGAAGGAGAACTCGAACAGGTATTGTAAGGAGTCTGTTGAAAATCGTAGACATAGAGCGCTCCACTAATATCTTCGCGCATATATTCCATTGCCCTGTCCATATTCTGTTGGGTTTTGGCGAGGATCTCCTCATTCTTGTCTTGATACATGAAATTGACCAGCCAACTTAACATCGCACCCAATAGAATTAAGCCTATAATGGCTCCTGCCAAGGTTTCAGTCAAGGTAAAGGCATTTCTGAATTTGCCATATTTGCTCAGGTGGTAACTAAAAATCAGCTTCAACATAGCATATTTCCAATTCTTACTGCCCCGCCAATGTATTGTAGAAAGACTGACTCGAATCCAGATTGGTTTTGACCAGATTGATATACATCACCGCCAGAGGATACTGGGCTTCAGCGTTGAGATTGGATTGCAGACCTTCCATTTGATGATTGTCATATTTTTGTAATGTGCCGCCACTATTGAGCTTGGTTATAGCACCTGGACCATACACCCGCACACCCATGCGAAAAGCTACCGGTAGGGAGCCTAGGCTCACACCTTGGGTTCTGAAGGTTTGAACCAGATAATTGTTATTATTGAGGGTTACAGTAAGTGCCTGGGCTGTGCTAGGGCATGGATTGGTACTGCTACTGCAGGTTGAAGTTGGGGCTGAGGTCGTAGGCAGATCGCTCGTGGATGTGCTTCCAGTAGAAGGGGGCAGAGACGAAGCAGGATAGGTATTGCTAGATAAAAGGATCTCCCGGGTTGCATCCACCTGTGACTGGGCAAGCTGGCGAGCCTGGAA
Organism: uncultured cyanobacterium; assembly: GCA_903869185.1. Taxonomy (GTDB): domain Bacteria; phylum Cyanobacteriota; class Cyanobacteriia; order Cyanobacteriales; family Microcystaceae; genus CAISPN01. The sequence goes on along the minus strand of CAIPYC010000069.1, from coordinate 13,532 downwards.
TATTCTCCTAGACTCCACCCTCGTCAGCAAAGCCACCAGAAAAGCCGGGGCACTGATTGCAGCAACAATAGAAAGTATCACTATAGCGGCAATGGCTTCTATTAGAGCTGAGCCTTTGTTTTTTCTCCTGATAAACCACAACAATATATTCATATAGGTTAGCTACAGTTAGAAGATGAGTAGGACGGATCTATTTGAGACCCTGATGGGAGCTTGGCAGAGGCAAGTTGGCTGATATAGGGATCACATTTGTTTACTGAACGATAGGATTCACTATAGTTGTTATTAAGCGAGGTGAATCTCTGCGACAAAGGACCAGCCGGGGCAAACTGTAGCCCAACATCATAACCAAAGGCACGGGTAGGGATAGTATAGTAAGACAGATTAGCTACAACAGCTCCATTTGTCGAAGGGGTTGATCCTGGCTCCCAGGCATCGTGATCTAACAGTCCAGTAGAATAGTTACTAAAGTTGATCTGAATGAAAGCACCTGCGACATAAAGAGTACTAGGGCTAGTGCAGCTGTTGACGCCTGTTGAGCTGTTGTATGCAGGAATACACCAGGGCTCCAAAAGTCTTACGAAGTTTTGTAGTCCTCCATAAGAGTTATTTTTGCGAGATGGGATGATACCGCTTACTGCAGTTAAATTGAAACGAGAAGATGTGGGGGGAGCTGGTTCATAGGCATTGGGCGCCTTATATTGAGGTAAAAGTATATTCAAAAATGATTTGGGCGTGCTTTCTCTTCCATATTGCTGGAGATTGGCTGGCGGACAAGGAGTAACTGCAGTAGAACTGTTGCAATATACAGGAGCTGTATTACTAGCGATCAAAATAGGAGAATTGTTTACAGTAGTACCCGACAATGAAGTACTTGAAACCAGTCCATTTTCTCGAATCCAATAGTTTGGAATATTGAGAGTAGTGCCGGTTAATGAGCTTACTGGAAAATTCATCTGTCCAAAGGACCCTTGGTAGGGATTGGCAAGAAAACCTTGATCTACAGTCCCATCTATAAATGAAGGAGAAAGAAGCGTGATGGAATCAGCCACAATTTCCACTGGGCGCCAGGCATCTTTGATAGTCGCAAAATCGGGATTGGGCGTACTCCTGCCATTAGCGGTTATTGTGTCATAGAAATTACTCCAGTTATCTGTAAGCAAATTGGTAAATTCCTCAATCCTCTTCAAGGTTCCACTGGTATTTGTATGGAGATTGAATGCTCCATTGCCACTGCCACTACAGGGTTGAGGGGATTGTATCTGGCAATAGTCATACTGAGCCTTGATATAAACAGGGTTATCAGTTACAAAAGTCATGCCGTTGAGATAATTGGGATCGATAGTAGTAGGAGGTCTTCTGATATCCAATCCGTTGCTCAGCCTGAAGCCATGAATCCGGCGATCTGGATCGGGAAAGAAATCGACCGGTTTAATGCTGATGTTGTTGGTGCTGGAGTTCGGGGGATCTTTAGGAGCGCTGGTACTGGTGGCTCTCATGTAGCAGTTGTTGGTGATGAGTAGGGTGACAGTATTGCAGTTCGAATAACCACTGGCTGCGGGCCTGGCGATACCATCTTCGCGTAGGGCATCTTCCCTAAAAGCATAAACAATTCCCGAAATTGGTAGCCAATAGTCACCGCTTAAGTTACTAGCGGTACTTCTGAGCAAATCCAAATCGACATCCAATACCCTCAGAGAGAGCAACTCTCTTGCATCGAAAGTACCCTTATCTAAAAAAGAGACAGCATAGGATTTAGAACCGCTAGTGATTGTATTGGTTCTAGTTACTACCAAGCCGGAGAGTGTGCTATAGTTGGCACTGTTAGAATAGGGCAATTGCCAAGAGTCCACAGCCCTAGGAGATATAGAAACTTGACTGTATGAGCCAGCAGATCCATCTATTGCAGTATTGACATTACCTCCTTGAACCGAAGAGTAGACATAGCCCGATGTGGTGGATTTGCCATTTACAGCACTACTGGTAATATAGCTATCACCAACATAAGACTCACCTGAAGGCTGACTTGTAGCCAGCTGAAAGGTGGTTACGGCAGTGGCGCTTACATTGGGTCCTTTGCCCCCATCTTGATAGTGATCGACTATAGGGAATAGATGGTAAAGCGATGGGTATTTGGGACTAAAGGAAGGGGATGGACTAGTGATACTGGCATTTATAACAGGTTTTTCTCCAGGAGAACAAAAAGCCTCAGCCAGGGCTATGTTGGCACCAGGAGTTGTAGTGGAAAAGGTTCCAGGATCACAGAAGAGGGTCAATGTGCTGCTTGCGGTGATATTACTTCCAGCAACTGCATTCGGTACTGTGTAGGTTGCCGTGAAGGCAATGTAATTGGCAGATGTGCTAGATGTGGGACTAAGGTACTTGCCACCAGTGGAATTGTCATTACTAATGGCAAAACCATAGGCGCGATCACGGGTCACCTGTTGATAGGGCTGAATCTGTGAGAGCAGTTGACGAGCATAGATCATCGTGGGGTTAGTTGAGGTTAAAGTGGTAGCAGCTGTTCCTCCACCTCCACCATTTGCCGTTGGAAGAATATTTAGTGCATCAAGCCATTGCCTAGCCGTAAATGTTCCATACCAACTCGATGCAATTGAAGAAGGAGAAGTAGAATTAGGGGGACAGCCAGCACTAGTGGCAGCGGAAAAATTGACAGTCCATTTGCTAGATGCATATGTACATACAGCGCCATTGTTGTTGCTATCGGTACCAATAACTTGGGTTGGGTTCGAGGAACTATAAAAAAATTGTCTAAAAAGTAGTTTACCTAGATTATCAAGATTGACAGCGGCACTTGAAGACGAAGATGGATAGGCAGTCTTAGTAGTTGTCTGTGGATTGGCCGGGCCAAAAAGATTAAAATTATATCCCTCATTCACACCAGTATCAATCGCACCGGCTAGGGCTTTATTATAGGAACTTTGCAGACCATTGATATTGTAGGTGAGCATACCTAGGGTGCAGGATGCTGTCTCAATAGTGGTACGATCAGCCAGACTCAAGTCGCTATAGCTGGTACCACTATCTAAAAGAGAGAGGACATATCTCAGGTTGGAAAAATCGCCCCACATTGCCAAGTTGGGGTAAGGATGGATTGTACTGCCGGAGGCTTCTTGTACTGGAGGATAGAAACCTTTGGGATCTCCGGCAAAATGGGCCAGATTCCTTAAAGCTTTCCCTAAGGGATTGCTTGCGGCAATATTGGTGGCAAACTGGGTTTGACTATTACCGGCAGGGGCATCAAACTCCCAGCCATTGGTACCCTGTCCGTGAAAAAAGTCAGTTTGGGTCAAGCCAGTTCCGCCTGGAAAATCAGCAAAAGCGGTGCTATTAGCTAAGGTAGTTAAAGTGCCTGGATGGGCAACAGTAGACAGGCAGGCCTGAGGAAAATTTCCAGATTGAGAGCCGTTGACATGGTAAACCGCAGTAGATTGAACAGCGGACAGGTTATCACGCAAAGCCTTGAACTGCTTGAGTTCATGAGCTCTTGTGGAAGAAAATGAACTTGTTGGATATAGAGGATCGGTTGAATAGGGAGAAGTGGTTATAGAAGGTAGCAAAGGCGTACCGGTAGAAGAGAGAGGTCCGCCCCAGCCGTAAGCATTTCCCAGCTCCAGACGCTGCCCAACCACCATTCTTAGTCCCGATGCCCAGGCTCTTCTTTCCCAATAGCCATCCAAACCCTGAGCAATTGCATTGCCAGTGCTCAAATCGGTCAATTTGGAGTAATTGGAATCGGCTGAAGTTATTAAATCGCCAACCTTACTACCGGAGGGAATCGGAATTGTCGGGCCATAGTCCACCTTGGGACCGTAGCGATTGTCCGCGCGATAGGTATCGTCAACAAGAGGAGTTGTGGCTGATGAATTGTATATTCGTCCATAGGTAACAGGAGTAGACTGAGGAGAGTTCCAAACTGTGTTGTTCTGGACAGTGGTTCCATCAGTACTACCCCCAATTGAATCGCGTAGTTGATTTTTCCCCGTAGTTACAAGAGCTATTGGATCTACTGAGAGAGTGGATGGATCGGTTACTTTGGAAGAATCTACAGAACTATAGGTAAAGGGCTTTAGGGTGGCTTTACTTGGATCGCCACTCATAGTGTAGGCGGTGGGCACAGGGTAAGTGCCACTTGTGAATTTTTGGGGAGTTACTTTTGAAAAAAGATCAAAGACCACATTATTGCCCTTAGTAATAGCATTGTCGATAGAACCCGAGGAAAGATTTCCCAAAAAATTAATACCATTGGCAGTATTAACAGTCCCATCGTTATTGCCAGCTAGAGTTATTTCCGAGTTGGATCTGGTATAAAGGCAAGAAGCCGGCGAACTGACCAGGAAAAAGTGAACGCCCAAATTATTTACAGGATCCTGTGATCCATCACCACCATTGCCAGTAACAATCAGATTTCCCTCTGTATGCATTGCTCCATTAAAGATAAAGGGCTTTCCTGTATTGGTCTCTATATCATACTTAAAAAAAGCTCCCCACTTTGTGCCCACATCGGCTGTTCTATATTGCTGAAGTTCTGCCGTTGCAATTGCTCCTTTGTTGATAGCGTTAGAATTGCCAACAGCCAAAGCATTTACTTGAAAAGTTCTACCAAAAGAAGAAGTGCTGATGGGATCCCAGCCATTGGGACTTACTGTTGAAGCTGAGAAGGAACTGCATATTGCAGAGCCTTGAGCAGTGATAGTTGGAGGAGCGCCTCTGACTATGAGAGAGGATGCTTTATCAGTATCTGGACTGGTTCGATTGTATGATCCCGATGATACATTGGAAATAATAGAATAGGCTATTGTTTCAGGCTTCCCGTCTCCATCAGTATCCGAGGAAAAGGACCAGGCTGCATCCGGTCCACCACCGTTGATATCTAATTGCACTTCATCGGGAAAAAGGTAAGGACTTGTTTTTGCAGTAGAAGAGAGAACCCCCACAATCTGTTGATCATTGGGCAGACCAGAACTGATGCTGCCATCTTGTGTAAGTAGGTAGTTTAGCTTAGCCTGAGCCCTTTCAAGTGCAGGTGTGGCCGCGTTGGAAACTATACTTCCTTTTTTATCTCCAATCACCTGTGTGGCCCTATTACTCGAGCGGGTCAGCAGACTTGTCAAAATCAGCCCAGTAAGAACAATCAAAAGAATTGAAGTAGGTAAGACAAAACCCTTTTGAGAACTCCTCTTTGAAGAGCCAAGGAGACTTCGGGTTAGATTTGCAATGAAGTTTCCGTTTCTCCCGTTAGAACTCCTATTTTTTTTTAAAAGCAGCTTCGTAAATCTAGATAAATATCTTTTCCAGCTTTTCATGGATATACTGAGATTTAATAAACCAAAATTACAACAACTCACCCCTTATTCTACCTGCTATCTACAAAAACAAGCACCATAAGCTCGTTTTGTCCAAAAACAAAGATTGTGTTGGTGATCCATATCACAGCTTTAAGGGATTAGAAAGAGGTTATAATACTAAAGTGTTTTTTTATAACAAGTGAATTTATGGATATGATCTCCTTGGGTTGGGCTACCATGCTTGCTCTTTTTTCCTGGTCCATTGCCATGGTTGTTTGGGCTCGCAACGGATTCTAGTGTGTGGAAATAACTTTATTAAACTCATTGTTTGTTGTTGCCCTTCTTCTTTTGTTTGCCGTCAGTGGGGGTATACTCTATCTGACGACCATGGAATGGCGCGATAGAAGAAGACAGGAAAGAGATAAGAGGCTTAAATGATCAAAAATAACCTATCATAGTTGTCCGATAGGTTATTTAAAAAGTTAGATTCAATTAAAGCTGTTGCACGGAAGAAATGAACCTACTGATGCAGCTGGGGCAATCACAACCATATGAATAAATTACTCGTAGTATTGCCAAAAGCCATGTCAATAGACAAGATCGTTAAGTTCATGCTGATCTTTGTTCCCATCACTCTTTTGGCTCAGTGGTTGCATCTAAGTCATGCTTTGATTTTTATTCTTTCTGTTTTAGCAATTGTTCCCCTAGCGGCCTTGATTGCTGGAACGACCGAAGTGATTGCCGCGGTCATTGGGCCAACCTTTGGGGGATTGTTAAATGCAACCTTTGGCAACTTGACCGAAATGGTGGTCTCAGTTGTCGCTCTTCGAGCAGGTTTAATTGAAGTTGTCAAGGCCAGTATTTTGGGCTCCGTGATAGCCAATTTGCTTCTTGGTTTGGGGCTTTCGATGTTTTTGGGCGGATTGCGATTCAAGGAGCAGAAGTTTCATCCGGAAATAGCCAGATTAAATTCCTCGGCCTTGTTACTATCGGTTTTGGTATTGGTTACCCCAAGTGCAATCCATCTGACCTCTACAACCCAATTACTAGAGAGACAATTACAAAGATTCTCAGTGGCAGCCTCACTGTTGCTGTTGATATTTTACACTCTAACTATAATTTTCTTTAACAAAAAGCGAAAAGACGAAGCGGAATTACTTCTTCTAGAAAACCCCGAAGTCGAAACAAATCATCCAAATGGGATGGGTAAGCAAATCTTTATATTGTTGGGATTGACAGTATTTTTGATAATAATTTCAGAAATACTAGTTGGCAATCTGGAAGAGACAATCAAGGTGATGGGTTTTAGTGAACTTTTTACAGGAACTTTCATTCTTCCTTTATTCTCGGGAATTGTAGAATATATCACCTGCATATCGGCAGGAACAAAAAATCAGATGGATCTATCTGTTTCTGTGGCAATCGGTTCAACCCTGCAGATAACTCTTTTTGTCACACCGATTCTGGTACTCATCAGTTTATTTATGACAACGCCGCTGACATTGGAATTCAACATATTCGTGATCTTTGCGGCTGTCTCTTCAGTATTGATCATCAACTCCATCAGCTCAGATGGAAGTTCTAATTGGCTTGAGGGAGTTCTTTTGCTTATTTTTTATTCGGTTTTGGGCGCTGCCTTTTACCTACATCCCTAAAACTAACTAAAAGGCAACCAGATAGCTAAGCTCTATTAATAAACCGCCACATGATCACCTTTTAGCCTCTTGTAAAGAACCTTTACCCTAGCGTCGAGGTACCTGAGATAAGTAGTCTATGCTGGATGCGGAAGTCTTGGGCGTGCTAATTGGAGGCAAATTAAGGCTTTTGGCCATCTCTTTGTAAAGAGCGGGATTGCCTTCTGTTGGTTTGCGCTCTTGAGGAACAAAAGTGCGTACTTCATTTTGCCAGATGATCTGTGGGAAGCCCAGAATACCACGATGATATCCATCGTAGCGGGGAGATTTGATATCAAAAGGTCTTTCGCCTTCGGCACGGCCAAAAACTACCCGACGACGCTGATAAGGAACCTTATCATAGCCGAAATTCTCAAGGTATTCCTGAGAGTTGAGAAGTTCATCGGCAAAACCGGCAATGCCTTTATTTACCACTACAATAGACCAAGCGATTTTTTCTCTCTGGCTATAGACGGGACGGCCAAGTACTTTTTGTACAGTCAATTCTACGAAGCGATAGTTACTGTTTTTTTCGTAGAAACTGTCTTTGTAGGTTTCAGAGAGAAGCAAGCCGCGGATGAAATCACGTGTGGTGATCTCCCTGTTGCGGAATTTCGATTCCAATGCGGACTGGCGATCTGTTTTGAAAGCATAGAAAAAGATCTGGCGATAAGCGGCTTCAACAATTTCATCCAAATCATTCAGGGAAGCCACTGTTACATTGTTGAAAACCTTGACCTTGTCAGCGCGGTTGATCAAACCAGAAAAAGGCACGTTTTCAGTCGTAAAGACCCTAGAAGACTCATCGGATCCTTTGGTAATATCACGAACCCTGACATTTTGACTGCTCGGGGCGTAGCTGAGAAGAGGAAGTCGAGATTCAACCTTCTTACTGACTGCATTGGTGTTCTGCCAAACAGTCTGTTCGAAAGGTAAGGTTTTACCAGTACCGCGCTGATCTCCAACTGACTTGATATTAAAGGGAACCGTACCACTATTGCGACCAGAGATAACCCTGCGGCGCTGATAAGGAACAGTATCATAACCAAAGCTCTCGATATACTCATCAGAATCTAGTAGCTGATCTACAAAACCCTGGATACCCAAGGTAGCAACAACTATAGACCAGGCAATCTTTTCTTTTTCGCTGTAGACATCTCGCCCTAGAACCCGACGAACAGTCTGCTCAACGAATCCGTAGTTACTGTTTTTATCAAAAAAATTCTCTCTATAGGTTTTAGAGAGAAGTAAGCCGCGAATGAAATCGCGTGTACTGATTCTGCCATCGCGTAACTGTGACTCCAGAACAGAATCATGCTCTGCTTTGAAAACAGAGAAGAAAATCTGACGATAGGCAGCTTCAATGAGTTGATCTAGAGAAGTAGAAGAAGGAAGATTTGCCGTAGTAAAAACTATGGGCTGTTCATCCCCACCCACTTCATAACCAGCAACTCTATCGTTCTGTGAACTCGGTGCATAGTCCAAGAGAGGAATAGCCAAGATTAAACCTCCATAATCTCAAAGGATTTTAAAAAAACTTTCCTCTTGATCATAAGTGAGTGAGGGACTTGAAAGAATATTTATTAAAATTTCTTACAAATCTTTACGGTACAATCAGAACAGGGCAAGGTGATAGGTTAACCACGCGATAGGTAACGCTTTCTGCCAATCCCTCATTGGTAAGTCCCAAACCACGACAGCCCATTACTATCAAATCAGCCGCAATCTCATCAGCAACATCACAGATGATAAAAGAGGGAATTCCTTCTCTCTCGAGCAGTTCAACATCTACTCCGCGCTGGGCAAAGAAACCCTTTACTGTCTTAAGAAGTATGGCAACCTCTTCTGCAGATTGCATTGCTGATTCTCTGTGTTTGCCAGAAGATTCAATCTCAACGACAGAGAGCAGGTATAGTCGGCTTTGGTTGCTCTTAACTAGTTCGGCAACCATCTGGGCCGCTTCAAGAGAGTCCTTGGATGAATCAACGGGAAATAAAACTGTCTTAAACATTGAGTCTCTCTTTTATTTATACAAAAAGTAATTCTTACATTTTCTACATTAACAATTGTCAATGCGACACCGGACTGATTTAATCTTTGTATGAGAAAAAATATTCGGGAGATTATTTAAGCCATGACAAAAAAAACATTAGCCAATTTATCAAAAACAGATTTAGCCGGAAAGCGAGTCTTGGTAAGAGTCGACTTCAATGTACCACTCGATCCTGATGGGAATATCACCGATGACACCCGAATCCGCGCAGCACTTCCAACTATTAAAGATTTGATTAGCAAAGATGCCAAGGTAGTTCTTGCCAGCCATTTTGGCCGTCCCAAGGGTAAAGTCAATGAATCCATGCGTTTGAAACCTGCTGCCCTTCGTCTGGCAAAGCTTTTGGGAAAAGATGTTGTAATTTGCCAAGATTGTGTTGGTAAAGCAACCGTTGCTCAAATTAACAGCATGCAAAACGGACAGGTAGCAATGCTGGAAAATGTTCGCTTCTACGCTCAAGAAGAGAAAAATGATCCTGAATTTGCCAAGCTTCTCGCGGCTAACGCTGATGTCTTTGTCAACGATGCTTTTGGTACTGCTCACCGCGCCCATGCTTCCACCGAAGGGGTTACCAAATACCTTAGCCCCAGCGTGGCTGGTTATTTAATTGAAAAAGAGCTAAATTATTTGCAAAATGCAATTGAAAATCCCCAACGTCCCCTGGCGGCAATTGTGGGAGGATCCAAGGTTTCTAGCAAGATCGTTGTGATAGAGACTCTACTTTCTAAATGTGACAAGCTTTTGATTGGAGGTGGTATGATATTTACTTTCTACAAGGCCCGTGGGCTTTCAGTCGGTAAATCCTTAGTAGAGGAAGACCAACTAGAATTAGCTCGCAAATTAGAGATTATAGCCAAGGAAAAAGGGGTTGAACTACTTCTGCCAACTGATGTGGTGGTTGCTGATAAATTTGCCCTTGATGCTAATTCCAAGATTGTCAGTATTGATAATATACCAGATGGCTGGATGGGTCTAGATATTGGACCTGACTCTGTTAAAACATTCCAAAATGCCTTAAGAGAGTGTAAGAGCGTAATTTGGAATGGACCTATGGGGGTATTTGAATTTGACAAATTCGCTGCAGGCACTGAAGCAATCGCCCGCACATTGGCGGAGTTGACTCCAAAAGGGGTCATCACCATCATTGGAGGAGGAGATTCAGTTGCCGCAGTGGAGAAATTTGGGGTTGCTAGCAAAATGAGTCACATCTCAACTGGTGGAGGCGCAAGCTTAGAATTGCTAGAAGGCAAGGTTCTTCCTGGGATTGCTGCACTAGACGAAGTATAGTGATTCTGGTAGGTTGATTTGGGAGTCAGGATATCTGGCTCTTTTACTGTTTTTATCAACTAGAGAAAATATGAGCTTACAGAGAATCATGTCCATAGCTCTCAATGTAGTACGAGAGATCATCAGGGACAATCTTATGTACTTTATTGTCTTTTATGCTATCGTGATGGGTATAGCAGCAATCATTCTACCGCAGGTTTCTCTCGGGTCGCACACTAAAATTCTTCTTGATTTTGGCTTAGCCCTTACCTCTTGGATATCTGTGTTCGTTGCTGTTTTTCTAGGGTCAGGATTACTCAACAAAGAGATAGTCAGGCGTACCATCTTGACCTTGTTGCCCAAGCCACTAAGTAGAGCAGAGTTTTTGTTGGGCAAGCTTTTTGGACTTTTGACCGTACAGTTCATTATGATAGTTTCAATGACTGTGCTGTTAATGTTTTTTTTGTATATGTTCAGGTATAGCTACAATTTCATCGGCTTACTCCTGGCACAATCCTTTTTATTTTTAGAGGTTGCTATTGTTGGGGCTTTTGCTCTGCTTTTTGGCTCTTTTACCGGCTCTTTTTTGGGGGCTTTTCTAACATTTGGGATTTACTTGATTGGACATCTAAGCACAGATCTATTTAGTTTATTCCTGCTGAGCAAAAACAAAAATCTATTGACTATATCGCATGCTTTTTATTTGTTTTTCCCAGATCTAGAAAGGTTGAATTTAAAGAACAGGGTACTCTACGAAAATCATTTTAACGTTGCCATGCTATTGAGTGACGCCTCTTATGCTGTAGCCTATACCTTCGTGTTGTTAACAATAGGTATTTTTATATTCTCTAGACGTGAATTCTAATGATGGTTAAAAATCACAACATTTTCTATAAAGACAATGGTATTTTGGAAAGGATTTCCAGGATCTTGATGAACCTTTTGAATGTTCGAGATTGGATATTGTGGATTGAGAATCCTCCTATCTATAGTATCATTCATGCTTCTTCTGAAAATGCCGAAACCCTGATATCCTCTTTTCGAATATTGATAGAAAAACACAAAAGTTCACTCGAAAAAGGAAATGGTGTTTCTTTGTTAAATTTTGATGGGCAAAACAGGGACATGCTGATCTTACCCATACACCAGAATGCCGAATTATTTGGAGTTCTGTCGCTCTTTAGGGATTCTTCGAAGCTTTCCTATCAAAAGGAGTTAGAGATTTTAAGAGACTTTTTGGGACAATGGGCGATATTTTTAGGACAAGTGGAATTGGGCGTTAAAGTGGGGGGAAATAATCATCTATATTCAGCTCAATGGTTTGAAGGTAAAGAAATCTCTCCTGATATTCACCATGAATTAAGAACTCCTTTGGTTGCAATTTTGGGGTTTTCCAAAATGCTAAACCAAGAAATATATGGAAAACTAAACGAAAAGCAAAAGCAGTATGTACAAAATATTGTCAGTTCCGGTGAGTATCTTCTCGATTTAGTCAATAATTTTTTGGATATATTCAAAATTGATGCCAATGAAGAGAAATTATTCTGGGAAATCCTGGAGGCTCGAGATCTCTGCCTATCTGCTATCTCTATGGTTGAGCCCAGAAGTATTGAAAAGGGACTTAAGTTGAATTTTGTGATAGCCCCAGAGGTCAGGTTTATCAGATCAGATGCAAGAAAACTTAAACAAATTCTGGTTAATTTGCTCTCAAATGCGGTCAAATTCACCGATCAAGGCTCAATAAAACTCGAAGTTAAATCCAAAGGTAACAAGATTCTTTTTTCTATAATTGATACAGGTATTGGGATTGATTCTACAGAACTTGAGAAGATCTTTGATCCCTTTAGACAAGCTGGAGATTTGACTAGGGAGCAGGAGAAAGGAACCGGACTGGGTTTGGCAATATCCCGTAAATTGGCTAAACTACATGGAGGGGATATCGACTTGATTTCTGAGCATGGTAAAGGAAGTTGTTTCATCCTGACTATTCCCCTAGATAGCCATTTGTCCAATTCCAAATAAATTTTTTTAATAAAAAATAACTTTTTAGAGTAGATGCTAGAAGATAAGTTAATACAACTAGAAGAAATATTCTCGCAGATGCCCAAGGCTATAGTTGCCTTTTCAGGAGGAGTTGACAGCTCTCTGGTCTCTTTTCTGGCTCATAGAATTTTGGGTGATCAGGTAATTGCAGTAACAGCGAGATCTCCTTCTCTACTTCCAGAAGAACTCGAAGAAGCTAAGATACAGGCAAAATCCATGGGAATCAGGCATGAGATAATCGAAACTCAGGAAATGCAAAATCCTAACTACAGCTCAAATCCCGTCAATCGTTGTTATTTTTGCAAAAGTGAATTGCATGATCGACTCAAGGAAATCGCCTACCAAAGAGGTTATTCCTATGTTTTAGATGGAGTAAACTTAGACGATCTCTCTGATTATCGCCCAGGAGTGCAGGCAGCTAAAGAAAGAGGGGTTCGCTCCCCCTTGGCTGAGGTGGGCATGACTAAGTTCCAGGTTAGAGAGCTTTCCCGAAATTTGGGACTATCCTGGTGGGATAAACCAGCCTCGCCATGTTTGAGTTCTCGTTTTCCCTATGGCGAGACAATCACTCCAATTAAACTTGAACAGGTAGGAAGAGCCGAAATCTATCTTCGCAAACTTGGTTATCGTAATGTCAGGGTTCGCTGTCAGGAAGATGTGGCCAGAATTGAACTTCCTGCAGAGACGATCAAGGATTTTATCAACAATGAGGATATTGTCACTCTCATTTCTACCTTTCAATCCTTTGGTTTTGTCTATGTAACCTTAGATCTTGAGGGGTATCGCAGTGGAAAACTAAACCAGGTGCTTGAATCTCAAAGTGTGAAGAATTTTGGTTAATCCAGGTAAATTTGATATTAATTTGTTTATCCTTAAGGAAAATAAGATTTCTTCTTGGTGATATTTATGAAACAAGTTCTTTTATCTTTGCTGAGCATGAGCCTATTGGCCAGTTTACCTGCTCAGGGGAGTCCTGTGATACCTTCAACTGTTCCTGCCCAAGGATTGAATCCCAACAGTATGAACAAAACCAATCAAGATCAAAATACGGGGAATACTAACTGCAACACTTCAGGACAAAACAAAGATTGTTCACCCTCTAATTCCTCTGCCAACAAAAGTACTAGTACTCCTGGAATGGGTATGCCTGGAATGGGTGTCCCTGGAATGGGTGTCCCTGGAATGGGT
>CAIPYC010000068.1 GCA_903869185.1 uncultured cyanobacterium | reverse complement strand
GGGTCAAGGTCGGCTTGGTTTTTACCCTCTCACTACTGCTTTTTCCAATCCTCTCGCCCGCTCTGCCCAAAATCGACTTGAGCCCGATCTCCTTTCTCCTACTTGCCATTAACGAGACTCTCTTAGGCCTGCTTCTTGGCCTTATGTCTCGACTGATTTTTACCACCGTTGAGTTTGGCGATAATGATACCCTCTCAGCGCTAGTTGCAAGTGTGATAGAAGCTGATTGGCTTTTCATTTTAACTGATATAGATAAACTATACTCGGCTGATCCCAGAATTTTTCCCGATGCTCAACCTATTTCTTTTGTCAGTGCAGAAGAGCTGGCTAAATTGAAAATAGAAGCTCAAACTACTGGCTCACAATGGGGAACAGGAGGCATGTCCACCAAAATTGCTGCTGCTCGTATTGCTACTGGGGCAGGAATCAAGACAGTAATCATGCATGGTCAATATCCTCGAAATATTCTCTCTATTCTCTTAGGAGAGACTATAGGCACACAATTTGAACCGCAAAAAAGAACCGGCAATGCTCGCAAGAGATGGATAGCTTACGGTTTGGTTCCTTTGGGTAAACTTTATTTGGATCAAGGAGCTGTCAATGCCATTACCAAAGCAGGCAAGTCACTTTTACCTGCCGGAGTCGTCAGGGTGGAGGGAGAATTTACAGCATCCGATGCAGTTTCACTCTGTAATATCGAAGGTTTAGAAGTAGCAAGGGGATTAGCCAACTATAGCCAGATAGAGATAGAACAGATCAAGGGACGGCATTCAGAACAAATTGAGAATATTCTGGGATATTTGGGCGACGAGAACATAGTACATAGAGACAATTTGGTAGTTATAGCCTAGTATTTTTTTAATCTGGATCTTGGCTCCAAGGGGCAAAAATTGGCAGCAAGAGTAGTCCGGGTATAGCCACTAAAAAGCTCAGAATAAAGAACATAGACCAGCCCACATGCTCGACTATGGTACCAGATGGTCCAACTAGAATGTCTCGACTAAAGGCCATAAAACTCGAAAGCAAGGCATATTGAGTAGCAGAAAAACGTGGATTGCATAGCCCCATCAAAAAACTTAAAAAGGCAGCTGTTCCCAATCCAGCACAAAAATGCTCTACGTTGATAGCCAAGATCATCCAAAGATAGTTCTTGCCTGTCGTAGATAGTATAAAATAGCTTAGCGTACTGATTGACTGCAGTCCACCAAAAATCCACAGAGAACGATTGCCTCCCAGTCTATTGATTAGCAAGCCACCTAAGATGATGCCCATGATGGTTGCCAGCAGGCCTACCCCTCCGTTGATAGTACCAATATCGGTCTGAGAGAAACCATTCATCAAGAGAAAGGGGGTGGACATATTATTGACCAGTGAATCGCCCAATTTGTAAAGAATGATAAATGCAAGAATTCCAACTCCTTTGAAATTTCCTTGACGTTGAAAAAAATCCAAAAAAGGCAAAAAGATAGCCTGATGCAAATTTGCCGGCGGTGGAGAGTTGGGAATCGGCTCAGGCGCCCAAAAAGAGATAAGTGAAATCAGTATCATTATTCCCATCATCACAAGATATATTTGCGGCCAACCTAAGTGATCTGCCAGGATAAAAGCCAACGATCCCGTTACAATTAGGGCCAAGCGATAGCCCAGAACAAAATTGGCAACTCCAGTCCCTCTTTCCGCTGGCAATAATATATCAGTACGATAAGCGTCAGCACCAATATCCTGAGTAGCGCTGAAAAAGGCAAGCAGCAGAGCGTTGAGTGCTAATGTCGGCAGTGTTTTTCTTGGATTTTGCAGGGACATGGCACCGATAGCTATAACCAATCCTATTTGGGAAAGCAAAAGCCATCCTCTTCTTCTTCCCAAAAAAGGTGGGGTATAACTATCGAGTAGAGGCGACCAGATAAATTTGGCAGAATAAGGAATTGTAACCAGGCTAAACCAACCAATAGAGGCCAGATCGACTTTTTCCAAAGTCATCCAGGACTGTAGGGTCTTACTGGTGAGATAGAGAGGCAAACCTGATGAAAAACCCAAAAACAATAGGGATCTCATCTTACGATTTTGAAATACTTGCCAGAGGGATTGCAGCACGTTTAAACTCTTCTTTGTAGACCTTTATGATGAGGATAAAAAAATTTTTCAGAATTTGGGATCTTCTCAAGCGGGATTTTTGGTTTTTACAACCATAGTTGGTGCAATTTTACGCCTAATCAACTTGAGTAACAAGCCGCCTTGGACTGATGAGTTCGCTACCTTGGTCTTTAGTTTGGGCAATGACTATTCATCCGTTCCATTGAACCAGGTAATGTCTCTCGAGACAATTTTACGTCCTTTACAACCTAATTTATCCGCCAAAATTGCCGATGTTATTTCATTGGTTATACATCAGGATAATCATCCCCCGCTGTATTTTGTCCTGGCTCATTTATGGCTTGAGATATTTCCCCATAGTGATCTAGATGGATTGCTCTGGTATTCAAGAGCTCTTGCGGTCTTTTTTGGCGTAATCAGTATACCGGCAGTTTACTTGGTTATGCGAACAGTTTGGGTTAGTGCATGGCTGGCACAATTGGGAACGCTCTTGATGACTTTTTCTCCCTATGCCATTTTTTTGTCCCAGGAAGCTCGACAATACAGCATGGCAATTTTCTTGGTTCTTTTGTCATTAGGTTGTCTGCTTCAAGTTGCCAAAGAAATCCTAACTAGGAGAAATATTTCTTGGTGGTCGGTTTTTGCCTGGACTTCTTGTAACATCCTTGGGTTGATGGTGCATTATTTTTTTGTTTTGACATTGCTGGCAGAATTTTTGACCCTGCTGTTTTTTTCCTTCAGACATAAGTTACCATTTCCTGCAATCGCAAGATTGATTATGGTTGTGGGGATAACATCAGTATTCGGTCTGGCTTGGCTCTATCTTGTTGTTCCTGGTGGCTATGGTCACAATATGACCAGTTGGATTCATCGCGATAATTCTGATCTTTTTTCATTGTTTAAGCCTTTATTTCAGATCCTGGCTACCTGGATCACCATGCTGTGCCTTCTTCCGGTGGAATCTCCCAATTTGCTGATTGTTATAATCAGTGGTTTGATGATGGGATGGTTCCTGATTTGGTCGATTCCTCCTATTTACATTACTATCAAAAATTCTCTAATAAATAATTCTCCTTTTCTGGAAATAGTTGTTATCTTTATTATTTCTGTAATTACTATTTTCTTTGTCTTGACCTATGTGCTGAATATAGATATTACCAGAGGGGCGCGCTATAGCTTTGTTTATTTCCCTGCGGTAATCATGCTTATTGGCATAGGCCTGAGAAACTTTAAAAACAGAGATCTTCTGGTCGTTTTTCTCGTTGGCTTTTGGAGTGCAATTACGATTGTTTTTAACCTGGGTTATCAAAAGTACTATCGCCCGGATCTTTTTTTATCTGTACTACAAAAAAATTCAGAACCTAATATAGTCAGAATCATTGCCTCGCCTTACAACAGCCTTGTTGAAACTGGAGAAATAATGGGTATAGCCTGGGTTTTAAAAAAAGAAAATACTCTTCTAGATAGCAAGTTCTTATTAGTAAATAATCATGAAATGCCAGAAAACTGGAACTCAATAGGCTCAGATTTCGATCTCTGGTTGATCAACTTTAAGGAAAAACCTATCATTTCCTCTAGCTGTCTACCTGATGAGAAACAATTTCCCTCAATTAATGGCTATGGGTTCAAGAAGTATCATTGCAAAAGCTGATCTAGAGACTGTTGCATTTTTTGCTCTACGAGAGTGTAGCATTTCTGAACATAATCGCGGTCTGATGCAGCTTCTCTGCCATACCTGGAAAAAGTAATGGCAGGGCAGATCTTCAGCCGGATAGAATTGGGCAAGGGAAAATTGGGCAATGGACCAACACTCAAACCCCAAGGTAGTCCCAAGTAAATCGGGAAAACTTCTGGATCTACATCCAATAGCCAAGGCAAGCCCAAACGCCGCAATACTTTAAGCTGTTCATAGAAATCAGCTAGTATTATCAAGGTTTCGTGAGCGCCGGTTGAAACAATGGGAATAATGGGCACCTCCTCCTTTAGTGCCAATTTAATGAATCCTTTGCGGCCAGCCAAATGGATATTATGACGCTCGCTATAAGGACGAAAAACATCCTGAACTCCTCCGGGATAAATCAATAAGGCCGAGTTAGAACGCAGGGCAGCAACCGCCATTTTGGGATGAGCTTGAAGTGCTCCGCATTTGACCGCCACATGAGCAAGATTTGGATTGACTTTCCAGATAGTGGGATGCATTAATCCATAGGCGGTTCGTTGAGTGCCAAAATGCTGAAACCAATCATATATGCCCATGAACATATCGGGCGCGGCTAAACCACCGTTATGCGAGGCAATCAGTAGGCAACCACCTAGAGATGGTATATTTTCCCAGCCATGACTTTCAACACGGAAATAATTGTCATAAAACCATGCCCAATAAGGCATCATGTTATTAATGACACCGAAGTCCCTTTGGTTGATTGACCAGCCATCTGCTTTAGAACCACTCATATTAAGTTACAATCTGAACCTGAAAGTTTTAGCATAATTAAAATGGAATATTTTTCCCCTTTTTGAAGATTTTACTTTTAAAAGGAAAAACTTAGGGAACGCTATAGCGGAGGTTTAAAAAACGTGACATTGCCAGAAATCATTCAAAAGGGTGGATTCACTATGTGGCCACTGATCATTTTATCTGTTCTCTCATTAAGTACAATCATTGAGAGGCTATGGTATTGGGGAAGGGTTTTGCTTGGAGAGAGAAAGATTTTTGCCCGAATCCTAGGAACAGCCAGTAGAAATTGGGGTATGACCTACAAGGTATTAAATGAATATCCGGATCATCCTCTTGCTGCCTTTTTGAGTGAACCCCTAAAACTCAAAGACCCAGATCCAGAGATTTTTCACCTTGCCTTAGAAACTGCCGCCGACGATCAACTTTCTCTGATGCGCCGTGGTGATAAACTTCTTGAAGCAGCAATTGCTCTTGCCCCTTTGTTGGGATTGTTGGGTACTGTATTGGGTCTGATTCACTCTCTAAGCAATATCCAACTTGGTGATCTTGGTACTTCATCTACTTCAGATGTTGCCTTGGGGATCAGTGAATCCTTGATTGCCACTGCAACAGGAATGATTGTGGCAATTGTCAGTCTTGCTTTTTATAGACTCTTTCAGGCATTTTGGACCAATCAGGTGAGAATATTTCGCCGCGCGGCCAATCAGATGGAGTTAATCTATCGCCAACATTACCTGGATCTAGAAAATTTAGATTCGCCTTAAAAAATCTTGGGAATTAATACAAAGCATGACTAACAAACCCCATAAACCCAGTCAGAAAAGATCAGGCAATCTAAGTTATCTTCGCCCACTAAGACTATGGAATGATAAATCCGGTGAGCAGGATATGAGGGTGGAGATTATTCCTCTGATCGATGTTATTTTCTGTATTCTGACTTTTTTCATCTTGGCAGGTGTAGGATTATCACGCCAGCAGGCAATTACATTGGATCTTCCACAGGCAAGCACTGGCAAGCCGCAGATGCGTGAGATGCTCGTAGTTAGCCTAGATCCACTGGGTCAGGCCTATTTGAACAAACAACCCTATACACGTCCTCAACTGGAAGATGCAATGAGAAATTATCATCAAAAGAATCCAGGCGGAATAATTGTACTAAATGCTGCCAAAAATGCCAGTTATGAGCAGGTAGTCCATGTTTTGGATCTCATGAGGCAAGTTGGTGGAAATCGTGTGGCTTTAGCAACAGTTCCAGGAAATGGTGAAAGCACTGCTTCTGTTGAGAATTCTCTGCCTCAGCGCGCAAATGCCTTGCGAGTTAATCGAATAGTCCCGAGTTTGCCAGCTTTAAATAAAAAAGTTCAGCCGGTAATACCTCGATTGCCTTAATCAATACCGGAAGGTTTGCAGATTTTGTAAGAATATGAAAAGTCGCCGTTCTTTTTTGTCTGGACTGGGAACACTCGCTTTGACACAATTTCTCATTGCCTGTGGGGATAATGAAGCTGATCTGAGGGTTTATTTTCTTCAAAATAGTCTTCCTCCGATGCTAATCGACCAATTTAAGAAAAAAATCTCTAAATCAGTTTCATTTAAGGCGATATCGCAGATAAAAGACATTAGACAATTGCTGGATAAAAATCCAAGGCAGCAGGATAAACAATGGCAATTGCCCTTTCTTTCTTCCAAGCCACAAGTTATTGATCTTTTGAGTATGGGCGATTATTATCTGGCAGAATGTATTGCCCAAAAAACTATTCAACCTCTCGAAATTGAATCTCTCTCTGATTGGCAAAAATTACCTAGAAAATTTCAGGAACTAGTTCGTAGAAATACAAAAGGAATGCCCGATCCCAAGGGGGCAATCTGGGCTGCTCCTTACCGATGGGGAGTGACTGCAATTGCTTATGATGAGGATAAACTAAAAGCGGCAGGAATAAAAGTTCCTGAGGATTGGTCAGATCTCTGGCGAGATGAATATCGAGATCGCCTCGCTCTAGTTGATCAGCCTAGAGAGGTGATAGGTCTGGCCTTGAAAAGCCTAGGCTACTCTTACAATACTAAAAACCCCGATCAAGTTCCGGAACTTAAAAATACCTTGGCAAGGCTGCAGAGAAATGTGAAGTTTTATAGCTCTACTGACTACCTTGATTCATTGGCTTCTGGTGATAGCTATGTAGTTGTAGGCTGGTCTAATGAACTTTTATCGATGCAGAACAGCTATCGCAAACTTAAAATAGTAATACCAAAATCAGGCACAGCCATCTGGAGTGACGTATGGGTCAAAAGCTCTAAAGCTCTTGCTCATAGTGATTTAATCAATCAATTGATAGGGTTTTGCTGGCAGAACAAGTCGGCCAATGAGATCTCTCTTTTTACCTTGGGTTCATCTCCAATGATTTACGGTTCCAGGCAAAATGAACTTGTAAAAGATGTACGAGATAATCCATTAATCAATATCGATGAAAAGATTTTCGATAAAAGCGAGTTCCTTTTGCCACTACCGGCAGAAAGCCTGAAACTTTATGAGCTTTTTTGGCGGAATATGCGCTCAGGAAAATAGGCCAACCTCTCAATGAATGAGAAGATGGCCTCTCTGGCAGTATTAACTAGTAGGTTTCTACATGCCAACGTTCTGCTTTTTTGAGCTGTTTTTGATAAACAGACCAAACGGTATCTTCTTTAGAAGCGGCAGTCGCCAAAGCTTCATCTATTCCACCCTCCATGCCACGCAATCCACACATATAAGAGTGGGTATTGCCTTTTTGCAGCAGTTGCCAGATTTCATCAGCATGTTCAGCCACACGGTGCTGGATATACATTCTACCTCCTTCGGAGTTCTGTTGCTCACGGCTGATGGCATAGGTCAGACGGAAGTTATTGGGAAACTCTGCCTGAAGCTTTTCTAGATCTTCTTTGTAGAGAATATTTGCACTAGTAGGGATACCAAAAATCAGCCAAGCTAATCCTCTAAATTTGTAGTTTTCATGCTGTTCCTTAAACATGCGCCAGAGAAAAGCACGAAAAGGGGCTATTCCAGTTCCAGTTGCCATCATGATGACAGTAGCTTCCTCATCATCGGGTAGTAACATCTCTTTACCAACTGGTCCAGTAATAGAAACATCTGCACCGACTTCCAAATTACACAGATGAGTTGAACAGACTCCCTGGATTGTTTCTGCACTTTCTGGATGTTTGTATTCTAATTGTCTTACACAAAGTGAAACTGTCTTATCATCATCACGATCGCCATGACGAGTAGAGGCAATTGAATAGAGCCTGAGCTTGTTTGGTTTTCCCTTATCGTCAATCCCAGGAGGGATAATCCCGATACTTTGACCCTCGAGATAACGCAACTTGCCACCTGATATATCAAAAGTCAAGTGTTGTACGGTACCCATGCCACCTTCTGCTACGAGAGAATAGTTTTCTAAGCATTTACCAATAAAAGGACTATTGGGACGGTATAGATTTACCGGAATATCTTTCTTTTCTGAATCATGAACTATTGCTTTACTTTTTTCCTGCTTAGGCTCTGGGCTTGTTGAACTGATTAAAGGTTTAATACTGACAATTCGCCCTCCCAGTCGAGAGATTCTCTTCATTTCCTGATTCATGCGCTCTTTGGTTACAGCAATAGTCACACTACCGCTGCGACGAACAGAACCCTTGAGTTCACGAGCTCCCTGCCCTAAGCCAACTATTTCATAAATAAATACATCACTACTGTCGATTCCAAGTCCCGAGCCGATCATATCGATTGATTCACTCCCAGTCTATTGTTATAATTATTGAAAACTTTCTATCTAGCCTACCATTACAGGCAACCTTCACAATTATTATCGACTCAACTTATAGGCTTGGATTTAAAACAAGATTTCAAATCTCTTTTGTTTACTACGATCCAATTTACCCAAACAAACCCTTGAAAACTATGTATTTTAATCTTTTCCTGAGAGTTACTTGAAGCTAATCTTGCTTGATGGTAAAATTCTAAGCAAAGATTAACTAATTTAGGTATAGTCTGATATATCACGCTCGTAAAAGGGAATCAGGCAGACTGCAAATATGCCTATCTTAATTTAATATAAATTAACAATCTGTTTTAAAAAAGAGGAAATCTATGAGCGCTCAGTTAGATCGTGTCGTTATTATTGGAGTAGCCGGAGACTCTGGATGTGGCAAATCTACTTTCTTGCGACGTCTGATTGATTTGTTTGGTGCAGAATTCATGACGGTGATTTGTTTGGATGACTATCACTGCTTAGATCGTCAAGGAAGGAAAAAAGCTGGGGTGACTGCGCTTGATCCTAAAGCCAATAACTTTGACCTAATGTATGAACAAGTCAAGGCTCTCAAGGAAGGTAAGAGTATTGCCAAGCCTATCTACAATCACGATACTGGGACGCTGGAAGGACCTGAAACTATTGAACCTAATAAAGTAATTGTTATTGAAGGACTTCATCCTCTCTATGATGAACGGGTAAGAAAATTAGTAGATTTCAGTGTCTATCTGGATATTTCCGAAGAGGTAAAAATCAACTGGAAGATTCAGCGAGATATGGCTGAGAGAGGACATACGTATGAGGATGTTTTGGCCTCGATTCAATCGAGAAAACCGGATTTTTCTGCATACATTGAGCCTCAAAGGGGTTATGCCGATGTCGTTATTGAAGTTCTTCCCACTAAGTTGCTCGAAGATAAAGACAGTAAATTACTCCGCGTACGCATGATTCAAAAAGAAAATCTTGAGAATCTCGAAACTGCCTACCTCTTTGATGAAGGTTCAACAATAGACTGGAGACCTTGCGGGCGCAAGCTGACATGTTCTTATCCAGGCATCAAGCTTTATTATGGACCGGATAGCTATTACGATAATGAGGTTTCTATCCTGGAAATAGATGGAGAATTTCAAAGGCTTGAAGAAATGATATATATCGAAACTCATCTCAGCCGTATAGGAACCAAGTATCATGGAGAAATGACTGAACTGTTGCTAAAACATTTAGACTATCCTGGTTCCAAAAACGGAACTGGTCTACTTCAGGTTTTAGTGGGACTGAAAATGAGAGAAGCTTATGAAAAAATCACCTCGCCCATGAGAGAGGTTGCTACAGTTTAGGTCTATTGCTTATATCAGAGAGGCGGGATTGGTTCTCGCTTCTTTTTTAGAGAACTCCATGGACAAATTCAAATTTTGGTTGATTTCAGTAGCTGCTTTGTTTGTCTTGTTTGAGATGTATCAGTGGGTTTCATCTATTCTTCTACCCTTACCTCTCTATGTTTTTGCCGGAGCATTTTTAGCTATTGCTTCCAACTTACCCCAAGGACAAGGAATATCCAGAGCCCGCAAACTAGATAGATAGAGACTTTTCTATATTGGGGCTTCCTGTTTTCTCAGTAGTTTTGTTAAATGTCTAATCCGCGACTGTTCTATAAAATTGAGAGAACGTTCTTCAAGTTGGGCTGTCTTTTCTATTGCACCGACAAGTCCTCTTAGAGCCAGCGAGCCGGTATATCCTCTTCTTATAGCTGTAGCAACAGTTTCTTCATCCGTTTCTATCTCTTGTGCAGGATCACTGCTGGGATATCTGCGCCAAACCCTTCTGGCTACAAAGGTTACAAGAGCTCCAGATGCGATCATCCCGAAAGCATTACCTTGAGTGGCTTCGATTACTAAAGCCAGTAATCCACCGGCTATTATGACCATTTTGAGACTGGGCTTAAACTGACGGTTCTTGAGCAGTTTACTCACTACCCCAAGGAGCAGCAAATCTCTTTCTGAACGAGAGAGCTCTTGCCAGAGTTCAAAATTGATATAAACAGGGCGAGCACTTTTCTCCCAAGGTCTGACAAAAGAGTAATCGATTACCTTTGGCTGCGAAGTCCTGCTGATAATCTTTGTATACATCCGTCCCGAAGCAGGCATTAGATCTAAAAGATGATTGATCTCGGTATCCAACTGCATGATACTAAAGTGAACTATCACATTAAGCATTGATTGTATCATGCTTGGTTTTTTTTATGTATCTTTTCAAAGTGTGTGCGTTTGCTCTGTGAATTTATCTTTATGGATTGCCCTATCAAAAGCCATCAGGATAATATAGAGTATTTGAAAGTAGATCGGGATATAAAACGCATAAATAAAAGCACGGAGCATAAATGACAGTTATTTCCTTTGTCAAAGAAAAGAAAGAGATCATAGTGGCCCAAGGAGCTAATTTGAGAGAAAAAGCAATACAAAATGGTATAGATATATATACCCTAAGCGGAAAAATGATGAACTGTGGTGGCTATGGTCAATGTGGAACCTGTATCGTCGAAGTAGTTGAGGGAATGGAAAATCTATCAGAAAAGACTGAATTCGAACAACGTAAGTTGAAAAAGAAACCAGATAATTTCCGCCTCGCCTGTCAAACAGTTGTCAATGGTCCAGTGGCAATTAAAACAAAACCTTAGGCAATTTGTCTATGCCCTGACCAAGAATTGCAAAAAGAGGTTTAGAAAAATCGAATGACTAACCTGCCACCGTCATCCTCCAAAGAAAATCGAACCTTTAAAAATGGTCAATGGATAGGAATGGTGACCGGTCTTTTGATCTTGTCCGGGGCGGCATATTTCTATGGCAGAAATTTTGTAGATAACCAACTTTCTCCTTTAATTTCGAAAGAACTAGGCAAAATACTGGATAGACCCGTTCATTTAGGACAATTAAAGGCAATCTCTTTAAATCATCTAGAATTTGCCACCAGCCAAATACTTCCCACCAAAAACGATCCTGACCAAATTACTATTGCCAAAGTCATTGTTAAATTCAATCCTTGGCAGGCAATAACTCAAAGACTTATTGTTCTCAACATAGAGGCATTTAATCCAGATATCTATCTAGAGCAGTCTGTTAGGGGAGATTGGCTATTGACTCCATTGAAAATTCCTGCTGCGGGCAAAGATAATTTAATCAAGCTGGAATTTAAAAAATTGCTGATTGAGCAAGGCAGGGTCACTCTTAGAGCGAGAAATCTTCACAAACTTCTCAATCCTCCACTGAGGATAAATATAAAAAATGGTCAACTCGAACTTAAAATCGATAAATCTTCCCTTATTGAATATCAATTGGCGGGAGCTATTGGGAAGGGAAATCTACAAGCAAAAGGAACTACCGATCTCAATAACTATCTGACAAAAGTTAAGTTGATTAGCGGACAATTGCCTGTTCAAGAAGTAACCAAATTGCTTCCTGTTTCGTTACCGCTAGCTGGAGGTCATCTGGGAACTCAACTACAAGTTGATTTTCAGCCCAATCGGCCGCTTAAGCTAGCTGGCAAGGCTCAATTTAGCCAAGTGATGATAAAGTTACCCCAACTTCCCGAGCCCATCAGTAAGGTTCAAGGATCTGTTAAATTTATCGATTCCAAGATAATTGTAGATGATGGAATAACGGCTGAGTTTGGCAATACAAAATCCAGAATAAGGGGGATTCTAGATTTAGTTAGAGGATATCAGCTGTCTCTCTTGACAGAACCCTTTAGTTTTAGCGATATTCTGAGAACCCTAAAAATCAAAACCTTATCAATAAAGCTCAAAGGTAGTGCCCAAGCTCGGGTAAAAGTAACAGGAGAACTCAATAAGCCTCAATTAGCACTTTATCTGTACTCCACTAAGAGTGATACACAAATTGATAAGATTACTCTAAATCAATTCAAGATAAGAGGCAAATTATCAGGATCAGATTTAGCATTGCAAGATTGGCAAGCTAGTCCTTTAGTTGGTGGACAATTATCAGGCAATGGTCAAGCTACAATCTTTTCTGAGAAACGACCTTCTGTCTTTACTCTGAACTTTAAAGCAAAAGATATTCCAGCAGATATTCTCGCGAAGACTTACGCTTTGGCTTTGCCAGCTAAACTGGGCACGGTCAATATGTTCGGACAAATCAAGGGCAAACTAGTTGATCCCAATCAAATAAGACTAAGCGGTCATGCTCAAGGCAATCTACTCGGGGGTACAATAAACCTAAACAATGTTGAGTACTACAATAGGTACAATAGCTGGAAAGCACAATTAAAAGTGGAAAATATCGAGCCAGACATATCCGGTTTGCCAAGTAGCAAAGTTGGTACCTATCTGAATATGAAAGGAACTTTAGATCACAATGCAGTCCGTTCCTTAAAGATCAAAGGCAATGCTCAGGTTTTAGTTTCACAAGGCAAGATAGATATCCCTAGTATTACAGTTCAAGATGGATATTGGAATGCTAACCTCAGAACAGATCGACTGCAAATTCCCCTTCCAGGTTTACCAGTAAAAAGCTCTCTAAATGCCAATATTTGGGCAGATGGTTCTCTAGCAAAAATGCAAGAAACCCTTAAGGCTAAGGGCAATGCCGAACTTTTTTTCAATCAGGGGAAAATTATCGTTGATCAACTGGCTATAAAAGCCGGAAACTGGAATGCTCAGGTTCAAGCAAATAATTTGGATATTTCCCCTTTTGTTGCCAAAGTTCCAGGTAAGATCAACGCAAATCTAGCTATGACCGGACTACTAAGAGATCCGATCAAAAATATCCAAGCCAAAGGATCAGCTCAAGTCAGTTCCAGACAAGGACAAATTGCCTTGAGTCAGATTAATCTTAAAAATGAACAATGGCAGACCAAAGCCCAACTAAAAGATATCAAACTGGCTGCGATTTCTCCTCAATTAAAGGGAAAGCTCCGTGGAGTAATCAGTCTGCAGGGAAATTTATCCAAATTGACTCTAGATAATATCAAAGCTCAAGGAGATCTTCACTTCTCTCAAGGTATTAGCTTGATAGATCAACCTTTAGATACTCGCTTTAATTGGCAGGGCAAGCGTTTAGAGCTCCTTAAGGTAAGCGCCAAAGATATCAGGCTAAAGGGCTATCTGGATATAGATACTCAAAAACTCAATCAGGGTATTTCGGGTCTAGCTGATTTTTATGTTGAGGTTGCAGCGCGCAATTTGAACCTGGAAAAATTACCATTACCAAATAGTTTAGCTAAGATCAAAAGTCAAGGTTATTTAGATTTTTCTGGAGAACTCAAAGGCAATCCCAAGTCACCTCAAGTGAGAGGTAATCTTGCGCTCAAGAAGTTCAGTTTTGGACCTATCATTGTAGAGCCAATTTTAACAGGTACAATTGTTGCGAATCGCTCGATTGGATCCAATCTCAAGCTAATTGGTAAAAAAGATAGAATAATTGCCCATCTTGATCCAAATTTCAAACTAAAAAATATAGACTTAGAGTTAGAATCAGTCAAACTATCAGCTAGTACTTACAATAACTATGTTGATCTCACTGTCAAAAGTCTATCCCTATCCTGGCTAAAAGAATTTCTGCAATATAGCGCTCTACCTGTGAATGCTCAAATGTTAGCCTTGTCGGGTAATTTTTTCGGTGATTTCAAACTTGATTTAGAAAAAAAAGAGTTACTCGGTAATCATCTCCAAATAACCAATCCAGTATTGGGTCCAATCAGAGGCGATCTCTTCTCGGGCGATCTTAGTTTTTTAAGTGGAAACCTTGCCTTAAAAAAAGGATCTTTTAAAATTAAAAAAGCGCAATATCAAATAGATGGCCTATTAAAAATAGGAGGAGATTCTGATTTTCAGGTTAATATTAAAACTAAAGATGCTGATATTCAAAACACTTTAGAAGCCTTAGATATTTTTGAATTTGGGGATTTTGCCCATATTTTTAGTTCACCCGTATATACTAAAGCCCGAGGATTATATACAGAAAAACAGATAGAACAAGGTCCGATTTTTGACATTGGCAAGAGTGATGCCTCAGTAACTTACCAACTTCGACGTTATTCAGAAATCAAAACTCTCTTTAATTTAGAACAAGAGAAAGATAAACAAAAATTCACCCTACCAGAATTGAGAAAGTTAAAGGGAAATTTTGATGCAGAACTCTCTCTCAGTGGTTCGCTTAAACAGGCCATAAATGCTCAGTTTAGTTTCATTGGACAGAGGTGGCAATGGGATAAATTATCTATTGAAGAGATCCTGGCCAAGGGAGAGTTGCATAATGGCAACGCAATAGAACTTAAGCCTGTCAAAATTCGATCCGGAGACTCAGTTGTATCTTTGAGCGGAAATATCGACAATTATCAGCAAACCGGAGAGCTGGAATTGATTAAGATTCCACTTTCTCTAATTGATGAATTTTTCGGCTTACCTCCCAATTTAAATTTTGCAGGTATGCTCAACGCGGATTTATTATTGGAGGGAAATCGAAGTAATCCACAAGCAAAAGGCACCATTGATATTGTTGATGGAACGGTCAACAAAACTCCACTCAAATCGGCACAAGCCCAGTTCATCTATAGAGACAGTGTATTGAGTTTTTCGGCAAACAGCATCCTCTCTAACGGAACTCCGCCAGTTACGCTCGAGGGTAAGTTTCCCTATCAACTACCTTTTGCCAAAAAAGCTCCCTTAAACGATGATTTTGCCTTCAATGTCAATCTGCAGGATGGGGGATTGATGTTACTGAACATATTAACCAGAGAAGAATGGCGCTGGCTTAGTGGTCGTGGAATTGTCGATCTTTCTGTATATGGTTCTTTTGATCATAGGCAGAATAAGCTTGCCGCTGTTAAGGTAGATGGTTCAATTGAGCTAACCAATGGAGCCCTAGCCGCCCAGTTCATCCCAGATCAGCCTATTACAGGCATTAATGGCAAAATTTACCTGGATTTTGATCGCATCAACATAAGGGAGCTAAATGCCAAATTCAGTGGCTCCCAAATCAAGGTATCAGGTGATTTACCCTTAACAAAAAGCTCACTTTCTGTATCTAAAAACCTGAGTATAGATTTTGGCGGTCTGGCCTTTAATCTCAAGGGACTCTACAAAGGAGGGTTACGCGGCCAATTAACATTTACAGGAACCGCTCTGAACCCTCATATCGGCGGTAATATCGAACTTTCTAACGGACAGATTTTGCTAGGCAGTTTAATTGGGGAAACCATACAACCCAATTATTCCAGTGAATCCGGAAAGATGGCTACTCCAGTGATAGAATTCGACAATTTGGAGCTTACCCTAAAAGATGGCGTGCAATTGAATCAATTCCCTGTATTAAGTTTTGATACAAACGGTAGTCTATTTCTCAACGGAACATTAGATCAGCCACATCCCGAGGGCACAATCAAATTAAAAGGTGGACTTGTTAATCTTTTTACCACACAATTTCGACTCGGTGGGGGTGAGGAAAACACGGCAACTTTTTCTCCTAGTCACGGACTTGATCCCTATCTGAAAATTCGTCTATACAGCTCGGCTGCTGAAACACAGAGAAATTTAATTCGCACAGATAATCTCTCTTCCGAAATCAACAACCCCTTTACAGCCAATATTGACAGTCTCCAGACAGTTCGCATAGAAGCTAAAGTAGATGGCTATGCTAGTGATCTTGAACACAATATTGAGCTTACCAGTGTACCTGCACGAAGCCAGACAGAGATCATAACCCTTCTAGGCGGCGGCGGAGATCCCACAATTGGACTAGCCAATCTGGCCAGTTCTGCTATTTTAGGAAGTTTCCAGGAAACTCTGCGCTCAAGCCTGGGTTTTAGTCAATTTCGTGTTTTCCCCACCCAATTAATTAATCCACAAGATCGGATCGGAACTGCTCAAATGGGTATTGCAGCCGAAGTTGGTGTTGATATATCACCTAGTATTTTCTTTTCGGCACAACAGATCCTCAATATCCAGCGACCTACTCAGTTTGGTTTACGCTATAGTATTAACGATAATTTATACATTCGTGGCTCCAGTAATTTCAGCGATGATAGTCGTGCCGTTGTTCAATATGAGTTCCGGTTTTAATTTGATGCCCGGCTCCAAACATCCATACAAAACAATACAAGAGAAGATTTATGAGTTTAGAAGCTCTGTACACTAGTCATCCCGTAAAGTTTGAAATAGATAAGTTTGATCAGTATGTCATGAATACCTATGGAAGATTTCCTATTGCTATAGATCATGGTAAGGGATGCAACCTCTGGGATACCAATGGAAAGCAATATCTGGATTTCGTCGCAGGAATTGCAACATGCACTCTCGGTCATGCTCATCCGTCCCTTATCAAGTCAGCTACCCAGCAAATCAATAAACTTCATCATGTTTCAAACCTTTACTATATTCCTGAACAGGGTGAGTTAGCCAAATGGCTTGTTGAAAATTCCTGCGGAGATAGTGTTTTCTTTTGCAATTCTGGAGCTGAAGCCAATGAGGCCGCAATCAAGCTTGTGCGTAAGTATGCACATACCATTATGGAGTTTCTGGAAAAACCCATTATTCTCACTGCCAAGGAAAGTTTTCATGGCAGAACCTTGGCCACAGTCACGGCAACAGGACAGCCAAAGTATCAAACTCATTTTGAGCCGCTGGTTCCAGGTTTTGCCTATGTTCCCTACAACGATCTCAAGGCAGTAGAAGATGCTATCACAAACCTAGATGAAGGAAATAGTCGAGTAGCGGCAATCATGCTCGAACCTCTCCAAGGTGAAGGCGGAGTCCGTCCTGGAGAGGGTGAATATTTTCGAGGAATACGCAAAATTTGTGATGACAACGACATATTGTTGATTTTTGATGAGGTGCAGGTTGGTGTAGGACGTACTGGAACTCTTTGGGGATATGAACAACTTGGAGTAGAACCGGATATCTTTACTAGTGCCAAGGGTCTTGCTGGGGGTATACCCATTGGGGCAATGATCTGCAAAAAATTCTGTGATGTCTTTGAACCTGGCAATCATGCCTCGACCTTTGGCGGTAATCCCTTTGCTACGGCCATGGCCAGTGCGGTTCTCAATACAATAGAGCAGGACAATCTGCTAGAAAATGTAAAATCCAGAGGACAGCAGCTTAGGGGATTACTACAATCTCTCATTGATAAATACCCTAAATTATTTAGCGAAGTAAGAGGATGGGGATTGATCAATGGTTTGGAAATTAAGGCTGATCACAGACTGACATCACTAGATATAATCAAAATAGCAATGGAAGAAGGGCTTTTGATTGCTCCGGCAGGAACCAAAGTTATTCGTTTTGTTCCCCCTCTAATAGTCTCTGAGGGTGAAATCAGCCAGGCTGTACTCCTTTTAGAGAGGGCGATTGAATCTTGTCTAAAATCGAAGGGACTTGACAATTAAAAAATCATCTACTAAAATAGTTTTATTGTGAGGTAGTGAACCAAAAAGAGAGCCGAGACGAAACACGGACAGTCGTCGGTTCTCTTTCTGTTTACATACAAAAATACCAAAAATCTTTTCTTCTGACCTATATTCCGGCGAGTTATTTACAGCCTTGGACTAAAATATTATAGGATTTACCTACAGATTCTAAGTCTCCTACAAATACGTTTACTTGATAAGGTTCTTTACCAACACGAGGTCTACCTGTCATGAATAATGGTATTTCAGGCGATAATACAGGCTGATTTTTGTAGACTTCATCAGCAGTACCGTCACTGTATTTAAGGAACATTTTGATATCATAACTTCCTTGACTTTGCGGTGTTAGAATTGCATTAAATCTTTTTAACTTCATTTTGGACTGGAAAATCAGTGTTCCAGTCGTCACGTTTCAAACGTAAAAAACCGATAGGAATTTCAGGAAGAGATACAGTTTTGTGAACATACGTTTGTCCAGGTTTGCCACCAACTATTCCTAATGGGGTACAAGTTTCAGCCGAAGATGATTCAAGACTTAGAATTGATGTTGAAGATAAAGAAATTATGAGATTTGTTACCAAGAATATTGATTTTTTCATTTTTAGCTCAATCGAGGATTGGAGGAGATTAAAAGTAAACAAAGTCTAAGTAGCCTACTGATTGCAACTCTAGCCAAAATACTATCTTTTGTCAATTTTGAGTGATAGCTTCTTGAAGTTGTTCAGGAGTTAGAGACTGTATCTAAACTAACTAGGAAAGCCCACACATGTTGAGCAGTTGATTGGTTCGTTGCTAACTTATAGCAATAGTCAGAGCTTATAGAGAAGAAACCATAAGAATATGCTCGATAGCATCTCGAAGACTATTAAATTTATCAAGACATTTCCGATTTCGGTTATAACCTGCGGAATATGGACTGAAAGTATTGCTAGATGAAAATTTCAAAATTATTGAAATTGCCAAAATCACCTGTGGAATGTGTGGTTTCTACAGAGCAATTCCGCAATAGAAAGCTTCCATCTTGAGATCAATTCCAGTAATAGCATTTCCTACCACTACACAATAGGCTCCCATATCCAATGCTTTTTTGGCCATAGATGGCGTGACAATTCCTCCTTCACAAATTACTGGAACAGATAAAGAGGCAATGCAGTCTAACAGAAGGTCATAGCCTGGTGGGCTAAATTGCTTGGTCATTGCAGTATAGCCATAGAGAGTAGTACCAACTAGATCGACTCCAACTTCAACCGCTGCGACGGCACTCTCTAGAGTGTCAATATCGGCCATCACCAATTTTCCTAATTTATGGATTTGCTCTACTAATTGAGCAACCGGCTCGGGGCGTTCCCTGATAGTTGCATCAATAGCGATGATATCAGCGCCCGCCTTGGCGATCTCTTCGGCATCCTGGCAAGAGGGTGTGATATAGACTTCATATCTAGGATATTCTCTTTTCCAAAGCCCGATAATTGGGATATCAGGCAGTTTATCACGACAGAACCGAACATGATCAGGCGTGTCAAGTCTCAGTCCACCAGCGCCTCTGGCAACACAAGCCTGAGCTATTGCCCCTATGACCTCTTTTGCAAATATTGGTGAATCTTTGGGAGCCTGACAAGAAACAATCAATCTAGATCGCAACTGGTCCAAAATTTCATTATCAACTCTCATAAGTAAGTAAGTTAGTAATCTTCTGAAGAAGTAGATTGGGCTGAACTGGCTTTAATAGATAGTCATCTATCTGGTTTTGTTCAATATGAGCAATTTCACTCCTTAGCAGTAAAATTTTAATCTTTTTCGTCGAGTTGAGATTGTGCAAATCTCGACTGATATGGTGGCGATCAGAAAGTATCTTATCAATTATCACTAATTTGGGTTTCAAGAGTTCTATTTTTTTTAGAGCGGTTGCACTATCTATTAGCCATACTATTTGGTATTGAGCCGCCGTAAGCAGTTCACAAATTAACGTAGCAGTTTCCTCATCCTTTTCAATTAAAATTATCGTCTTGTTATAATCCAAAACAGGTTCAGCAGATTTCTTGCTGGAATTTTTCTGTTGATCACCTAAATTGTCAGGTATCCAGACCGTAAAAATAGAACCTTTGCCAATAGTTGATCTAACATCAATACGTCCCTTGTTCAATTCTACCAATTGTTTAGTTAAAGCTAAGCCCAGTCCAGTTCCTGGATATATTTTGCCTCTATATTTTTCCAATTGTTCGAATCTTTCAAATAATTTTGGCAAATGTTCTTCAGCCATACCAATTCCCGTATCCTCCACTTGGAATATAGCTTCATATTGTCCCCTCCAAATTGTCAGGGAAACTTTACCTTGCGGCGGCGTAAATTTTATAGCATTGCTGAGTAAATGAAAAAGTATTTGTTCAATTCTTTCTTCATCTCCCCAGAATAAATCTTGCTTTAATTCTGATTCGAGTTGAAATTCGAGAACAATTTGACTATTTTTAGCTTGCTGTTCCAGGTTCTTGATCACTAGATTCCCTGATTTTCTGAGGGAAAATTCTCTAATATTTAAAAGCGAATTCCCAGATTCGAGCTGCGAAAATTCCAAAATTTCGTTAATCAGTTCCAGTAGCTGCTTACCACTTTTCTCAATGGTTTCTAGATACTGATGCTGCTTTTGCAATGGTAAGGTAATTGAAGAAGATGAAGACCAATGCAAAAGAGTTGCCGAAAGTCCAATCACACAAGTCAAAGGAG
Organism: uncultured cyanobacterium; assembly: GCA_903869185.1. GTDB lineage: Bacteria > Cyanobacteriota > Cyanobacteriia > Cyanobacteriales > Microcystaceae > CAISPN01. Next base: position 7,125 of record CAIPYC010000068.1, on the reverse strand, counting down.
TGCGTAGTTCATGACTGACACTATCAAGAAAGGCGGTTTTAGAACGGTTTGCAGATTGTGATGCCCAGAGAGATTCTTTCAGCTCTTGTGTGCGTTCAATCACCCTCTGTTCAAAGTTATTTTTCTGAATCTGAACTTCGGCATAGAGTTGCGCTTGATCTATGGCGACAGAAAGATGTTCGCCAATACGCCCTAGAAAAATCTTCTCACTAGATTGCCAAGCACGAGGTTTAGAGCATTGATGGGCAATTAGTAATCCCCAAAGTCTGTCACGAACAACTATAGGAGCAACCATCTTGGCATAAATATTGTGGCTATGCAAGAATTCAAGCAGGCGAGGGAAAGAAGCATATTCTTGCAGAACATCATCAATAGTGACTATGTTACCTTGACGCAGGTTCCTTTGATGCTCATCAACGTAGGATGAACAGCATCCATCCCGGTTTACTGCACCTAAAAGAGGTGTGATCACATTGGACAATCTAGATTCATGGGTGACTCTTCCCCATCCAAGAGAATCGTTATCTAATCGATGCTCTAGATCAAATTGAAAGATCAATAGTCGATCAACCTGGAGAAAGTCACGCACTTCGCGTACCGATGTACCCAAAATCTCAACTAAATCAAGGCTTTGCCTAATATGAGATATAACCTGATAGAGCACTTTTTCTTGGTTAATCCGAAGATCTAGTGCATTTTGAATTGGACGACATATATTTGTCTGTCTATTTGTGTTGAGGATAGTTAAGATATTCAAAAATATTTTTTGCTCTACGTTTTTGGCTGATTTTTGTTTGGGTAGTATTGCAACCACCAATTCCCTATCTGCAATAAAATTGTTAATGTAATCTGTATTCCAACTGATAACAACTTGATAGAGAGGCTCAAACTGCTCGTCTACTTTAAACGTCAATGACTGTTCAACAGTTGTTTGTAACAAGAGAGATAAATCTCCCTTTTGAGAGATAAGCAGCGCAAAACCATCAGCAATTTCTTCTTCGATTAGTGTGTATTTGCTTTTGTTCTCAGCAGCTGTTTGTCGCCAGAGAGTATAGAGCTCCTCAAGTGTTGCTCTAGAAAGGATGCAGTTAATTTGAGACGATTCTAAATTGCTCACATCGAGTAAAATCCGGGAAGTATTTGACACCATATACTCTCTCTACGGTGCCCCAATCCGGCCCAACTTGGCAAAAATCTTATACTTTTTAAAGATTGTCAGTTTACGGAGAGTTTTGGCATTCTCACGCTAGGATCTTGAGAGAGTTAAATAAATTATTTTCAGACTATGCCCAGAACACAGCGCAATGACAACTTCATAGACAAAACCTTTACCGTTATGGCAGATATGATCCTCAAGGTTCTACCAACAAGCAAAAAGGCAAAGGAGGCTTTCGTTTATTATCGAGACGGCATGTCAGCCCAAGCAGACGGGGAATATGCTGAAGCTCTCGAGAATTATTACGAAGCACTGACATTAGAGGAAAACTCTATAGACCGTAGTTATATTTTGTACAACATTGGCATCATCCATGCCAGCAACGGAGAGCAGGAGAGAGCTTTGGATTACTACAATCAGGCAATCGAGATCAATCCCCAGTTTTCTTCGGCTCTTAACAATATTGCTGTCATCTATCACTATCAAGGAGAAAAAGCACAAGAAGAGCAACAACAACAAGATGCTGAAATCCTTTTTGATAAGGCGGCACAGTATTGGAAACAAGCCATCCGCTTGGCTCCGAATAACTATATAGAAGCCCAAAATTGGCTTAAAGTTTCAGGTCGCTCCGATTTAGATATCTTTTTTTAATAACAATTTTAATAACAACAATGACTATAGACATAAACCAAGTTCGCAAAGTTGCTCTTTTAGCCAGACTTGATATACCTGCTGAGCAGGAAGAACAATTAGCCAGCCAGCTTAACAGTATTCTGGATTATTTCGATCAATTAAGTCAACTGGATACCGATTCTGTTGAGCCCACAACCAGGGCAATAGATCTTAGTAATATAACCAGAGAGGATCAACAGGTAAATGCTGATCTTAGAGAAGAAATACTCTCACAAGCCCCCTCTAGAGAAGGAGATTTTTTTAGTGTTCCCAGTATCCTGTCCAATGACTAATTTATTTCAATGCTGACCTAGTCTGATACCTAGGAATACATCGTAGAGAAAACTCCAGAAATTTTTTCTCTCTAGTAAACCCAGAGACTGTTCGCATCCCTTAAGATCCAGCAAAGGCTTGGTAGCATAGTAAGCCGGTTGATATTTATACCAGGGAATAGAGGGCCAGAGGTGATGAACCAGATGATAATTTTGTCCTAAGATAAGTATATTAAGCGTATAGCTGGGATAGACTCTGGCATTTTTCCAACGAGAACGCTCTTGAAATGGTCTATGGGGTAAGTAGTCAAAAAATAGACCCAACGCTATTCCTACTACTAAGGCAGGAACAAACCAGAAGTTAAGCACGTATCCCATAAAACCATAATGATGTGCCAGAAAAACCACTGTAACCAAAAAAAGACGGCTCAAAAACCATTCCAATAATTCCCAATTGCGCCAAAGTCTTCTTTTGAAAAAGAAAATCTCGTGATAGAAAAACCTTGCAGCAATCATCCAAAGTGGTCCACCGGTAGATACAAAATGATCTGGATCATTCTCGGGATCGTTGACATGTGCATGATGCTGAAGATGGACTCTAGTGAAGACAGGAAAAGCAAAACCGAGCATCAGAGCGCTGCCGTGTCCCAAAATGGCATTGATAAGACGGTTGGCATGTGCGCTGTTGTGTGAAGCATCATGAATTATCGTACCTGAAAGATGGAGAGCAAGAACATTTGCCATAAAGCAAATCCAGCCAGGTAGATGAAAGATCCAGTATCCACACACGGATGAGGCTATCAATGATAAAGCGGCCAAGAACATAATCACATTGGGATTCATGCCTCCTGGTGCTTTAAGAAACTCTTTAGGAATTGTCAGTGCGGTTACTGCCGACTGCATCGTTTTTCTATCTCCTCTAACATTCTCTAAAAACCCTTCTCAAAAAGTTTACAGCATATTTGCCCTAAGATAAAGATTTGTAAAGGAATTTTTGCGCAAACTATGTGTTAAAATATGTAAAGTCGTAGAAGGGCAACGGACCTACAGCCAAAAGCATTTGTCGCTCAGACATAAATATAAGGTTTGTCGCCCCATAGGGGTAGATCCATAAAAATTCAAATGGGTAAAAAGCCAACCATAGCCATTTCACATCTTGGCTGCGAAAAAAACCGAATAGACTCAGAACATATGTTGGGTTTATTGGCCAGTTCTGGTTATACAGTTGACACAGACGAAGAAGCAGCTGACTATGTCATAGTGAATACCTGCAGTTTTATTCAAGCTGCAAGAGAAGAATCTATACGTACCCTGGTTGAACTTGCAGAATCCAATAAGAAGATTATCATTTCCGGTTGTCTAGCTCAACATTTTCAGGAAGAACTTTTAAACGAGCTTCCTGAGGCGGTTGCCATAGTTGGTACAGGAGATTATCAGAAAATTGTCAATGTAGTTCAAAGAGTAGAGGCAGGTGAACGGGTTAAAGAAATTTCCCACAACCCTCAATTCATTGCCGACGAAAGTACGCCTCGCTTTCGTACTACGACTGAGGGGGTGGCCTACTTGAGGGTTGCCGAGGGCTGCGATTACAGCTGTGCCTTCTGCATAATTCCTAAACTTAGGGGCAAACAGAGATCTCGTTCCATTGAATCTATAGTAGCTGAGGCTAAAGCTTTAGCTCAACAAGGTGTACAAGAACTGATCCTGATTTCTCAAATAACTACCAACTATGGCTTGGATCTATATGGCGAACCCAAATTGGCCGAGCTCTTACGGAAACTAGGTGAAGTGGATGTACCTTGGATTCGCATCCATTACGCCTATCCCACTGGTTTGACATCAAAAGTGATTGAGGCTATTAAGGAAACTCCCAATATATTGCCGTATCTGGACTTGCCACTTCAGCATTCTCATCCTGAAATTCTCAGGGCAATGAACCGTCCTTGGCAAGGACAAGTCAATGATAAGGTAGTTGAACGGCTAAAAGATACCCTCGATGGGGCTGTTTTGCGTACAACCTTTATAGTTGGCTTTCCGGGTGAGGAAGATGATCATTTTGAACATCTGGCTGATTTTGTAGAGCGTCATCAATTTGATCACGTTGGCGTATTTACCTTCTCTCGGGAGGAAGGAACCACCGCCTTTAACTTGCCAAAACCAGTTTCTCAGGAGTTAATGCAAGAGCGTCGCGATATTTTGATGGAGCTACAGCAGCCCATTTCAGCCGAAAGAAACCGATGTTGTATCGGCAAGACGGTTGATGTGTTAATTGAACAGGAAAATCCTGAAACTGGAGAATTAATTGGCCGCTCGGCCCGTTTTGCTCCCGAGGTGGATGGATTGGTTTATGTTCAAGGTTCAGCCTCTTTAGGTTCGATGGTGCCCGTTGTAATTACAGATGCAAGCGCTTATGACCTTTATGGTAAAGTTGCTGCTCAGATTTAGGAAACTCAAATTGGATCAATGTCGATTTCCTACCAAAAACAGATTGTTTAATTCATAAAATAACCAAATCATGACCAATTCCTTTCAAAGCCTAGGATTGTCCGAGAACCGAATCCATATTTTAGAAGCTATGGGTTTTGTGGACCCAACAAATATTCAGACACAAGCCATTCCCCTGCTGCTTTCGGGTAGGGATGTTGTGGGTCAATCACAGACTGGTACGGGCAAGACTGCGGCCTACTCATTACCAATGCTCGATCAGATTAATACTAAAAATCCTAAAGTTCAGGCTCTGGTGTTAACGCCAACTCGTGAACTTGCCCAGCAGGTAGCAGATGCTATCAAGGATTTTTCCGGTGATCGCCACCTCCATATTTTGACCATCTGTGGTGGACAGTCAATGGAGCGCCAGATCCGCAGCTTGGAAAAAGGAGTTCAGATAGTTGTGGGCACACCAGGCAGGGTTATTGACCTGTTGGATCGTGGCAAGCTTCGTCTTGAAACTCTAGACTGGGTAGTTCTTGATGAAGCAGATGAGATGCTCAGTATGGGCTTTATCGATGATGTTAAGAAAATTCTTTCACAAGCTCCCAAGCAACGCAAGACGGCTTGTTTTTCAGCTACCATGCCACGTGAGATTCGCGATCTAATCAACAATTTCCTTAACAATCCTGCCACTGTTACGGTTGAACAGTCCCAGGCAACTCCCTCTAAAATTGCTCAGCATGTCTATAATGTTCCACGTGGTTGGACAAAGCTCAAGGCACTTCAGCCGATTTTGGAAATTGAATCTCCCGAATCTGCTATTATTTTTGTACGTACTAAACAGACGGCTGCTGAGCTAACCATCAAACTACAAGAATCTGGACAGAGCGTTGATGAATATCATGGTAATCTCTCTCAAGCTCAAAGAGAAAGATTGGTTCATCGTTTTCGCGAAGGAAAAATTCGGCTGGTTGTTGCTACTGATATTGCTGCGCGTGGTCTTGATGTTGAAATTCTCAGCCATGTCATCAACTATGATTTACCAGACAATGCAGAAACCTATATTCACCGTATTGGCAGAACTGGTCGCGCTGGTAAAGAAGGCAAGGCTATTGCTTTGGTCGATCCAATGGATCGTCGTCTTTTTAAACTAATTGAACGTCGTTTAAAGCAGACAATCAACGTTTGCCAGATCCCCAGCCGTGCCGAGGTAGAAACCAAGCGATTGGAAAACCTGCAAGAGCGAATTAAAGAAAGTCTTGCCGGTGAGAGAATGGCCTCATTCTTGCCATTGGTTCGTCAGTTGAGTACTGAGTACGATCCCCAGGCTATTGCGGCGGCTGCGCTTCAGATGACCTATGACCAAAACTGTCCAAGTTGGATGCAAAAAGACTGGGAGGTTCCCTCAGGTAATATTCTGCCCAAGCCACAACTTCCTCCGGTTAAGCGAAAATACAACAACAATGCTTCTGATCACAATGTTATCAGAAAAACCGTAACCCAAAATCCTAACTAGATTTATTTGATTTTAAAAAAAGCCTCTCGTAAATGAGGGGCCTTTTTTATTTTTTTTAGATGATTGACTAAGCCACATCGCGTGCTCTTTGCTCTCTCCATTTACGTACACCTGCAGCGCCCATAGCCAGTAAAGTCAAAGGATGTACTTTCTCCTTGGGTTTAACCGAAACTATAGTATTTAATTTTGCTTTACGACGTTTTAGGTGTCTTAGTCCCAAAAATATCGGCATACCCAGAGCAATGCCTTCAAGTGCGTTAAAATCAAATGGAACATTACAGGTAACGTTGTTTGTACCTGTAGCCCCTATACAAATACCTTGTCCAGGATTATTTTCGTAATACCATTGGTTAAGTTGATAGTTTTTACTATTTGCTGATGTAGTAACAGAAGCCCAGCCATATATAGGCGTTGTAGCCGGACCATGCTTATCAATGAAGGCTACATAATGAGTTTCATTATTACCCCATACGACAGGTTGGCCTGACGTGCTAAAAAATTGAGAAACTACAGATATGTTGGGAGTAAAACCTACATCTGCTCCATTTAGATGACCAATAAGAGCATTCTTAAAAGATGCACCCGTATTACCTTGAGCCAACTTTATAAAAAGAGAATGCGATCCGCCTCCACCTGAAGAGGTACCTTCACTAAGTGTCGCTTGCCCACCATTAACCGCATCCAAAGTCCAATTTATCGATCCCAGCCCGGTATGACTGATGGGACCGCCACCATTGATAATCATTGCCTGGGCTTTGTTATTCAATTGCGTTATACCCAGGAGAGCAAGACTGGCTGAAGTTGCCGTTTTAGTCCATTTTGAATTTGACACGATTATTTTTCCAAAGACGCGAATTATTCAATTTTATTCTGGATCTCGCCGAAATGACAACCTATATAGATTTGAAGTGTTTTAATCTTTGGACAAAAGGGCAGGACGCAGTCCATTGAGACCAGCTACTATAGCCGATCCATTATTGATAATGATAGCGATAATTGGATCGAGAGCAAAAAACACCCCTGCTATCAAGGCGCTAAAATTAGGAATGGCTACAATCAGGGCATTTTGATAAATGATC
>CAIPYC010000067.1 GCA_903869185.1 uncultured cyanobacterium | reverse complement strand
CTGAGGATCGTTTAATAATGCCAGTATCTTTTGGGCCATAGCCTCGCAATCGCCTGGGGCAACCAGATACTCCCCCGGAAGCATCATGGGAGGGCCTGGAGCATCGTAGGCTATCACCGGAACTGAAGAGGATAGCATTTCCAGAACCCCTATACCAAAACCCTCTACATAAGAAGGAAATAGCCCTAGCGAACAATCACTTAAAATATGTGGTAGATTATCTGGCGCGAAAGAATCAATGATCTCTATTTGTCCTCGGACTTTTCTGGGGAAAAAAGAAAAAATTTCCTCCTTGGAGCTATAGAGCCCTTTGGTACCTATTAACTTAAAAGATACCTCGCTATTGTGCTGTAGAATGCTTTCAAAAATCCTGGGAAAGTCTTTAGCTCCCTTGCGATAGTCGAAAGTTCCTACAAAAGCAACTTTAGGCTTTGCCGGGGGCTTGCTATCTACTTGATCAAAAAGTAAACGCCGCGCTCTGTTGATTGCATAGGGAAATATATGGATTTTGCTCTCTGGAATACCGCAGGCGATCAACTCAGCCTTGTCATGACTGTTGGCTACATTGATCAAATCTGCCTGGGAAAAAGTAGAAAATGATTCTTGCATTCTCTCTTGCCATAGACTATTTTCTGATTTGATAAACGGCAATATATTCTTAACAAGAAATTTGGATCTCGATTTCCAATTAGACTTGGGCTGATTGATTATTTTTACTATCTCGGGCTTAAAATGCTGCACTAGCAGTACCGATCTAGCGACCATCAGCGTCGAGGCTGGAAACTCCTTTCTAGAGTAAGGTAGATGAGTTTGATCATAGTCAATCACATCATAGGTGGAAGCATTTTCTTTTAGATAACCCCTGAGGGCTTGAGAAAAAATCTTGGCAAATTGATCCCTGTTGCTGGTATTTCCCCAATCCTGCCCCAAAAGCTCAGTTGGAGTGATGAAGCTTGTCTGCCACCCTAAAGGTTCCATCTCTTCGGCAACTTCAATCAGAAGTTTAGATGCGCCCAAAGTGCGACGCAGGGGAACATGGCTACAGAAAAGTATTTTCATTCACATCAATTCCAACTAGGTTAAGTAGTGTATTCTGCGTTGATTTTTACATAGTCATAACTCAGGTCACAGCCCCAGGCAATACCTGAACCCGAACCATTGCCCAGTCTAACTGTAATCAAGACAGTATCTTCTTTTAAATAAGCGCCGGATGCAGCACTTTTGAGATAATTACTGGCAGATTGGCGATCAAAGGTTAAAGGTTGGCCGTTCTCCATCAAAAGCATATCTCCTAGGGTGATCGATAGATCATTCTGGTCAAACAGCACCCCGGCTCTTCCTGCTGCAGCTGCAATCCTTCCCCAATTGGGATCCCGGCCAAAGATGGCAGATTTGACCAGGGAGGAACCTGCAATGGTTTTGGCTACTAGGCGGGCCTGTTCATCCTCATTGGTTCCAGAAACTCTCACTTCAATCAGGCAAGTGGCCCCTTCGCCATCTCTGGCTATAGCCTTGGCTAGATATTGACAGACCTCGGTAAGCATAGCTTCTAGTTTTTGGGCAACCGGACCATCTTCTGTGATTGCAGGAGTACGCGATTGTCCATTGGCCAGGGCAATCAGGCAGTCATTTGTGCTGGTATCCCCATCTACAGTGATCTGATTGAAGCTCTTATCGGCTGCCCGGCAGAGCATTTGTTGCCAAAGTCCAGTAGATATGGCAGCATCGCATGTGATAAAACCCAGCATGGTGGCCATATTGGGATGGATCATCCCAGAGCCTTTAGAGATTCCGCCAATGCGGACAGGACGGTTGTCGATAGTGGTTTCCAATGCTATAGACTTAGGAACCAGATCAGTTGTCAAGATAGATAGGGAGGCTTGCTCCCCTCCATCAGGCGAAAGAGCGGCAACTACTTTTGGAATTCCCCTCTCCAGCGCTTCCATCTTGATTCTCTGGCCAATTACCCCTGTAGAAGCGAGTAAAATAGAACTAGTCGGGATATCCAAGGATTTGGCTAACCATTTGGCACTGGTCAAGGTATCTTCTAGACCCTGGGCTCCAGTTGCAGCATTGGCCTGACCTGAATTACAGAGGATCGCCCTGATACTGGGTTTTTTTGCAAGTAATTGGCGACAATAGTCTATACATGCAGCACGCACTTGAGATGTAGTAAAAACCCCGGCTGCTATTGCATCAGCATCAGAGTAAATTAAGGTAAGATCCGGAGAACCCGAGAGTTTTAAGCCCACTGCAATTCCTGCTGCTCTATACCCTTTGGGTGCTGTAATACCGCCGCTGATTTCCTGCCAATCCTTGCTCATTTTGTTTTTTTCTTAAACATTTTATCAGTTAACAAAATTATAAGCCAGCTAGAGAAGTCTGAGCTTTTCCAAATGACTGCGAATTTTGACAATAGAGACTGCCTACCTTGATAATGAGGGGATACTTTTTGTACATTGTTTGGATAGCCCTAGAATGAGCTTACCTTGGATTACTCGCGCAGATCGCCTCGATATATTGCCTACTTACGTATTCGCCCGGTTGGATGAGCTCAAGTCCGGGGCAAGGGAAAAGGGAATAGATTTGATTGACTTGGGGATGGGCAATCCTGACGGACCACCGCCACAACCGGTGATTGATTCGGCTATTGCCGCATTGGCTCAATATAACAGTCATGGATATCCTCCCTTTGAAGGCACTACCAGTTTTCGCAAATCTATTACCAAATGGTATCAGCGCTGTTACCGCGTAGATCTCGATCCAAACAATGAGGTATTGCCCCTGTTAGGCTCTAAAGAGGGTCTGACCCATCTGGCTCTAGCTTATATCAATCCGGGGGATTTGGTTTTAGTTCCTAGTCCCGCCTATCCTCCCCATTTTCGAGGTCCCCTGATTGCCGGAGCCAGAATTTATCCTCTCCTACTCAAGGCAGAAGATAACTGGTTGATAGATCTAGGCGCAATTCCTGAAAAAATTGCCAAAGAAGCCAAAATCCTCTACTTTAACTATCCGAGCAATCCAACTACCGCTACTGCGCCAAAAGAATTTTTCGAGGAGATAGTAGCTTTTGCACAGCACTATGAAATTATGCTGGTTCATGATCTCTGTTATGCAGAATTGGCTTTTGATGGTTATCAGCCAACGAGTCTACTGGAGATCCCCAAAGCTAAAAAGATCTCCGTTGAGTTTCATACTCTATCTAAAACATACAATATGGCGGGCTGGCGAGTGGGTTTTGTAGTCGGTAATGCCGATATCATCCAGGGGCTGCGCACCCTGAAAACCAATCTAGATTATGGAATCTTTACCGTCATCCAGAGAGCCGCTGAAACCGCTCTTGAGTTGCCTGATAGCTATGTTAAGCAGGTGCAAGAACGCTATAGTCTCAGAAGAGACTTTTTCATAGCTGGTTTGGCCAAATTGGGATGGCAGGTTCCTCCTTCAAGGGCAACCATGTACCTCTGGATTCCCTGTCCTCCTAGTTCGCCGACGTCAACTTCCTTTGCGATGGATGTCTTGCAGACAACCGGGGTGGTCGTCACACCTGGCAATGCTTTTGGTGAAGGGGGGGAAGGCTATGTCAGGGTGAGCTTGATTGCTGATTGCGACAGGTTGCAAGAAGCCCTCAATCGCTTGGATGAATCCGGGATTCGCTATGCTTGAAGCTTATACCTGGCTGGGGAGATCTCTTGCCACTATTGGTCAAGCAGGCTGGCATCGGGCAGAAAAAATAGTACAAACTCTCAGTCCTCCTTTTATTAAAGTCGATGGATTAGAGGCTATAAATTTTGGCAGTAATGATTATTTGGGTTTAGCTACTGAGTACAGAATCAAAATGGAGGCAATTGCCGCTATAGATCAACATGGCACGGGTAGTACGGGATCGCGTCTGGTTACAGGACACCGACAGCTCCACCGTGATCTAGAACGCTCCATTGCCGAGCTCAAGGGCAGCCAGGCTGCCTTGGTATTCAGTTCAGGCTATCTAGCTAATCTGGGGACAATAGCGGCGCTGGTTAATAACAGGGATCTGATTTTGGCCGATCAATACAATCACTCCAGCTTAAAAAATGGGGCCAGGCTCAGCCAAGCCACTATCAGGGAATATTCCCATAATGATTGCCAGGCTCTCGAAAACCTATTAAAACAGCAAAGAAGGCTTTATCGACGAGCCTTGATCCTCAGTGATGGTGTTTTTAGCATGGATGGGGATCTGTGTAATTTACCCCAACTGCTCAATCTCTCTCAGGTATATGAAAGTATGCTTTTAATTGATGAAGCCCATGCCACTGCTGTCCTTGGAGGAACTGGGGGTGGCTCTGTTGAGCATTGGGGTTTTTCTGGTGTGGAGATTGTCCAAACCGGTACACTCAGCAAGGCTCTTGGCAGCCTAGGCGGCTATGTGGCTGGCTCTGCTACTTTAATAGATTATTTGCGCAATAGAGCTGCCAGTTGGATCTATACAACGGGTCTATCTCCTGGGGATACTGCTGCTGCCTTAAAAGCAATTGCGATAGTTAAAGAAGAACCAGAGCATCTCCAAAGGCTCAGAGAGAATATCAGCTATTTTTGCAATCTTTTGGGAACTAAAGCCCAATCGCCGATCTTTCCTGTTGTACTAAAAAAAACAACCGAGGCTACCGAGTTGTCTTTAACACTGCTCGAAAAAGGGGTGTTTGTTCCAGCTATCAGGCCGCCCACTGTTCCTACAAGTAGGCTCCGGATTTCCCTGATGGCCAAACACGAAAAAGAACATCTAGATTATCTCCATGAGCTTTTAGTCAGATACATTCAAAAGCACTAAAATCTTATATCTTAAATTCCCGCCCCTTCATCAAAAAGCTCCTGCCTTAGTTGAGCTTGAGTGACGAATTTATCTGGTGGCACACTATGAGTTAACCAGACATTGCCGCCGATAGTGGCTCCCCGGCCAATGGTGACCCGGCCGAGAATGGTGGCGCCAGCATAAATCACTACATCGTCTTCAATGATAGGATGACGAGCATTCCCCTTGACCAAATTACCCGAACCATCGCGGGGGAAACTTTTTGCGCCCAAGGTAACCGCTTGATAGAGACGAACACGATCGCCTATGATGGTCGTTTCGCCAATGACTACACCAGTACCGTGATCAATAAAGAAACTATTCCCGATAGAAGCGCCCGGATGAATATCAATACCCGTTAGGGAATGACCTATTTCACCAATGATCCTGGCCAACAAAAAGGAATCCAGACTATAAAGAGCATGAGCAATACGATGATAAGTAATCGCTGTAATGCCTGGATAACAAAATAACACTTCATCGAGACTTTTAGCTGCAGGATCGCCATGATAGGCTGCAGTGATATCGCTTTCCAACAAAGTCTTAATGTAAGGAAGTTGCTTAGCTAAAGCCTGGACTGTAGAATGAGCTTTGGCTTCAATATGGGCTTCCTCTAAGTTTAATTGAGAACCGAGTAACCACTGCTCTCTACGAATCTGTTTATAGAGTAGCTGCAAGGCTTCATTTAGAGTATGACCGACAAAGTAGTGAGTCGAGTCCTCACTTAGGTCAGGGTTTCCAAAGTGATAGGGAAAAAGGGCTGCTCGTAGTTGATCGAGAATACGAAATAAAACCTCACGCGATGGTAATGGTCGATTGGTTTGTTCTTTTGTCCATCCCTGCGATTGCGCAGAGTGAGCAGGCGACAATTTTGTAATAATCCCATCTAAATCCCAGTCCATAGTCCTCCTATCCTGGGCAAAACTCAAATAGGCAAACGGGTCAGCAATCATGCCGATAACCCCTTTTCATTTTCATTGAAACTCACAAAGGTCGTTTGACCGACAAAAAGACCTTTAACTTCGTACGACTTTACCATAAAATGAAACTTTTTTATTATAGTAGTTGAAAAAATTCAGTAAGTCAATCAACATTTCGGGTATTAAAAAAACTATGGGATCTTGAAACAAATAACCTTGCACGACCTGTAACGTTTTATGACTATCATAGAAATAACAACAATAAGAATGCTTCTGTAAGTAACTAGGAGATATATAGAGTGAATAAAAATAGCAAGAAGTGGCGCAATGCTGGACTATACGCTTTGCTGCTGATTGTTCTGGTCGCGCTTGCTTCTGCATTCTTTGATCGAGAAACCCAAAACCGGGAAGTTTTGAAATATAGTGATTTCATTCAACAGGTAGAAAATCACAAGATAAACAGAGTTACCTTAAGCAGTGACCGCACAGAAGCCCGGGTTCCTAATCCTGCCGGTCCTTATTACATTGTCAATTTACCCAACGATCCCCAGCTTATCAATATTTTGACCGAAAATGGAGTTGATATTGCAGTTCAGCCTCAGGCAGATGATAGTGCCCTGTTTCGTATACTGAGCAGTCTGTTGCTGCCAATGATTCTTTTAGGTGGCTTGTTCTTGCTATTAAGGCGTGCTCAGGGAGGACCCGGTTCACAGGCTATGAACTTTGGCAAGTCCCGTGCGAGAGTTCAAATGGAACCACAGACTCAGGTCACTTTCGGAGATGTAGCAGGAATTGATCAGGCAAAACTGGAACTAAATGAAGTTGTTGATTTCCTGAAAAATGCCGATCGCTTCACCGCTATCGGAGCTAAGATCCCCAAAGGCGTTCTGCTGGTGGGGCCGCCAGGAACAGGTAAAACTCTTCTGGCTCGCGCAGTGGCAGGTGAAGCTGGAGTACCTTTCTTCAGTATCTCTGGTTCAGAATTTGTTGAGATGTTTGTAGGAGTTGGTGCCTCCAGAGTCAGAGATCTCTTTGAACAAGCTAAGACAAATGCTCCTTGTATCGTCTTTATCGATGAGATTGATGCTGTAGGACGTCAAAGAGGTGCTGGCTTGGGGGGTGGTAACGATGAACGAGAACAGACACTCAATCAACTACTAACCGAGATGGATGGTTTTGAAGGTAATACCGGAGTAATCATTATAGCTGCAACCAACAGACCTGATGTCTTAGATCCAGCTCTACTAAGACCTGGTAGATTTGACCGTCAAGTAGTGGTTGATCGTCCTGATTATGCTGGTCGTCAAGAAATTCTTAATGTCCATGCCCGTGGTAAAAGTCTCGGTCAAGATGTTGATCTCGATAAAATCGCCAGACGTACTCCTGGTTTCACTGGTGCTGATTTATCCAATCTACTCAATGAAGCTGCTATCTTGGCAGCCAGAAGAAACTTGAGCGAAATATCTATGGATGAAATCAATGACGCCATTGATCGTGTACTTGCTGGACCTGAGAAGAAAAACCGGGTAATGAGTGAAAAACGCAAGACTTTAGTTGCATATCATGAAGCTGGTCATGCATTAGTAGGGGCTCTGATGCCAGATTATGATCCTGTTCAGAAAGTCTCTATTATTCCTCGTGGTCGCGCTGGTGGCATAACTTGGTTCACTCCTAGTGAAGATCGCATGGAATCTGGACTCTATTCTCGTTCTTATCTACAGAATCAGATGGCAGTTGCCTTGGGTGGTCGTGTAGCTGAAGAGATAGCTTTTGGTGAAGAGGAAGTTACAACAGGCGCTTCAAGCGATCTTCAACAGGTTGGCAGTGTTGCCCGACGTATGGTTACCCGCTTTGGAATGAGCGATCGCCTTGGTCCGGTTGCTCTGGGCAGACAGAATGGTAATGTCTTCTTAGGACGTGATATTGCCTCGGATCGTGATTTTTCTGATGAAACTGCAGCAGTCATTGATGAAGAGGTTCGCCAATTGGTAGATCAAGCCTACAACAGAGCTAAAGCAGTTCTGGTAAACAATCGTGCGATCTTAGATAAATTAGCCCAAAGACTGGTTGAAAAAGAAACAGTTGATGCTACTGAATTGCAAGATCTTCTGGCAGACAATGACGTGAGAATGTCAACCTTTGCCTGATTTTAATTAATTTACCTGAAAACCACTTCTAGATAGGGGTGGTTTTTTTTATGTTTTTTAATTCCTTTTTTCTTTACGCGCACTTTAAGCACTAGCATACTAATTCTTTGCGTTTTTGAACCTATCTTTAATTCTAAGAAAAGGTTTTTCAACTATGTAATATGAAAATATACCCATGCCAAATACACATAAGAAATTAAGAGGGAATTGATTAAAAATAAGTTTACCATCATCATATAAGAATAGATTATTCCACAAATATATACTATATGATAGAATGCCAATTTTAGAAAGTACACGCGAATTTAATAAACGAAATAGTAGAGTTTTTCTATTAGAAATTGCCGCAACTATCAAAACACTAATACCGATAAGCTCAAGTGTCTTGCCAACAGTCAGCATATAGAGCCCTCTAAAATGGATATTTAAAATTGGTGAGATAAACACTATAAAAAGTATAGAAATAGATAAAATCAGTCTATTATTGGCAAGTCGAAATAATCTATCTTTTATCTTATCGTTTCTCAGTAGTTCGCCCAAAAGAACTCCGGCACCGATGGAATCAAAACTAGTGTGAAGCATTTCACCTATTTGTCCCCTTAGACTAGGTATAAGGAAATAACAAAAAACGCGTACAAATGGCTCAAGCAAAATGACTACTGTTAATATTGGTAGTAGCCTATTATTGCGAAAAAGGATCATTAATAATGGAAAGACTAAATAGAATTGCTCTTCTAATGCCAACGTCCAAAAATGACCAATTACGAAATAATCAGTCAATGCAGTTGACTTTATCCACAATAGGTTGTAATTGGCGGTAAATGTGGCTGCAGAGAGCAGCATAGGTAATGTCAAAATTATAATTTTAAATACCTTTAACAAGATAATTGTTAATAGTACAAAATAAAATGCAGGAAATATACGAAGAATTCGTCTAAAATAAAAATTCTTCCAGTTGAAGGTTCCTGTTTTCTGATATTCCTGAACGCTTAAAGTGTAAATAAGATAACCACTTAGGACAAAAAAAATACTTACACCTAAATGTCCATTACCTAAAAACATAAATAGGGGCGACAAAAAAGATTGTGGAATTGAGTAAGATCCGTGTCCAATCAAAACTAAAATGATTGCCAACCCTCGCAATCCATCTAAACTTGGTATTCTCTTCGAGGTAAAATCTTTCTTTTCTTGTAAAGTCATTTCTTAAGAATATTAGCTAATTCATTAAACTATCGGTTTTTGATGCCAAAGGAAAATGACGGACGTGGCGCATCAATAATCCCGATTCTTGTTATGAAATACAAAGAAATTTATCTTTTGAAGTCGCCAGTGATTTTATATTAGAACATTTTAGCCAAACAACCAATAATAACACACATTTTTAGATTATTTTTAATGCTCAGGCACTATAAAATTATCTTCATCGCTCTGAAAATTCTCAATTAAATATGGCTCTGTGCTTCTTGACGATGTCTTAGCAAAACTTCCTCAGGTAATGGACCAATCAAGTGTTGCCATGGTAAGGTCTCATCTTCTTTCCAATTGCGATGAACATAATAATCTAGTTCAGGTAGTTGTCCTTTCAAGTCCTTAAAAGCTCTTTTAAAGCTCCCTAGGCTATCTCCATATTTGCGAGCCAGCTCTAACAAAGGGGTCAGCCGCCGGTCTCCCCTCGAAATCAAAGCCTGTATGACTGACCAGTTGTAACTCTCTGCTCTAAATTCAATTCCTGCCTTGGATAGCTCCTTCTCCATGCTCTTAAGGGTTTTCTGGGCGGAGACCCTAACGCCATCCCATTGAAATGGTGTATGTGCCTTGGGAACAAAAGTACTGCATCCTAGGGTGAGGCTCAAGGTCGGATTATTTTTTTTAATTGTCTTAAGTAGAGCTATGGTTTCCTTGAAATCCTCATCTTGTTCACCAGGCAATCCAGCCATTCCATAGAGTTTGAGCCCTTTTAGTCCACCCTTGGCGGCATTGGCAGCAGCCCGTAAAATCTCTTGATCTTCGAGTTTTTTGTTAATAATCAGGCGAAGTCTTTGAGAGCCACTTTCAATAGCGATGGTTACGGATCTGCTATCTAGCCTAGACAGGGTTTTTGCTAGTTTTTCGGTCAGCGTATTGGTACGGACTGAAGAAAGACTCAGTCGAACATGATCATATTCTGGCTTGCTCAAATGATCTAAAAGAATCTCAAATTCAGGATGCTGAGTAATTGAAGCACCCAGAAGACCAAGTCTATTGGTGAGCTTGAGACCTCTATCTATAGCGGGAATTAAAGAATGTTCCAGAGAAGGGGTTCTAAAAGGCAAAGTCAAATAACTGGCTAAACAGAAGCGGCACATCTCCGGGCAACTTCTTACAATCTCCACCATGAAGATATTCTCCCAAGCCGCTTTTTCTGTAACAACAGTAGAGCTGGAAAGATGTTCTCCTGAATAAGTCTGTTTTTTTATTTGGCTCGGTATAGTAGATTCTAGAGGAGTGATAGAGATAATAGATTCACTATTGCTTTTATAATGAACCTGATAAAGAGATGGTACGTATATTCCCGGAAAACTAGCCAGATGAGTTAACTGTTGAGAGCGTTCGGCATTTCTTACCTGTTGATAGGCATCCACAAACTGATCCAAAAGAAGTTCACCATCTCCTAAAAGGATGACATCAAAAAAGGATGCAAATGGTTCCGGATTTGCTGTCAATACTGGTCCACCCCCAAAGACCAGAGGATGGCTCTCATTGCGATCCTTACTATGTAGGGGTACAGATAAAAATTCTAACAAGTTTATAATATTGACATAGTCCAATTCCCAAGAGAATGAAAAGCCAACTAATTCAGCTTGTTGAGGGATTCTTTCATGGATATCGGTAAAGAGACGACTTACATCTATATCTGAACGTGAGGCTAGTTTCGACCAGATAGTTTGATAACCTAAACTAGTGATGCCCACGCTGTATTGGTTGGGAAAAGCAAATACTACTGGTAGTGCGTCGGAATCAGAAATCGCTGGCTCAAATAAAAGATATTCATCCGAAAATAAAGACATCAACTTAGTTAAAATGTAAAAAGTATATTGAAATTGTCACAAAAAAAGCAGAAGAAAAAAATAAAGCCATGACTAATAAAAACATTGTTGTCGCTCCTTCCATTTTATCGGCTGATTTTAGTCGGTTGGGAGAGGAAATCAAGGCAGTTGATGCAGCAGGAGCAGACTGGATACATGTAGATGTAATGGATGGTCGTTTTGTACCCAATATCACTATTGGTCCCCTGATTGTCAGTGCCATTCGTCCCTATACTACCAAACCAATTGATGTACATTTAATGATTGTCGAGCCCGAGAAATACGTAGCGGATTTTGCCAAAGCAGGAGCTGATATAATTTCAGTTCATGCCGAACATAATGCATCTCCCCATCTTCATCGCACTTTGTGCCAAATACGTGAACTGGGTAAAAAATCTGGTGTAGTTCTCAATCCCTCAACCCCTTTGGAATTGATCGAATATGTCTTGGATGTCTGTGATTTGGTTTTGATAATGAGCGTTAACCCTGGTTTTGGTGGTCAGAGCTTTATCCCTTCTGTAACCAACAAAATTCGTAGATTGCGTGAACTCTGTGATCGCCAAGGATTGGATCCTTGGATTGAGGTTGATGGCGGACTAAAGCCTGCAAATACCTGGCAAGTACTTGAAGCCGGTGCTAACGCAATCGTAGCAGGATCTGCTGTGTTTAACGCGCCAGATTACGCTTTGGCTATAGAGGGAGTACGCAATAGCAAACGGCCCGAACCCCAATTAACCACTGTCTAAAAGATAAAGTAGATGGGGAGTAGTGACAATGTCATAATCTTCCCACTTTTTTTGTTATATGGTAACTTCACCTGCTACAACACGAGAGCCTTCTTTAGTATCAGCTCCCAAGACCTATCCCAATTATAAAGTGATAGTCTTGAATGATGATTTCAATACTTTTGAGCATGTTGCCAACTGCTTGATGAAACATATCCCAGGTATGACCAGTGATCTTGCCTGGACATTTACCAATCAAATTCATCATGATGGATTGGCTATAGTTTGGGTAGGTCCCCAAGAACAAGCTGAATTTTATCACCAACAGCTTCGCAGGGATGGTCTTACTATGGCACCACTGGAATCTGCATAATATCCAGGTGACACTCCTGTCACTCATCATTTCCACCAAGTTTCAGGGGCATTCAGTGTGATTTTTTGCCCAGAGGAATAAGCTTTTATAAAAACTTCTTTTAAATACTAATTAAATACTAATGCCTCATATATTGGTAATAGATGATGATCCTGCAATTGCCGAATTGGTCTCAATTAATCTAGAGATGGCTGGTTATTATGTTAATCATGCCGAAGACGGAGTTAAAGGACAGGCTCTGGCAGTACAGATTCAGCCAGATTTAGTAATACTTGATCTCATGCTACCCAAGGTCGATGGCTTTACAGTTTGTCAAAGATTGAGAAGAGATGCGCGCACCTCGGATATCCCTGTATTGGTTCTAAGTGCGCTTGGGCGTATCCAAGATAAAGTGGATAGTTTCAATGCAGGGGCTGATGATTATTTGAATAAGCCTTTCGAAATTGAAGAAATGTTGGCCAGAGTCAGAGCATTGCTTCGCAGAGCCGAGCGAATTCCCCAGGCTGCAAAACATAGCGAGATTCTCAATTACGGTCCCTTAACATTAGTTCCTGAACGTTTTGAAGCTATCTGGTTTACCCGGACTATCAAATTGACGCATTTGGAATTTGAATTGCTCCACTGTTTGCTTCAGAGGCATGGACAAACCGTTGCTCCAAGTAGCATCCTTAAGGATGTCTGGGGTTATGATCCAAATGATGACATTGAGACAATCAGGGTGCATATAAGACATCTAAGGACAAAATTAGAACCCGAACCAAGACATCCCCGCTATATCAAAACTGTTTACGGTGCCGGTTACTGCCTAGAGTTACCAAATGAGATGCAAGAACAAGGGTATTAAATGCCAGCTGACAAACAAAAGGATTTATTGCCAATGGCTATTATTGTTCGGGTTGGTCTTTTTTATTTTTTAGTATTTTTGTTCGCAGGTGGAATCTTAAGATGACAAGAGAGACAGTTGCCTATCAAGTGAAAATCTCAGATCCTGCGTCTCATCTTTTCCAGGTAGCTCTTGAGTTGGATAATTGGCAAGGAGAAAGTCTAGATCTCAAATTTCCTCTCTGGACACCGGGGTCTTATCTGATACGCGAATACAGTAAGCATTTGCAAAATTTTCAATCTAAAACCGAAGATGGACAAAACTTGCCATATACAAGAATTAATAAAAACCATTGGCAGGTTCGAACTGAAAATCATCGAAAAATCATAATTTCGTATCAAATTTATGCCAATGAACTTTCAGTTAGAACTAATCATCTAGATGCCAGCCATGGTTATTTTAATGGAGCGGCTCTGTTCTTTTTTATCCCTGGATTTGAACAAGAACAAATCATTCTTTCAGTTATACCACCCTATGATAACTGGCAGATAAGCACTGTACTTCCTCCTCTTGAGAAGCATAAAAACACTTTTGTTGCTAAAGATTTTGACATGCTGGTCGACAGTCCAGTCGAGATTGGTCTTCAAAGAGTTTATGATTTTCAGGTTCTAGATAAACCACATCAATTGGTGATTTGGGGCAAAGGTAATCTCAACGTACAACCACTTCTTAAGGATATCGGTAAAATCATCGAAACCCAGGCCAAGCTCTTTGATGGATTACCTTATCAGCAATATATGTTTCTGCTCCATCTTTGTGCCAATGGCTATGGTGGATTGGAGCATATGAATTGCTGCTCATTGCTCTATAGTCGTTTAAATCTAACTAATCTGGAAAAATATCATAATCTGCTGCAGCTTATTTCCCATGAGTTTTTTCATCTATGGAATATCAAAAGAATCAAACCAAAGGACTTGGCCAAGTTTAACTATGAGCAGGAAAATTATACTAATTCTCTCTGGTTCAGTGAAGGAGCAACTAGCTATTATGACATCTTGATTCCCTGTTGGGCCGGTATATATAGTAGAGAAAACTGCTTACAAAAAATTGGCAAAGATATCAATCGTTATCTCAATACTCCAGGAAGGATGGTACAATCTCTTCGCGAATCTAGTTTTGAGGCTTGGATCAAGCTCTATCGCAGAGATGCCAATAGTGACAACAGTCAAATGTCCTACTATCTCAAAGGAGAAATGATTTGTCTGGTTTTAGATTTGTTGATTCGCAATCGATATCAAAACAAAAAATCACTTAATGATGTATTTAAAAAACTTTGGCAAGAATTCGGTCAGAGCGAGACAGGTTTTAGCGAAGACCAGCTCCAACACATCATTGAAGATGTCAGTGGAGAAAATCTATCTAGATTCTATGAACTTTATCTAGATGGATTAAGCGAGGTACCATTTAATGATTATCTCGAACCATTTGGCTTGATGGTTAAACCCAGGGAAAATGAAAATTATTTTGGCATCAGACTCCAATATGAACATGGTAAATCCGTAGTCAAGTTTGTCGAAATGGGTTCGCCAGCTCAATTATCTGGAATCAGCCCAGAAGATGAACTATTGGCCATCGATGGCTTGAAAGTCACTGCAGATCAGTTGACAGAGCGCCTTAAAGAATATCAGGGTGATGATATGATTGAAATCACGCTCTTTCATCAAGATGAATTGAAAACTCTCAGTATTAAGTTAGGACAGCCCAGGCCCAGTGGCTATGACTTAGTGCAAATCCAGTCTCCCTCAAAAGGACAAAAGATTAACTTGCAAGGCTGGATTTAATAATATCAAAGACAAAGCAAATACAAAATATGGAAAATTTTCTCCCAATTGCCTACTTTAATAATCAGTTCGTGCCTTTTGAAGAGGCTAATATTTCCATTGCTACCCACGCTTTGCACTATGGAACTGCTGCATTTGGTGGATTGAGAGGAATCAGAAATCCCCAAAATCCTCAAGAAATTCTCCTCTTTAGATTAGATCGACATTGCCGACGACTGAGCCAGAGTGCCAAATTTCTTCATTATGATCTACCTGCTGAAAAAATCTATCAATTGATTGTCGATTTTGTCAAACAAAATAAGCCTCATAAACCTTTTTATATACGTCCGCTAGTCTATAGTTCGGGCTTGGGAATTGCGCCACGACTTCATGATTTAGAAAAGAGTTTTTTACTCTATGGGTTGATTATGGATGATTATCTCTCTGGTACTGGCGTATCTTGTAGGATTAGCTCCTGGACAAGACAGGAAGATCGTTCTTTCCCCTTAAGGGGTAAAATATCTGCCGGTTATATCACCTCAGCACTGGCTAAAACCGAAGCCAAAGAATCTGGTTTTGATGAAGCTATCATGCTCAATACCCAGGGTAAAATCTGTGAGGCAACTGGTATGAATATTTTTATGGTCAGAAATGGCATATTGATAACCCCCAGTCTGGATCAAGATATTCTAGAGGGGATTACCAGGGATAGCGTTTTGGTTATGGCCAGAGATATGGGCATACCATTACAAGAGAGAATAATTGACAAGTCAGAGCTTTTCATTGCAGATGAAGTTTTTCTATGTGGTACTGCCGCCAAAATCACTCCAATCAACAAAATAGAAAATTACAATCTCCCAACCAGTCATCCATTGACTGATAAATTAAAGGAAACTCTCAGCGCTATTACGCTCGACCGTGAACCTAAGTATAGAGATTGGGTTACGAAAATTGTTCTAGATTAATAGATAATATTTTGCCATGACCAAAGATACACTTTGGGATCGTTTTCTGAAACCATTTTTCAACGCTTTTTTATTAGACAAAGAGCAGTTACAGCAGACTCAGAGGGCAATAGACTGGGATGTGGAAATTCAGGAGCTAAGAGATCCTTCAATTAATTATCCGCAATATTATAAAAACCAAAACTTCCATGGGATCTCTGGTGGGTATTTGAGCTCTACAGCTGCTATAACCTATGATCCCATTACGCAGTATGTTCTTCCTCCCAATGAAGCGCTTTTACGTCAAGCTTTACTAGATAGGATAGTTGGTTATCCCAAGAAAATCATTGATCTCGGATGCGGAACCGGAAGTGGTACCTTACTTTTGAAAAGGCGTTTTCCTGATAGTCAGGTAATAGGGATAGATCTTTCTCCTTATATGTTGGCTATGGCTCGCTATAGGGCCAAACAAAAAAATTTAATTATCGATTGGAGACAAGGTATTGCTGAAAATACAACCTTGGCAAGTGGCTCTGTCAATCTCATTACAGTATCTCTTGTTTTTCATGAATTGCCCACCCAAATCATCAAGTCTGTTCTTGCTGAAGCATTTCGGCTCTTGGTGCCTGGAGGACAGATTTTAATTTTTGATGGTAATCAAGAGCTCATCAGCCGAACAAGCTGGCTCACCAGTATTTTTGAGGAGCCCTATATAAGAGAGTATGCCCAAGGGAATCTGGATGCATGGCTAAGTTCTTTGGGTTTTGTAGAGGTTAAAACCGAAGATCTTTGGTTAGTTCATCAAATCTCCAGAGCGGTAAAACCTGCATGACACTCAAGGCGATTCTTTTCGATCTCAATGGAGTGATTATTAATGATGAGGATGTTCATTGTCAGCTCAGTATTGATCTATTGTTAGATGAAAATATTATCGCAACTCAAAAGGAATATAACAGGTTTTGCCTAGGTAGAGGAGATAGAGGTTTAGCAGATCTCCTCAGTAATCGTGGACGCTTGGTCAGTGAACAGTATCTTCAGGAACTAATACTACGCAAATGTAAGGCCTATCAAGAGTACATTAAAAATCTAGGTTCATTACCAACATATTGTGATCTACTCAAGGTACTGATAGAGATTAAGATCAAGGGCTTCAAGATCGGATTGGTTTCAGGAACAACCCAAGGGGAAGCCAAGATGGTTTTAAGCCGTTTGCAGATAATTGATTATTTCGATGTCATTGTTGGTGAAGATGAAGTTAATCAAGCTAAGCCAGATCCACAGTCCTATCTTTTGGCAGCATCTAAATTGCAACAAATTAATCCATGGGAATGTTTAGCGATTGAGGATACACCACTTGGAATTGCAGCGGCTAAAAGAGCAGGGATGCAGGTAGCAGGAATTGCTAATACCTATCCTTTTCACTTTATGCAACGCTGCTCTAATTGGGCCGTGGATTATCTAACGGAACTGGATTGGGAATGGATTTCGGAGAACTTCACCAAAGATGCCTTGGATTTTAATTGTTAGATTTGGTCGAGCTTGTTTTCTTATTGGTTTTTGCTTTGGTCTTAGTTGAGCTCTTGGGTGAGGGTTCAGCACTGGGTAGATCGGGATTACTGTTTTTACTGAAATAGTAATGACCTAACTTTCTCCCTTTATAAGTACGCCTAGTAAAGTGCCAGCCTGGTTCGAGTTGAATTTTCAAAAAGCCACCCGGTGAAAATCCTTTGGTATGTCCAACGATTATTTCTTCACCTGATTTACGATTTATACCAACTAGAGCCAGCTCAGTTTCCTTCCGGACAACTTTTAGAAGAATATCAAGGCCATAGTCCTCTCCTTCAATACGGACTGAGTAGCCATTGCTATCGGTAGAACGGCCGCATATACCAGTAAAGTCAAACTTTGATAAAAGAGGATTCACTATGACGGGATCTTGTCCTTTTTCAGCCCAACACTGTTTTTTTTCATTGAGTTGCTCTACGACAAGCAGATTGTATTGATTATCTCCATAAGGACTTGCAATGGCAACTACTTTAGCTTGATTGAGAGTGGTTTCGCCAAAGGGAGATGATCCGGCCAGAGCAACTTGACTAATCTGGCAACTGCTAAAGCTTATTATGGATAAGCCGAGAAAATTTTTAAGGATATTGTTCATTTTTATAAAAATAAAATAGTATTGTTTATTTGTCAAATTACTAAGACTAATTCAATCAATAGCATGTTCCAATCTTTAGGGGAACTTAGGCAAATCCAGTCCACACTGAGCTCTTTGGCGTAGTAAATGATCACAAAGGACAAGGGCTACCATCGATTCGACCATGGGCACAGCACGCGGCAAAACACATGGATCATGTCTTCCTTTGGCAGCTAGGGTTGTCTCTTCTTTGTCAGAAGTGACTGTTTTTTGTTCCTGACCGATAGTTGCTGTTGGTTTAAAGGCAACTCTCATAATGATATCTTCGCCATTGCTAATACCTCCTTGTATTCCGCCAGAACGATTGGTGTTAGTACGCAGACGATCCCCATCAAGGTAGAAACTGTCATTGTGTTCACTCCCTTTTAAAAGCGTGCCTGTAAAACCAGAACCAATTTCAAAACCTTTGCTAGCGGGCAGAGACATAAGGGCCTTAGCTAAATCAGCTTCTAATTTATCAAATACCGGTTCACCTAATCCTAATGGAACTGATCTGGCTAAACATTCTATGATTCCACCTAATGAATCTTTTTCCAATCTAATTTTATCTATCAATTCGATCATTTTGCTAGCAGATATAGGATCAGGGCAGCGTACAATGTTGCTCTCCACCTCTTCTAGGGTAACTTTGGATTGATCTACTTCGGCGATAATATCTTTAATTTGCTTGACATAAGCCACTATCTCAACATTAGCCAAGAGTTTGAGGATTTTTTTGGCTATAGCACCAGCTGCAACTCTACCAATAGTCTCTCTAGCAGATGATCGTCCTCCACCTCGCCAGTTTCGAATGCCATATTTTGCTTGATAAGTAGCATCTGCATGGGATGGGCGAAATTTTTGAGCCATTTCATCATAATCTTGGGAACGGGCATCTTCATTGCGCACCAAAATAGCAATTGGAGTACCTAGAGTCCTGCCTTCAAAGACACCTGAAATAATTTCGCAAGTATCACTTTCTTTTCTGGGAGTTGTGATTCTACTTTGTCCTGGCCTACGTCGATCCAATTCCACCTGAATATCTTCGGCACAAATCGGCAACATTGGCGGACAACCATCAATAACTACTCCAACTCCGCCTCCATGAGATTCTCCAAAAGTAGAAATCCGAAAAACCTTACCAAAAAAACTACTCATGAGTTAGGATTTATAACCACAGAAAATTTATCATATCATCAATTTGCCATGTGCTCTTCCCAAGAAGCTAAAATTGTGGCAAAATAGAAAAAGTCAATTTTTATGTATAGGTAATGATTAAACTGCGATTGAAGAGATTTGGCAAAAAAGGAGAGGTTAGCTATAGAATTGTGGCTGCGGTTGCCACTAGCCGACGTGATGGTCGTCCGATTGAAGAATTGGGTTTTTACAATCCCAGAACAAACGAGACCAAGTTAAATGTTCCAGCCATCATCAAAAGGTTACAGGAAGGAGCTCAGCCTACAGAAACAGTTCGCAGCATACTGACCAAATCTAAAGTTTACGAGCAAGTCAACGTCTAAAAATGCCTCAAACTTCCCATCAAATTAAGCCTGATTATTCTAAACTGGTTAAGTTCTTAATTACTCCTCTTTTGGAATTTCCCAATACCTTTAGTGTAGATTGCGAAGAGTATAATCAGGGAAGGAAGATTTGGCTACGCCTAGATATCAAGCCAGAAGAGCGAGGCAGGGTTTATGGAAGAGGTGGGCGCAATATTCAGTCTATCCGAATGGTTTTAAAGACTGCAGCTAAACTTGCTGGTCAGTCTCTCAATTTAGAAATTCATGAAACTGTTCAAAATCAAGAGCGTCACCGAAAACCCAGCTCTCTTCCCAAAAGACCTATTTCTAGGGATTAAATATGTGTCGAGGTAATCTTATGACATATATAAATAAATACTTGTAAGTTAAACCGATTAGAGTTAGTAATTTAGGTTTTACCTGTTTTTTATGGAATTTCCAATAAAAGTTGTTAGACCCTCTGGAATAATGGATGGAACTCAGTGCCGTAACTTTCGCCATGAGATTGTTAGTTTACTCGAAGATAGTGCTACCTCCATAGTTATCGATTTTCAGAATGTAACTTTTATGGATAGCTCTGGCTTGGGTACTCTCGTTCTCTGCCTGAAAACAGTGCGCACTGCTGGAGCGGATCTGTATTTATGCTCTATAAATGAACAGATAAAAATGTTGCTTGAGCTCACCAGTATGGACAAGGTTTTTGAGGTATATTCTTGTGCTGAGGAGTTAGAACAAAAATTCAGCCGAGAAGTAGGCTGAGATTTGGATGCTCTTGCTAAGTCAGTTGTCTATAATATCAAAGAGTATCTGGTGGAAGTTCCAAGGCAATAGGTCCAAGTAGACCTTGACGGAAATCGTTGAGAATAGCCTGGGCACATCTTTCTTTATCATCTTGGTAGCGCTGCTGGGCAAGTTTTTCCAAATAATCTTCGGCAGTATCGGCTGATGCTTCTAATCCATAGCGGATAGCAAGATTCTCAGTTTCCTCCAACTCCTGCAAAAGACCAATGAAGGCTTCAGCTATGAGTTGATTATCGTAGGATGCCTCACCTATATCTTCACAGATTGCCAGTTTGACTGCCGCTTCTTGATCTTCTAATCTAGAGGGAATAACGCCAGGAGCATCTAATAATTCAATGGTTGGTGAAATCCTTACCCAATGAAGCTGACGGGTAACTCCTACTCTTCTGGCACTTGCTGCAACCTTACGTCCTAGAAGACGATTGATCAACGCCGATTTGCCAACATTGGGAAAACCCAGGACAACTGCGCGAACTGCACGCGGCATCATTCCTTTTTCTTGTCGTTTAGAGTTGATTGTTTCACCAAGGCTGGCACAAGTTCTCAATATAGGCTTGATTCCCTCACCCTGTTTGGCGTTGGTGAAGTGAAAATTTTCGTCAGTTCGTCGAAACCAACGGCTCCAGCTATCTTTGATAACCTCAGGAATAAGATCAACTCTATTGAGAATCAGTAGCTTAGGCTTATTGCCAATCCAATTAAGAAGAAGTGGATGATGAGAAGCAAGAGGAATTCGGGCATCTCTAACTTCTAGAACCAAGTCCACTTTTTTGAGTTGTTCCTTAAGATTGCGTTCGGCCTTGGCTATATGTCCTGGGTACCATTGTATGCTTGCCATTTACCAACCGCTAAGGGCGTAGATAGGAATTGTATTTGAAAGAGGTGTAGAAATATTTTCTAGATCTATTCTACTCTCAATACAGAAAGTAGCTGTGCTAAATCCACCAAACCTCTGCACCGTACTGGTTCGTAGTCTTGTATTGGGATTGACGAACCAAAATCTCTCAAAGATGCTCATGGTCTCGTATTCGGTTACCAAAACCAGTGCATTTTCGCCATCAATATAATAATTACCAGCAACAGGAACTATCTCGGCATAGCCCCTTTCTCTCAATAGGGTACCTTTTTGGGGATTACCGGGCTCTGGAACCAGGACAAAAACTGTTGACCCTTGATGATTCTCATCCTGTTTATCCCAAGACATGGAGCCGTCCCAACTTACATATGCACCACCAACGGCACTACTGGGATCAACATTGTGTAATGCGCAGATTTCCGAAACCATAGGATGATCTACTGATAGAGTTTCTACATGGATCCGGGATTGGCCAGTTTCAGAACGTCGAAAAGGTAAATGATGTGTAGTTCTTTGCGATTTCCATTCACCTGAACTACGACGAAAGAATTCTATTGCATCCATAACTCTCTAAATTTTTTATTTGATCATCTGACAATTTTAACTTTCTCAACAACATTCTAGTTTTGTTCTTTAAATGTATAGTATACACTCCTTATAGATCATATACTGATATTTTGTTCATTGTGTCCCACTTAAACGAACTTTGTGGCAATATTATGAGGGAGTAGATTGGTTTACTTGGAAGTATTCTTTTGATAGATTTCTCATATTTGTGGCATTGGTTGACTTTTTTTGCCTTGATCACTGGACGTTACTTTGTAATAGTTGGTGGCGTTCATCTGCTCTTCTATACTAGTATCGGAAGAAGATATGTTTCCTTGGCAAGCGTTGGAAAGCCGGGATCGCCTGTGCTTAAATCTATCTACCGGGACATTGAACTTTCCCTTGTCTCTGGGGTGATCTTTGCTTTTTGCGGAGTTATGGTTCTAGAAGGTTACGATCTAGGCATTACCCTTTTTTATAGCGATCCTTCCAAATATGGTTTATGGTATCTCTTGCTAAGTTTTGTAATGGTTTTGTTGCTACAAGACACTTATTTTTACTTCACACATCGATGTCTTCATCAACCTAGACTCTTTAAGTTGCTTCACCGCGGCCATCATAGATCCACTCAGCCGACTCCCTGGACTTCCTTTGCTTTCGATCCACCAGAAGCTCTTTTACAAGCTTTATTTCTAGTGGTTGTAGTATGTATTGTTCCAATGCATTATTTTGTTTTTATGTTTGTGCTGCTGACTATGACCATATGGTCAATAGTTAATCATCTTGGGTTTGAGCTTTATCGCGATTGGACAAAATTGGGTTGGTTCATTGGAGCAAAACATCATCTGATCCATCACCAGAAGTACAATTTGCACTATGGGCTCTATTTTACTTTCTGGGATCGACTGCTGGGCACTCAAGATCCAGACTATGAAAAATAAAATCTAGCTAGTTTTTTTGTTGGAAAATTTACTGATTACCCAGTTGACAAAAACACCTAAAAAAATAATACCAATAGCCGGGTTAAATATCGGTATCCAAAGTTTGTACCAAATATCAAATATTTGTGGAAAACCCAGATAAAGACCGACTACAGCTACAATAAACCAAATAAAACCGAAGAAAACAATAAATACATCAAATACCAAAAATCGATTTAACCAATCTGAGATCTTTTCTTTCATTTAGGATACATTTGTTGGAATTCTATATTCATTTTGCCATTGCTTAAGTTGAGACAATGAGCGGTCACGATAAGCGCCGTATCGTTCGATTTTTGAACGTATTGGCTTTTCTAATTCTGGCATAATTCCAAAATTGGGAGGCATCGGCTGAAAATGTTTGGCTTGAGCCGAACTTATAAAATCAAAAAGTGCGCCCATCATGGTTGTTGATGGTACGATTACAGGTTCTAATCCCATCACTAAACGAACAGCATTGATCCCAGCAAGCATGCCTCCTGCTGCTGCCGCAATATATCCTTCTGTACCAATTAGCTGTCCTGCAGCCAAGAGATTAGGATATTGTCTCAACTGAAGTGTAGGCTTGAGTAATTCAGGGGAATTTAGAAAAGTATTGCGATGCATCACTCCAAAACGGACAAATTCAGCCTCTTTGAGTCCAGGTATCAGTTGGAATATTCTTTTTTGTTCACCCCAACGTAGATTGGTTTGAAAGCCAACCATATTCCAAAGTTGGCCAGCTTTATCTTCCTGCCTGAGTTGAACTACCGCGTAAGGCCTATGTTTAGGATATCTAGTATCGATTAATCCTACTGGTTTTAGGGGACCATAGCGCATGGTATCCTCTCCTCTTCTAGCTAGTTCTTCAATTGGTAAACAGCCTTCAAAAAATTTAGCACTTTCTCTTTCAAAATCTTTCAACTCGGCCTGCTCAGCCTGAATCAGTTGTTGATAAAAATTAAGATATTCTTCTCGATTAAACGGACAATTTATATATGCAGCTTCTCCCTTATCGTAGCGAGAGGCAATAAAAGCAATTTCCCGGTTTATGCTTTCTCCTATCAAAATGGGACTGGCGGCATCAAAAAAACTCAAATATTCTTTACCGGTAAGTTTAGCCAGTGAATCAGCCAAAGGTTTACTGGTGAGGGGACCGGTTGCCAGGATAGTTATAAGATTCTCATCGAGGGATATT
The DNA here is from genome assembly GCA_903869185.1 of uncultured cyanobacterium. GTDB lineage: Bacteria > Cyanobacteriota > Cyanobacteriia > Cyanobacteriales > Microcystaceae > CAISPN01. The sequence continues at coordinate 2,277 of CAIPYC010000067.1, read as the reverse complement.
TCATTGACTTCTTGACGGCGGAAGTCTACCAAAGGATGAGATTTTAGCGTTTCTGTGAGATCTTTGCTAAATTGGGATCTATCTACTGCTAAAGCTCCACCGGCAGGGACGCAATGGAGATCGGCTTTGCGCATAATAATTGAGCCAAGTGTTCGCAATTCACTCTGCAAAAGACCAGTAGATCGGTCACTGCTCATTGCGCCAAAGGAATTACTACAAACCAGTTCGGCAAGTTCTTCTGTATGATGAGCAGGGCTATCAACCAGAGGACGCATTTCATAAAAAACCACAGCAATACCGGCTTGGGCAACCTGCCAGGCAGCTTCGGTTCCAGCTAATCCACCACCAATGACTTGAACCTTTTTTGATTGAGACATAGAAAACCACGAGTATAAATAAAATATACTGTATTAGAAGATATATATTTTGTTGAAAACATGACCTTTGTTGGCCTACATATTCATAGTGATTATAGTTTGCTCGATGGTGCATCCCAGTTAGGACCTCTTGTGGAGCGAGCAGTTGAATTGGGTATGCCGGCTATTGCCCTAACCGATCACGGCGTGATGTATGGTGCAATAGAGCTTATCAAAACATGCCGTGGCAAAAATATTAAGCCAATTATCGGCAATGAAATGTATATCATCAATGGAGACATACAAGCCCAGGAGCGTAACCGTAAGTATCATCAGATTGTATTAGCCAAAACAAATCAAGGTTATAAAAATCTGGTTAAACTGACAACTATTTCTCACCTCCAAGGTATGCAAGGCAAGGGAATTTTTTCTAGACCTTGTATCAATAAAGAGCTACTGAAAGAATACCATGAAGGTCTAATTGTAACCAGTGGCTGTATGGCTGGAGAGGTACCGCAAAATATCCTTTTGGGAAAGAATAGGGAAGCTCTTGCAATTGCCAAATGGTATCAGGATCTTTTTGGAGATGATTATTATTTAGAACTACAAGATCATGGGTCAGCTACAGATCGTATCATCAATGTAGAGATAGTAAAAATTGCCCACAAATTAAATATTAAAATCATTGCTACAAACGATTCCCATTATATTTCTTGTTTTGATGTAGAGGCGCATGATGCTCTTTTGTGTATTCAAACCAACAAGCTGATAACAGAAGATAAAAGACTGCGCTATAGCGGAACAGAATACCTCAAATCCACACAAGAGATGAAGCTACTTTTTAGAGATCATCTCGAAGATGAAGTGATCCAAGAGGCAATCGCCAATACGCTGGAAGTTGCCGAAAAAGTAGAGTATTACAAGATTTTGGGTGAGCCTCGTATCCCCAACTACGGGGTTCCTTGCGATCATACTATTGATAGCTACTTAGAGGAAATCACCAAAAATGGATTGCTAGAACGGCTCAAATGTCACAACATCAATGAAGTAGATAGCATCTACAGACAAAGATTGGAATATGAGCTGAAAATGCTGCAAAAAATGGGCTTTTCGTCTTATTTTCTGGTGGTCTGGGATTATATCAAATACGCCAGAGATAATGGAATTCCAGTAGGTCCTGGTCGTGGTTCTGCTGCTGGCTCATTGGTAGCCTATGCCTTGAAAATAACCAACATAGATCCTGTACATCATGGTTTGCTCTTTGAAAGATTTTTGAATCCTGAGAGAAAGTCCATGCCTGATATCGATTCTGATTTCTGCATCGACAGACGGGATGAGATGATAGATTATGTAACGCAAAAATATGGTAAAAGCAACGTTGCACAGATCATCACTTTCAACAGATTGACATCTAAAGCCGTCTTGAAAGATGTAGCCAGAGTGCTTAATATTCCTTATGCCGAATCAGACAAGATGACCAAAATGATTCCGGTTACCAGAGGGAAGCCAACTCCTCTCAAAATGATGATTTCGGATGAGACACCAACGCCGGAATTTAAAGAACGTTACGACAACGATATAACAGTACAGCGATGGGTGGATATGGCCATCCGCATTGAAGGAACCAATAAGACTTTTGGGGTTCATGCCGCCGGTGTAGTGATTTCTGCAGATCCTCTCGATGAAATAGTACCCTTGCAGATGAACAAAGATGGTGCTGTGATTACCCAGTATTTTATGGAGGACCTTGAATCACTAGGTCTACTGAAGATGGACTTTTTGGGACTCAAGAACCTGACAACAATCCAGAAAGCAGCAGAATTAATCAAACAGAATCAAAACATAGAAATAGATTTGGATCAATTGCCTCTTGATGAAAGAAAGGCTCAGCATATCCTGGAAAAAGGGGGAGCTAAAAAAT